>NZ_DASYTH010000045.1:0-18300 GCF_036002505.1 Actinophytocola sp. | reverse complement strand
CATGGCCGGAGGAGCGACCCCGCACAATGCACGCCGCGACAACCCCCAACACCCCCACACCCAGCACCACTGCAAATAACCCTCAAATGCGCACTCTGGCACGATCCACTAGCGCTCCGGTATCCACCCCCGCCGGCAATGTACCGAACGCCGCACCCCAATCCCCTGCCAATCTGGACGCGCAGAACGCGTCAGCCACTGCGGTCGGTGCATGGCGGACCAGGAGCGAACCTTGCAACGTTAGCGCCATTTTTTCTACCAGTCGGCGGGCGCGCGTTTCGATGTGGGAGGTGTCGGCTAGGTCTTTGCGGAGTTCGGTTACGGCGTCGTCCAGGCGGTGGTCGGCGCCGGTTGCCTGGTTTAGTTCGGTGAAGAAGGTGTCGACGGATTCTGGTTGTTTGGCCATGGCGCGGAGGGCGTCCAGGGCGGCGACGTTGCCGGAGCCTTCCCAGATGGAGGACAGGGGGGCTTCGCGGTAGAGGCGGGGCATGCCGGAGTCTTCGATGTAGCCGTTGCCGCCCAGGCATTCCAGGGACTCAGCTGCGTGGGCGGGGGCGCGTTTGCAGACCCAGTACTTGGTGACCGCCAACGCCAATCTGCGGAAGGATTCTTCGGCTTCGTCGCCGGCGATGGCGCGGTCGGTGGCGCCGGCCAGGCGGAGGGCGACGGTGGTGGCGGCTTCGGCTTCGATGGTGAGGTCGGCGAGGACGTTGGTCATGAGCGGGGCGTCGATGAGGACAGTACCGAAGGCGCGGCGGTGGGCGGTGTGGTGGACGGCTTGGACGGTGCCCCATCGCATGCTGGCGGCGGAGCCGAGGACGCAGTCGAGGCGGGTGAGGTTGACCATGTTGATGATGGTGGGGACGCCGCGGCCTTCTTCGCCGATGAGGTGGCCGACGGCGTCTTCGTATTCGAGCTCGGCGGAGGCGTTGGAGCGGTTGCCGAGTTTGTCTTTCAGGCGCTGCAGGAAGAGTCGGTTGCGGGTGGCGTCGGGGAGGACGCGGGGCACGAGGAAGCAGGAGAGGCCGCCGGGGGCTTGGGCGAGGGTGAGGAACAGGTCCGACATGGGGGCGGAGGTGAACCATTTGTGGCCGGTGAGGAGGTAGGAGCCGTCGGCTGTGGGGACGGCGCGGGTGGTGTTGGCGCGGACGTCGGAGCCGCCTTGCTTTTCGGTCATGGACATGCCGGCGATGAGGCCGCTTTTCGTGGTGGGGACCCGCAACCCGTAGTCGTACACCGGTGCGGCGAGGAGGGGTTCGAGGGTTTCGGCCAGCGTGGGGTTGTGGCGCAGGGCGGGGATGGCGGCGTAGGTCATGGAGATGGGACAGGTGTGGCCGGGTTCGACCTGGCCCCACACGTAGAACTTCGCCGCGCGGGCGACGTGGGAGCCGGGCTGGCGGTCCTGCCAGGGGTAGGCGTGCAGGCCGTGGGAGACGGCGACATCCATGAGGGAGTGCCAGGCGGGGTTGAACTCGACTTCGTCGATGCGGTGGCCGTACCGGTCGTGGGTGCGGAGGACCGGTGGGTAGGCGTGGGCGAGGCGGGACCATTCCTGGGCCTGGTCGGTGCCGCCGAGGTGGCCCAGTTGGCGCAGCTCGGATTCGGCCCAGCCAGCGCCTTCGCGGCGGAGGCCTTCGAGGAGGGCCGGGTCGTCGGCGAGGTTGTGGCCGTTGAGGGGCGGGGGCTGGTTGGTGACCTCATGCGTCGGCGGCATCGGTGGCTCCTATGGCTCGGAGGGTGAAGGTGATCAGGGCGGGGATGGTGTCGGGCTCGGGGCTGCCGGCGGCCAGGGGCGCGACCAGGGTCTCGGCAATGGCGCCGACCAGGGCGGCGGCGGTGACGCCGGGGTTCTGCGGGGGAAGGACGCCGTGGGTGACGCCGTCGGCGACGGTGGCGGCGACGAGGTCGCGGTAGGCACGGCGGAACACCAGGCGTTCGGCGTCGACGGCGGGATCGACGGGCTCGGCGAGGAGGGCGTAGGCGAGGCGGGGTGACTTGAACGCGCGGCCGGCGAAGGTGTCGATGACGGCGGTGATCTTGTCGGGGATGCTGGCGGGGCGGCGGGCGGCGGCGGCGACGGCGGAGATCTCGCGGGTGGCCGCGGTGCGGAACACCTCGGTGAGCAGGGTGGCCTTGTCGGGGAAGTGCCGGTAGACCGTGCCGGTGGCGACGCCGGCGCGGGCGGCTACCGCGGCGACCGAGCAGCCCGCGTAGCCGTGCTCGGTGAGCAGGGTGATGGCGGCCTTGAGGATCTCGCGCCGGGAGGCGTCCAGCCTGGCCTGGACGGCGGCGGTGCGGCGGTAGGCCATACAAGAAGTGAACTACGATTCACTACTTCACGCAACGCCGCACCAGTGACTGCCCGAAGAGACATCCCCGCTGTTCCGCAGCGGTGGTGGGCTTGTGTCATGCCTGAGTATGACGACGACTCCCACGCGGAGTATTCAGCTGCGATGCAGGAGCAGGGCTTCGACGAGATGAGTCACGAGGACGGCCT
The DNA here is from genome assembly GCF_036002505.1 of Actinophytocola sp. GTDB lineage: Bacteria > Actinomycetota > Actinomycetes > Mycobacteriales > Pseudonocardiaceae > DASYTH01. The sequence goes on along the minus strand of NZ_DASYTH010000045.1, from coordinate 15,803 downwards.
CGACGACGCGATCGACGAGCTGCTCAACGACATGGAGAGCCTGCCGGACAAGATCCAGCAGCTGCTCGAGTTCATGTTGCAGGGTTACGACATCGCCGACGCCGCGTACTACGCGGGGTACGGCAACGGCACCGAGGGGCTGCACAAGGCCCTCAAGAAGGACACCGGGCACGGCAGCACCAAGGAGAAGCTGCACGGCCTCAAGCAGGCCCACGGCTCCGGCCGGGAGCGCGCCGACGCCCGGATGTCGGCCGGCGCGGACTACTGATCCTCCGCGAGTCCCCGGTTCAGACACGCGAGTTCCCGTCTCGGAACTGGGAACTCGCGTGCTGGAACTGGGGACTCGCGTGCTGGACGTGGGGACTCGCGGGTCTGTGAGACCATCAGGTAAAGTCGCTGGTCGCCGTGCTGCCCCGGGGTCGGGGCCGTGACCCCTACCCGGAGGCTGGATGACCGCCGTCGCCGAACCGCGTCCGTACCTTGCCGAGCTCGAGGCACTCGTCGCGGAGGCGACATCCCCGGCCGTGTTCGCGGGCGCCGACGGTGCGCCACCGGAGCGCACGCTGCTGGACATCCTGCGGGAGACCGCCCGCCGGCACCCGACCGCGCCGGCTCTGGACGACGGCGCCGCCGCGCTGACCTACCGCGCTCTGCTCGCCTCCGCCGACCTGCTCCGGCAACGGCTCAACCGCGCCGGGATCGGGCGGGGCGACCGGGTGGGCATCCGCGTCCCGTCCGGCACCCTCGACCTCTACGTGTCGATCCTCGGCGTGCTCGCCGCGGGCGCCGCCTACGTGCCGGTGGACGCCGACGACCCGGACGAGCGGGCCGAACTGGTGTTCACCGAGGCCGGGGTGTGCGCGGTGCTCACCGCCGGCCAGAAGATCACGCCCCGGGCCACGCCGGGCGGCATACCAGGGCAGCCGACGCCGGACGACGACGCGTGGATCATCTTCACCTCCGGGTCCACCGGGAAGCCCAAGGGCGTCGCGGTGACCCACCGTGCCGCGGCCGCGTTCGTGGACGCCGAGGCCGGGCTGTTCCTGGCCGACGAGCCGATCGGGCCGCGAGACCGGGTGCTGGCCGGGCTCTCGGTCGCGTTCGACGCCTCGTGCGAGGAGATGTGGCTGGCCTGGCGGCACGGCGCCTGTCTGGTCGCCGCGCCGCGGTCCCTGGTGCGGACCGGCATGGATCTCGGTTCGTGGCTGGTGCGACACGGGATCACGATCGTGTCGACGGTGCCCACGCTGGCCGCGCTCTGGCCGGTCGAGGCGCTGGACGACGTGCGGCTGCTGATCTTCGGCGGCGAGGCGTGCCCGCCGGAGCTGGCCGAGCGGGTCGCGGTCGAGGGCCGGGAGGTGTGGAACACCTACGGACCCACCGAGGCGACCGTGGTGGCCTGCGCCGCGCAGCTCACCGGCGAGGGCCCGGTGCGGATCGGACTTCCGTTGCGCGGCTGGGAGTTGGCCGTGGTGGACGCGGCCGGCACCCCGATGCCGATGGGCGGTACCGGCGAGCTGGTGATCGGCGGGGTGGGCCTGGCGCGCTACCTGGATCCGGTCAAGGACAGCGAGAAGTTCGCCGCGCTGCCGGCGCTGGAGTGGTCGCGGGCGTACCGCAGCGGCGACCTGGTCCGGGCCGAGCCCGAGGGCCTGGTGTTCGTGGGGCGCGCGGACGAGCAGGTGAAGCTCGGCGGGCGGCGGATCGAGCTGGGTGAGGTGGACGCGGCGCTGCAGGCGCTGCCGAACGTGGCCGGAGCGGCCGCGGCGGTGCGCGACACGCCGGGCGGCAACCAGATTCTGGTCGGTTACATCGTGCCGAGCTGTTCGTTCGAACGAACAGCCGCGCGCGAACAATTGGAGTCCAAGCTTCCGGCCGCGCTGGTGCCGCTGCTGGCCGAGGTGGACACGCTGCCGACCCGGACCTCGGGCAAGGTGGACCGTGCGGCGCTGCCCTGGCCGCTGGCTACCGTGGACATCCCGGCGGGCGCGCTGGACGGCACGGAGGCGTGGCTGGCGGAGCGCTGGGGCGAGGTGCTCGGCGTGCCGGCGACCGCACCCGAGGCCGACTTCTTCGCCAGCGGCGGCGGCTCCCTGGCCGCGGCCCGGCTCGTGTCGATCCTCCGCGGCCGCTACCCCGAAGTATCGGTCAGCGACGTCTATCGGCTGCCGACCGTGGCCGCGCTGGCCGCCAAGCTCGACGAGCTGAACGCGGCCGAGACCACGGCCCGCACGGTGACCCCGACCCCGCGGCGGGCCGGTGCCGTCCAGACGCTGGCGCTGCTGCCCCTGTTCACCCTGGTCGGGTTGCGATGGTCGGTGGTCGCGGCCGCGCTCACGAACCTCGTCGCCGCGCCGTGGGCGGTGCACGTCTCGTGGTGGTGGGTGCTGGCCGGGTGGCTGGTGCTGCTGAGCCCGCCCGGACGGATCGCGATCGCCGCCGGCGGCGCGCGGTTGCTGCTGCGGAACGTCCGGCCCGGAACGCACCCGCGGGGTGGGAGTGTCCACTTGCGATTGTGGGCGGCCGAACGGCTGGCCGAGCTGAGCGGGGCGACGAACCTGGCCGGCGGTTGGCTCATGCTCTACGCCCGGGCGATGGGCGCGCGGATCGGCGCGGACGCCGACCTGCACTCGCTGCCGCCGGTGACCGGGATGCTCAAGCTGGGCAAGGGAAGCGCGGTCGAGCCGGAGGTGGACCTGTCCGGGCACTGGCTGGACGGCGACCGGTTGCACGTCGGCCGGATCCGGATCGGCGCGGGCGCCACGGTCGGCGTGCGCAGCACGCTGCTGCCCGGCGCGCGGATCGGGAAGCGGGCGGAGATCGCGCCGGGTTCCGGGGTGCTGGGTTCGGTGCCGGCCGGCGAGCGGTGGACCGGCGTGCCGGCGACCCGCTCCGGCAAGGCCCTGAGCCACCACCCGGCCACCCGGCCGGCCCGCACCCGGCGGTGGACCGTGGTCTACGGGCTGACCTCGCTCCTGCTCGGCCTGCTGCCGGCGTTCGCCGCGGTGCCGGCAGTGCTGGTCCTCGGCGCGTTCGTCCGCGGCGAGGCGACGCTCTCCGGCGCGCTCGGCCAGGCGCTGCTCGGGGTGCCGGTGGCCACGATCGCTTTCCTTGGGGCGTATGCGACTCTGACGCTGATCCTGGTACGGCAGCTCAGCATCCGGCTGCGCGCCGGGCATCATCCGGTGCACGGACAGGTCGCCTGGCAGGCGTGGACCACCGAGCGGCTGATGAGCATGGCGCGGGTGTGGCTGTTTCCGTTGTACGCCAGCCTGTTCACACCTGTGTGGCTGCGGGCGCTGGGCATGCGGGTGGGCCGGCGGGTGGAGGCGTCCACGGTGCTGGCGCTGCCCGCGATGACCACGGTCGGCGACGGCGCGTTCCTGGCCGACGACACCATGATCGCCTCTTACGAGCTGGGCGGCGGCTGGCTGCGGATCGCCGAGGCGCGGATCGGCAAGCGGGCGTTCCTGGGCAACTCCGGGATGACCGCACCGGGCCGCGCGGTGCCCAAGCGCGGCCTGGTCGGCGTGCTGTCCGCGACGCCGAAGCGGGCCAAGGCGGGCAGCTCGTGGCTGGGCATGCCGCCGATGAAGCTGCCGCGGGCCGCCGACACCGCGGACGCCGGCCGGACCTTCGACCCGCCGCGCCGGCTGGTGATCGCCCGGGCGCTGGTCGAGCTGTGCCGGGTGATCCCGGTGATGGCCGCGGGTGCGCTGGCGGTGCTCGTGCTGGCCGCGTTCGCCGCCCTCGGGCCCGCCGCGTTGGTGCTCGGCGGCGTCGTGCTGATCGGCGCCGGCGTGCTGGCCGGAATCGTCGCGGTCGCCGCGAAGTGGTTGCTGGTCGGGCGGTTCCGGGTGGTCGAGCATCCACTGTGGAGCTCGTTCGTCTGGCGCAACGAGCTCGCCGACACGTTCGTCGAGGTGCTGGCCGCGCCGTGGCTGATCGGCGCGCTGGGCGGCACCCCGCTGATGAGCCTGTGGCTGCGCGGGCTCGGCGCCCGGGTGGGCCGCGGGGTGTGGTGCGAGACTTACTGGATGCCGGAAGCCGATCTGATTCGCCTGGACGACGGGGCCACCGTGAACCGGGGCTGCGTCGTGCAGACTCACCTGTTCCACGACCGGATCATGCGGATGGACGAGGTCGTGCTGGGCGAGGGTGCGACGCTCGGTCCACATGGGATCGCCCTGCCCGGCGCCACGATCGCGGCGGGAGCGACGGTCGGGCCGGCGTCGCTGGTCAACCGCGGTGAGACGGTGCCGCCGGACACGCGCTGGCTGGGCAACCCGATCACGACCTGGCGCGCGGCTGGGTAGTCGTGCCCGGCAAGCGGCTGCCCGGCAACGGCGGCTACCGCGTGACGCACTACGACCTCGAGCTGGACTACCGGCCGGGGCCGGCCCGGCTCGCCGGGCGCGCCGTGATCTCGGCCGAATCCCAGACCAGGCTCGAGGGGTTCGCCCTGGATCTCGGCCCGTTCCGGGTCGACCGGGTGATCGTCGACGGCCGCCCGGCGCATTACACGCACCGGGCCGGCAAGCTCCGGATCCGGCCGGCGCGCGCGGTGCCGGCCGGTGCGCCGTTCACCGTCGAGGTGCGCTACGCCGGCACACCGCGGCCCGTCCGCAGCCACTGGGGCGAGATCGGCTGGGACCACCTCAGCGATGGCGCGCTGGTGGCCAGCCAACCGGTCGGCGCGCCGTCCTGGTTCCCGTGCAACGACACGCTCGCGGACAAGGCGGGCTACCGGATCTCGGTGCGGGTCGCGTCGCCGTACACCGTGCTGGCCAACGGAATTCTGGCCTCGCGGCGGGCCGGCGCCGGTGCCACCACGTGGGTCTACGAGCAGGCCGAGCCGATGTGCACCTACCTCGCGACCGTCCAAATCGGACGGTACGACCTGGTGGAGCTGGCCGGCGCGCCGGTGCTCCAGGTGGCCGCCGTGCCACCGCGGCTGGTCACCGCCGCCATCCACGACTTCGGCCGGCAGCCGGAGATGCTGTCCGCGTTCGCGGATCTGTTCGGGGAGTACCCGTTCACCGGGTACGCGGTGGTCGTGACCGGCGAGGACCTCGACGTGCCGGTGGAGGCGCAGGGCCTGTCCACGTTCGGCGCCAACCATGTGGACGGCGCGCGCGGCGCCGAGCACCTGGTCGCGCACGAGCTCGCGCACCAGTGGTTCGGCAACAGCCTGACCGTGGCGGACTGGCGGCACATCTGGCTGCACGAGGGGTTCGCGCAGTACGCCGAGTGGCTCTGGTCGGAGATCTCCGGCGGCGAGCCCGCGGGCCGGCTCGCCGAGCGGTCCTGGACGGCACTGTCAGCGCAGCCACGGGACCTCGTGCTGGCCAACCCCGGGCTGCCCCGCACCTTCGACGACCGGGTCTACCAGCGCGGCGCGCTCACCCTGCATGCCTTACGCAGCACCATGGGCGACGCTCCGTTCTTCGGACTGCTGCGCGACTGGACCGAGATCCACCGCCACGGCAGCGTCACCACCACGCAGTTCACCCAGCTGGCCCAGCGGCACACCCCGCGGCCGCTCGACACCCTGTTCGCCGACTGGCTCTACGGCGTGCGCCTGCCGGAGCTGCCGCGAGGCTAGTATTTCAGCCGGGAATTTGTGTTGGCTTCTCACGTCGTCGTGTTGGCCCGTTGCGTCGTCGTGTTGGCCTGGTGCGTCGATATGTTGGCGTGTCAGGTCATTGGGTTGACTGGTCACGACGGTCAGCGGGGTGCGGACCGGATACGACCAGAACGAGCCGGTACCGGTCGTCGATGTTTGGGTCAGCGCCAGCGGCCAACATGACAACGCCAGAGGCCAACACAGCGACGTCAGAGGCCAACATACCCGGGAAGCAGTGTCACTTTGCTTCCGAGGGTACGGGCAGGCGCACCACGAATTCCGTGCGGCCGGGGGCGCTGTGCAGCTCGACCATGCCGCCGTGGGCGGCGACAAGCAACTGGACGACGGCGAGGCCGAGGCCGGCGCCACCGCTGCGGCGGGAGCGGGAGTCGTCGACGCGGTAGAAGCGGTCGAAGATCCTGGACTGGTGCGCGGGTGGGATGCCGGGGCCTTCGTCCACTATGGATACTGCGGCCCAGCCGGGTGAGGTGTCCAGGCGGATGGTTGCCGGGGTGCCGGGCGGGGTGTGCGCGGCGACGTTGGCCAGCAGGTTGTCGAGGACCTGGCGCAGCCGGACCGGGTCGGCGTCGAGCCAGACCGGGCCGCCGCCGATGTGGGATTCGAGCGGATGATCGGGGTGGGCCACCCGGAACGCCTCGGCGGCCGAGCGGACGATCGCAGCGAGATCGGTGGGGGACAACCGAACCGGCGCCTCGACGTCGGCGGAGTCCAGGCGGGCCAGCAGGAGCAGGTCGTCGACGAGCACGGACATCCGCGCGGTCTCCTCGCGGATCTTGACCAGGTGCGCGTCCCGCTCGGCCGGCTCGTTGGCGGCCGCGTAGCTGAACAGGTCGGCGTAGCCGCGGATCGAGGTCAGCGGCGTGCGCAGCTCGTGCGAGGCGTCGGCGACGAACCGGCGCAGGCGCTCGTCGGCCGCGGCGCGGGCGGCCAGCGAGGCGTCGATGTGCTCGAGCATCCGGTTGAACGCGGTGCGCAGCTCGTCCACCTCCACGCCGCCGCCACGCCCGGACACCCGCACCGGCAGGTCCGCCGAGCGGGTCAGGTCGTGCGAGGTGATGTGCTGTGCGGTGGCGGCCATGTCGCTCAGCGGCCGCAGACCCCGGCGCAGCACCAGCCGGCCGACGAACACCAGCACCGCGAGGGCGAGGATGAACGCCGCGCCGAGCACCAGCATCAGCCGCCGAGCGGTGTTGTCCAGGTCCTCCCGCGGTGCGGCCATGACCAGCACGTCATTGGCTTGCACCGGGCAGGCGCGGACCCGGTAGACACCCATGCCTTCCAGGTAGACCGTCCGGAACAACTCCGGGTGCGCAGTGCCGCCGGCCGCGTCGGCGAGCGGAACGTCCCGTGCGACCTCGGCAAGCGGACCGGAGTTCTCCGGAAGACTGCCCTCCCCCTTGGGTTTCGCGGTGCCACCGTCCACTTGGAACACAGAGGTGTACCACCCGTAGGGCGCCTTCGGCCCGTTCTGCCCCTGCCCACGCGGCGGCATGTCGTAGCTGTGCTGCAGCCGCTTGGTCTGATCGATCTCGATCATGGTGAGCTGCTCGTCCAGCCGCTTGCCCAGGTAATCGCGCATGGACGTGACCAGCACGGTGGCGACGACGGCGAACACCACCAAGGCCAGCACGCCGATGCCCAGCGCCAGCCGGGAGGCCAGGCCGAGCCGGCGCCAGGAGTCCAGGAACCCTTTCACCGAACCATTTGCCGGATCACGTAGCCGACGCCGCGGACCGTGTGGATCAGCGGCTCACGGCCGGCGTCAAGCTTGCGGCGCAGGTGCGACACGGCTAGTTCGACCACATTGGACCGGCCGCCGAAGTCGTACTGCCACACGTGATCCAGGATCTGCGCCTTGGTCAGCACGGTCGGCGAGCGGCGCATCAGGTAGCGCAGCAGCTCGTACTCGGTGGGGGTGAGCGTGACGATATCGTTGCCCCGCCGCACTTCCCGGGTGTCCTCGTCGAGGGAGAGGTCGGCCACGGTCAGCGCCGAGTTGCGTCTCGCCCGGCCGCTGCGCCGCAGGACGGCGCGCAGCCGGGCCATCAACTCCTCCACGGCGAACGGCTTCACCAGGTAGTCGTCCCCGCCCCGGGTGAGCCCGGCGATCCGGTCGGCCGTGCCGTCACGCGCGGTCAGGAACACCACCGGCACCGCGGTTCCGGACTCGCGCAGCCGGTCGAGCACCGAGAACCCGTCCATGTCGGGCAACATCAGATCCAGCACCACGATGTCCGGAACGAACGCGGACGCCTCCCGGATCGCCTCGGTGCCGGTGCCGGCGGTCACCGCGTGCCAGCCCTCGTACCTGGCGACCGTCGCCACCAGGTCGGCGATGTGCGGCTCGTCGTCGACGACCAGCAGCCGCACCCGGCTGTCCCTACCCATGCAGCCATCCTGCGTCAATCGGGCAGGCGCCGCGACGCGGGGGCGGGGCCGACAGCAACTCGACAGGTTGGAAACAGGCCCGCCATAGTTTGAACCGTCAGGCTCGGTCAGGTGACGACGCTTTCGACGGTCAGCCCGCGAGCCGTCGCGCGGGCCGGGCTCACGGCCGTGCTGGGCGTGAACGTGCTGCTGGTCACCGTTCTCTACGCGACCGCGGGAGCGTCGGCCAACCTGCTGATCACGGTGGGCCGGCTGGCCGGGCTCTACGGCGCGCTGCTGCTGACCTTCCAGCTCGTGCTGGTGGCCCGGCTCGGCTGGCTGGACCGCCGGCTCGGCATGGACCGGCTGACCTCACTGCACCGGTGGACCGGGTTCACCCTGGTCTGGCTGCTGGTCGGGCACGCCGTGTTCGTCACCTACGGCTACGCCGAGTCCGAGCAGGTCGCCCCGGTGCCGATGCTGGTCGAGCTGGCGGAGACCACCGAGGGCGTGCTGCGGGCGATCGTCGCCCTGGTGCTGATCATGGGCGTCGGCGCGCTGTCCGTCCGGTACGCCCGGCGCCGGCTGGCGTACGAGACCTGGCACTTCATCCACCTGTACAGCTATCTGGCGGTGTTGCTGGCGTTCAGCCATCAGATCGCCACCGGGCAGACGTTCGTCGGCTCCGCGTTCGCGCGGGCCTACTGGTGGACCCTGTGGGGCGCCGCGCTCGGCGCGGTGCTGCTCGGCCGCGTGCTGATTCCGTTGCACCGCAACCTCAGGCACCGGCTTCGGGTGTCGCATGTGGTCGCCGAGTCGCCGGACGTGGTGTCGGTGCACGTCACCGGCCGGCACCTGGACGAGCTGCCGGCGCGGGCCGGGCAGTTCTTCCTGTGGCGCTTCCTCACCCGGGGCCGGTGGTGGCAGGCCAACCCGTACTCGCTGTCCGCCGCGCCGGACGGGAAGTCGTTGCGGCTCACCGCGAAGGCGCTCGGCGACGGCAGCGCGGGGCTGCGCCGGGTCCGGCCCGGCACGTGGGTGTTCGCCGAGGGCCCGTACGGCGCGTTCACCGCGCTGCACCGGCGCGCGCCGAACGCGGTGCTGATCGCCGGAGGCGTTGGTGTCACACCGATCCGGGCGCTGCTCGAGGATCTGGCCGGCCACCTGGTGGTGCTGTACCGGGTGAACTCCAACGCGGACGCGGTGTTCCTGGCCGAGCTCGCCGCGCTCGCCCACCGGCGCGGCGCGGTGATCCACCTGCTGGCCGGTCCGCCCTCGGCGGCGGGTGCCTACGGGCCGTTGCTCGGCGCGGCCAGCATCGCCGCGCTGGTGCCCGACGTACTGGAGCGGGACGTGTTCGTCTGCGGGCCGCCGGGCATGACCCGCGCGGCCCTCGATTCCTTGCGGCGGCTGGGTGTTCCCGGTGACCGGGTGCACGCCGAGCGGTTCGCGCTGGCCAGCTGAGCGGAGGAAAGCCATGCACCGGGCCATTCCCGCGGTCCTGATCACGGCGGCGGTGTTCGTCGTGGTGTGGGAGTTCCAGCCCACGCCGAACGCGACGGTGGCCGCTCCGGGCGTGACGACCTCCCAGGGTGGAAACCTGACCGTGCCGGGCACGGCGGAGGCCACCCGCTGGGGCACGGTGCAGGTGGAGGCGGTGTTCTCCAACGGAAAGCTCAGCGACATCGAGATGCTGCAGACGCCGCGGGACCGGCACGCCACCCGGGCGATCCCGATCCTGCGGCAGGAAGCACTTCAGGCGCAGAGCGCGGACATCGACACGGTAACCGGGGCGACGGTGACCAGCGAGGCGTACGCGCGATCGTTGCAAGCGGCCATCGACGCAAAGAGGAACTAAAACATGTCCGACGGATCACCGCCGAAGGTTGACAAAGCCCCGCCCCGACCAAACGCAACCTCAGGGGACCGTGACGGTACTCAGCCACAATCAACCGGTGATCCGCACCCTTCGCCGGGACGCAACCACAACAATCAATTGCGGAGAGGCGGGTCAGTGAGGCGGACCAGTCGGGTTGAGCAGATCATGGGCTTTCCGGTGTCGTTCGACATCCGCGACCCGATTCCGGGTGCTGCGGTGGACTGGGCGGTCGAGTGGCTGCGCGAGGTGGATCTCCGGTTCAGCCCGTTCCGGCCGGACAGCGAGGTGAGCCGGTTCGGGCGCGGGGAGGTGCGGCTCGACGAGCTCAGCGAGGACCTGCTGGACGTGCTCGAGGTCGGCGCCCGGTACGAGGCGCGCACCGGCGGGGCGTTCCGGGTGTGGCCGCCGGGCCGGGCGTTCGACCCGTCCGCGGTGGTGAAGGGGTGGGCGGTGCAGCGCGCCGCGGAGATCCTGGAAATGGCCGGGGCGCGGAACTTCTGCCTCAACGCGGGCGGGGACGTGGTGGTGCGCGGCGGGCCCGAGCCGGGCAAGGCGTGGCGGATCGGGGTGCGGCACCCCGATCTCGCCGACACGGTGTGCGCGGTGTTCGAGGTGATGGACGGGGCGGTCGCGACCTCGGCCACGTACGAGCGGGGCGCCCACATCGTCGACGGGCGGACCGGGTTGCCGGCATCGGAGCTGATCAGCGTCACCGTGATCGCCGCGGACCTCACCGTCGCCGACACGACGGCCACCGCCGCGTTCGCCATGGGGACGGCGGGCATCACCTGGGCCGCGGCCGAGCCCGGGTGCGAGGTGCTCGCGGTGGATGCCGAGCGGGTCGTGTACAGGTCGCCTGGGCTCGGAATGCGATGAAGGGGGCCTTCCTCTCGCCGGGTGTGAGGAAGGCCCCCTTCATCGCATTTGTTAGCGGACCGCGCTCAGCACCCCGCGGCCCCAGCCAATGCCGTCCCGAGCCACCGCCCGGTGCGCCAGGATCGCGTTGAGCGCGATCGGGTGCAGGTGCCCGTGGAACTCCTGCAGGGCCAGCGCCGCGACGCCGGCCGCGCTCGGCGTGGCGGCCGAGGTGCCGAAGAACCGGCAGTCGCCCTGGGCCACCGCCGGGCAGGTGCCCGACCCGAACGGCCCGACGCCGCTCACCGACACCCCGTCCGATGCCGTCCAGTTCGGCGCGGGCGCCGTCAGTCCCCGGCCGCCCGGGATGCCGCGGCACGGGCCGGGACGGTTGCCGGGGCACCGGGTCGTGGTGAGCACCTGGACCGGGCCGGCGGCGCTGAACGACTCCAGCGGAATCGTCAGCGGGTCGACCGAGACGCTGGCGTTCGCGGCGGCGGCACTGGTGGCGAAGAACAGATAGTTGGCGTCGGGGTTCATTGAGCCGGCGCGGTCACCCGGGTCCAGCGTCTGCACGCCGGCCGAGAGCGCCCGCCAGCGCAGGTCCAGCGTGGGCACCTGGCGCGCGGAGGACGTGCCGGCCACATCCACGACCAGGCGGGCCTGCTGGGCGACACCGGTGGTGTTCTCGTAGATGAACTGCTCGATGGTGTCGCCGACCCCGTTGGCCTGCACGGAGTTGCTCATCGCCAGGCACGCGCCGGTGGCGTCGACCAGGTACACGTTCAGGTCGGTGAAGCCACCCTGGCCCTCGGTCGGGAACACCGCGCGCGGCTCGCTCCACTGCAGCGTCGGCATGACCGTCGCGCCCGGCAGCAGGTTGAGGTTGTAGCTGTTGTCGGTGCCGCGCAGGTTGACCGTGTTGTGCAGCGCGCCGGCCGGGCAGTTGGTGCCCACGCCGGCCTGGTCGTCGGGGGTGCGGCCGGTGCCCTGGGCGGCGACCCGCGGGGCGTGCCGGGCGCCGAGGTTGCCGGCGGAGGAGCTGATCCAGATGCCGCGGCGGGCCAGCGCCTCGGCGGTGGCGGCACCGATGCCCTGGGCGAACGCGGGCTCGTCGTCGAGCGCGATGTCCTCGGTGATGATGTCGACGCCGGCCGCGGCGAGCGCGCGGAACGCGGCCACGTACTCCGCGGTGGTGTCGCGGGTGCTGGCGTAGGCGAGGGTGGCGTCCGGCGCCATGTCGTGGACGATCTCGAGCATCGCGGTGCCCTCGTCGTCGTCGTAGTCGGCGCGCACCAGAACCTGGACGTTGTTCGGCAGCTCGCCGCGGGCCACCGAGTCGGCCAGGTGGTCGACGTCGCCGGAGATCGCGCCGACCTTCACGCCGCGGCCGGTGAGGCCGTTCTTGTTGGCCACGTCGGTCTTGTGCAGCGCGGCGCCCTCGGTGGTGATCGCGCCGACGTCGGCGGTCGGGCGCAGGCTCGGCCGGAGCGTGGAGACCCAGGGCAGCGCGGCGACCGCGTCGAGCTTGTCGTACGGGACCATGGCGCTGATCAGGCCGGCGTTCGGCAGGTCGGCGCCGGGCACCGCGGCGAAACCGGCCGAGCTGGTGCGGACCGTGGCGCCGAGCGCGCGGAGCTGGTTCTCCTCAGTGGCGCCGACCGGAGCCAGCGCGTGCACCTGGACGCCGAGCGCGCCGGCGGTGTCCACGCTGAGCACGTCCGCGGCCAGCGACTTGGCCTGGGCCGCGCCGAGCGCGCCGCGGTTGGCCCGCAGCGTCTGGCCGATCTTGTCCGCCTGCTGCCGGAGCAGGCTCGGCACCTTGGACGGGGAATCCGCCGCGGTGGGCGCGGCCGCCGCGCTGCCGGCGGTCCCGACCGCGATCATCGGGGCTACCAACGCGACGCCGGCCAGCAGCGTGCGTAAACGCCTGGTCACATCTTCCTCCCTAACCGTCACCCGACCCGGGGTCACCCTAGGAGGTGCACGGCGCCGTGGGTACGGCCAGATGGATGGTTCGTCCCGGATCTTGGGCATGATTGACACGATCTTGCCGGAACGAGACCATTTCTAACCGTGAGTGGAATTTCCACTTCACATTTCTTGGGCGGATTTCTCTGGAGGGCCCGTGTCCCAGCGCGTCCCGATCCGGCAGCGACTGTCGGTCGGCATTCTCGCCTTGTTGGTCGGCACCGCCGGGGTGATCGCGCCGAGCGCGCAGCAACCCGCGGAGGCCGACATCCAGGTCGTGCCGTCGACGGTCACCGGCACCGACGGCACGAGCTACACCGTCACCAACCACATCGTGCGCGGCCTCGCCGACCGGGCGGCGACTTCGGCGGGCCGAAAGGAATGGCTCGTTGTCTGGGCCGGCGACGAGAACTTCGCCGACACGGTCGTCCGGGACACCGGCGACATTCTGGGAAATCCGCAGATCCGCATCCCCGGTTTCCAGGACCCCGCCCTGCCCGGGCCGGACTTCCTCGCGGTCATCGACGCCACGAAGGGCTCGCCGACCTACGGCAACGTGGTCAACACCGTCACGGTTCCGCTGGTGGAGAACGAACCGCACCACATGCAGTACATCTGGCACAAGGGGCACAAGATCTACGCGGGTGGTCTGTTCACCGACATCACGTTCGTGTTCGACGTGACGAACCTGCCCGCGGTGACCCTGTCCGGGATCAACCTGCCGACCGACACGCTGTGCGGCTCGGTGCCGGACGCCTACTGGGTGCTGCGCGACGGCACTGCCTACGGCACCTACATGGGCGGTCCGGACCTGCCCGGCCCGTGCGTCTACAGCGACCTGTCCGTCCGCACCGGCAACGGGTTCGGCGGCTCCCCCGGCGAGATCGTGCACCTCGGCCCGGACGGGCACACGCTCTCCGAGATGCCCGCGGCGCTGGGGCCGTTGCAGTCCGAGGATCCAGTGCACTGCGTGAACCTGCCGGCACTGTCACTGCCGACCTGCGCCAACCCGCACGGCATCCAGGTGCGCGAGGACCTGGACCGGTTGGTGGCCAGCGACTTCGCCGAACCGCGGAACATCATCCTCGATCCGATCCGGCCGCCGACGCCGTTCATCGCCCGGAACACCGTGCGGATCTTCGACATCGCCAACCGGAACCGGCCGCGGCTGGTCTCGGTGTCCACGCTGCCGGACGGCCCGCGGGTGGAGCAGAACCCGGGGCACGAGGAGCCGATCGCGCAGATGGAGACCACGGTGACGAACCTGCCGTCCCACAAGGGCGCGTTCACCGAGGCCATGTGCGGCGGGGTCATCTATTACACGCCGGACATCACGCTGCCGAACCCGGTGTGGCGCGAGGTGTTCGACGACACGACCGCGGCCGAGGTGGGCAACCCGGCGCTGCCCAACGACGGCGGCTGCGACGGCGGCGGCTGGGTGCAGACCAGCCTGGACGACAGGTACCTCTACCACGCGGTGATCGGCCGCAGCCCCGGTGCGCAGAACGGCAACGACCCGGGCTCCACGAAGATGGTGTACGTGCTGGACATCCGGCGCCTGCTGGCCGCCGGCAACAACCCTTCGTGCAGCGTCACGACGCTGGACGAGGTGCACCACGGCGGCGCGGAGCCGGACTGCCCGGCGCTGGTGGACGTGCTGGTGTTCCAGGACTCCTCGAGCGGCGGACCGCACTGGGGGGCGCTGGACAACTTCACGCTCGGCCCGGACGGTTTCTACCAGGAGACCACGGACGTCCGGCGGATCTCGGTGGCAGACTACTTCGTCGCCCGCGCCGGGATCGACGGCAACCACCGGGTGTACCTGGTCGACGTGTCCCCCACCGGGCAACTGTCCTTCGATCCGTCCTTTGTGGACCAGAATGACGGGACGCCGGGGGTCAACTTCAACCGGACCTCGTGGCCGCACGGGGACTTCGGCAACGCCAAGCCGCACTCGCAGCTGTTCGTGGTGGCGGATGCCGATCTTCACTGAGCCGGCGCAGCTGCCCGGCGCCACCGGCCACGCGCTGTTGCTGTGCAGCGCCGTGGTCGCCGGCGCCGGGTTGCTGCGGCCGTGGTCCGGACCACCGGGCCGGCTGACCGGACGGATCGTGTGGCTGGCCGCCGGCTCCGCGGCGCTGTCCGGTGCCGTCGGGCTGATCGCTTTCACGCCCAACCTGCTCGTGGTCGCGGCGCATCTGCTGGCCGTGCTCGGTGCGGCGTGGTTGCTGCCGCGGCGCGTTCTCGGGCTCTGCGGCGGGATTCTGCTGACCGCGCTGCTGGTGCTGGAGACCGCGATCAATCCGTCCATTGTGGATCTCCCGGTGGCGCCGGTGTACCTGGTGGCCGGGGTCCTGGTGCTCGGTGCCGGCGTGGCGACCTGGACCGTTCCGGTGCGCCGGGTGGCCCCGGTGCTCCTCGTGGCCGTGGTCACGGCCGCTGGCTTCGGCGTCGCGGATACCCTTGTGCCCCACCGTGATCACGTCACCGCCGGGGTGCCGCTGCTGACCGCCGCGCACACCTCGGCCGGGCACGTGCCGGTGCTCGTGACGCCGGGGCGCCCTGGCCTCAACCTGGTTTACGTGGCCGGCTCCGACGCGGTCCCGGTCGGCAGCGACCCGGGTCATGTGCTGCCGGCGGCGGAACGGCCCGGCGCCGGCGGCCGCTGGGCCACGGTCGACCTGCCGCCCGGGGTGAGCAGGCTCTGGATCTCCGGCACGCCGGTCGACGTCGACACCGGCCACGGTTCGCCTTCGACACCGGTGTTCACCGGTCCGGACGGTCCCGAGTGCGCCAGCGCCGCGCTCGGTGCGGTACTGGCCGGATCGAGGCAGGCGTTGACCGGTTGCCCCGCCGAGGCGCTCGCGCCCGCCGACGCCGAGACCCTGCGCGCGCTGGTGAAGCAGCTCGCCGGGCGCGGCGTGCCCGAGGTGCGGGTGGCGGCCGACGACTCCGCCCGCTCCGTCGCCGCCGTGTCCGTTCTCCGTGACGCCGCCCGGGAAGCCGGCCTCACGATCACCGGCACCCCGGCCCGCGACGGCGCCCTGATCGTGGTCTCCGGCTGGGCCGCCGCAACCTCGACCC
>NZ_DASYTH010000044.1:0-40352 GCF_036002505.1 Actinophytocola sp. | reverse complement strand
TCAACACCGCGGTGATGGCCGTCGCCGAAGGCAACTTCGGCCGGCTCGGCACGGCGCAGCAGCAGCGCTACACCACGGGCAACGCCCAGATCCAGCTCGACCCGTCGGTCTGGGAGACGCCCGGCGCCATGCCCGAGATCGCGCCGTCGCCGGACTTCAAGGCGAACATCGACCGGCCGTTCTACGACCGTTCGATGACGCTGCAAGCCTGGGGCGCCTACGGGATCCTCTGGCCCGTGGTGCACCAGCAGCTCGGTGTAGCCCCCGACCTCGGCAACGGCCGCGTTACCGTTGTCCCACAGGTGCCCGACGGCCAAAGCCAGATCTCCGGCCGCTCCATCCGGCTGGGCTCCGGTTCCGTCGATGTCTCGGCATCCCGCAGCCAGCGGGAGCTCCGCACCACCGTCCGGTCCGACCGGCTCCGCGCCGACCTGACCATCGGCGCCGTGCTCCCGTCCGGTGCCCGCGTGTCGTCGGTGACTTTGAACGGCCGAACCGCGCACTTCGACATCGTGCACACCAGCCGCGGCGACGAAGTGCGGGTGCATGCGGGCGACGACACGAGCACGCTCGTGGTGACCCTGCGCTAAACCCGCCCAACATGAGGATGTGCCCGCCGCCTGCGGCGCCGGGCACATCCTCATGTGTTGGCTCCTCACGTAGCTGTGTTGGCCGCTGACGTCGCCGAGTTGGCCCGTGGCATCGGTATGTTGGCTTGTGACGTTGGTGTGTTGGCCGCTCGTGTCGCGGTGTTGGCTCGTCGCGCCCTGCCCTCACCCCGGCGGCTTACCCGCCGGCGGCCAACACGGCGACGCCAGGCGCCAACTCAGCGACGTGAGGCGCAAACACGGCGACGTGAGGCCTGGGGTCTTTCGGCACTGGCATGGTGCGCCGTTGTGAGCGAATGTGCTGGTGTGAGCACGGGCGTCCGGAGGATTGCGGTGGCCGCGGTCGGGGTGGTGGTGGCGGCCAATGTGTTTGGGGTGAGCGGTGTCGCTCAGGCGGTCAGCTCGACGACGTGCCTGGGGAGCTCCTCCATCAGCTACTCGCCCGGATTGACCTTCACCCCGCGGACGGTGCAATACAACGAGTCGGACACGTTCAGCAATTGTGTGTCCTCTGATCCCACGTTGACCGCCGGCGGCTCGGCAAGTGTTATCACGTTTCCGGACGCGTCCTGTCTGGCGCCGCCCGGAGTGTTCGAGGACCCGGCCTACACGATCGATTGGAACAACGGCCAGCACAGTGTCATCGACCTGACCTTCACCGATGTCGTCGTCGGCGGCACCGAGCAGGTCACCGGCACGGGTTCGGTGATCAGTGGTGCGTTCCAGGGCGGGAACGCGACCATCGTGTGGCTCTATCCCGTGTTGAATCCGTTGCAGTGCCTGACCAGCCAAGGGGTGACCAGCCAGTCCGGCCCGCTCACCGCCCAGATCACCGCACCGTGACGGGAGGAACTCTCCGATGATCATGTCGAGCACCGGTTCTCGGCGGCCGGCCATGCTGGGCGTGACCCTGCTGCTGGCCCTCTTCACCCTCCTCGTCCCGGCGTCGCCCGCCTCCGCGGCCGGCGTCGACGCCGAGTGCCTGGGCAGCTTCGCGCGGACGTTCTCCCCGCCGATAACCAGCACCCCGAACAGCGTCACGGTGACCGGCACCTACGACTACAGCACCTGCGCCGTCGGCTCGACCGCGACCGGCACCGAGACCGCGACGCTGACCCTCAGCTGCATCCCGGTCACCGCCGGGCCCGCGACGACCGAAACCCTCACCTGGACCGACAGCACTGGTGGCACCAGCACCATCTCCTGGTCCCCGCCTACCGTCGTCAGCCAGACCGTCGTGTACACCGGCACCGTCACCGCCGGACGCCACGCCGGCGACACCGCCACCAAGATCACCTCGGGCATCAGCTACCTCGGCAGCGTGATCCCCTGCCTCCTCGGCACCCCGATCTCGTCCACTACCGGCCTGGTCGACAGCCTGCTGCTCACCCACTAGCTCGACGACACGAAAGGTTGGCGCGATATTGCGTCGGCAGAGTGCGGTGAAGGGGGCCTTCCTCGCGTCTGGCGTGAGGAAGGCCCCCTTCACCGCCCTTAACTACTGAACCGTGCAGGCCGTCCCGTTCAGCGTGTACGAGGTCGGCTTGGCCGTGTTCCCGGTGTGCGTGGCCTGGAAGCCGAACCCGCTGATCGAGCCGCCGTTGGCGCCGATCACCGCGTTGAAGCCGACGTTGCGCGCGGTCACCTGACCTGACGTCGGGGTGTAGGTGGCGTTCCAGGTCGAGGTGATCACCTGCCCGGCGGGCAGGGTGAACACCAGCGACCAGCCGTTGATCGCGGTGGAGCTGTTGTTGGTGACGGTGAAGTTCGACGTGAACCCGGTGTTCCAGGCGTTCTGGTCATTCCGCACCGTGCAGCCACCCGGCGGCGGAGGCGGACCCGTCGTGGTCGTCGTGGTGGTTGTGGTGGTCGTCGTTGTCGTGGTGGTGGTGGTTGTCGAGGTGGGTGGGCCGTCGGAGAGGGTGGGGGTGGTCCAGTCGCGCCAGTCGGCGAGGTTGCCGGCTTTGCGGCTGGAGATGTGGAAGCTGCCGGGGGAGTTGCCGGTCTTGGTCAGGAACTTCGCGATGTTCTGTTGCAGGGGGGTGCGCCATTCGGGGCGGACGGCGCAGTGGGTGCCGTCCTGGACGTCGGACCAGTAGGTGATGTTCTCGCCGGCGCCGAGTGCCTTGTAGACCTCGGCTCCGCCGAGGGCGGCGACGCTTCCGGAACGGGCCGCCAGCCAGTCGATGCTGGGGTTCTCCATGATGAACAGGCCGCGCGGGGCGACCATGCCGACCATTTCGTGCGTGTCCACCGGGAGCGTGGTCGGGTTGCCGGTGAAGGCGCTGAACGCGTCGCCCAGCCAGGGTTGCTCGCCGAAGGCGCTGCTCAGCGGTTGCGCGCCGCTTTCCCCTGGAATTCCGCGGAGAATGGGGGCGCCGGCGCTACCCGATTCGATCGGCATGGTCAGGGCGATGCGCTGGTCGAACACGCCGATCGTGAAGGCGCCCTTGCCGAATCGCGAGCATCCGGTGACGCCCAGCGCGTCGGCCTTGAGGATGTTGCCGCCGGACGACTCGATGACGTCGATGAGCCGGCTCACACCCCAGGCCCAGGCGGCGAGCAACCCCGTGCTGCTGGTGTTGCCGTAGATGGTGTAGAAGGCGCCCTGCTTGTTGTTCCGGGGCGTGCCTTCCCGCCCTACCACCATGGGGTCGTAGTTGATGACGGCGGCGCCGCTGTTCCGGATCGTGGTCGTGTCCGCGCCGAACCCACCCACGACGAAGACGGCCGGGAAGGGTCCGGTGCCACTGGGCAGTTGCACGCTGGCTGAGAAGCTGGCGTTCCGGCCGTTCTGCGACACGTTCACGGTGATGTTGGTGTTGGTGACCGTTCCGGTGACGCTGGTCGGCTTGCTGGGCTTGTCACCGTAGATGAACCGTTCCGCGGACTCCCTGATCTCGGCCCGCCGGCACCGCCAGTCGGCCTTGGTGGTGATGCGGGTGCCGTTGATCCTCGTGAACGGATCCGGAAGCCGGGAGTTGGACGGAGACGAGCCGGGCACGGACACCGGGCAGTCGGCGCCCTCGTCCTCGACCCCCGTGGCTGCGATGGCTGCGGCCTGGGCCGGGGACGGCCTGACCGTGGTGATCGCCGCGGCGCCGGCGCCGACAACGACGGCGGCGAGGGTGGCCGCCAGGACCGCCCTCCGGCTGACAGCGAATGACATTGGAGACTCCTCCTGACATCGAGCAGGGCAGTAGCCGTCGCCGGCCGGGACCCGCTCGCGGTGACCGCGGTGCGGTCAGTGGGCGGTCCCGGCCGCCGGCAGCTGACAGACGGGGCGCTTCGGGAACCGTGGCTCCGGTCCGGGCCCGGTCCCGGCGGCGGAGCGGTGACTCACCGACTTCCCCTGCAATGTTTCGAAAACTTGCCGAAACAACTCTAAAACGACGCAGCACGAGGGGTCAAGTAGCAATCACACTCCGTATTAACGGGCCGACCTCGTCCACCTTGAGTTACCGCGCGTCGTCGCGATGTTGGTGGTGCGGCGGCGGTAACGAGTGATCAGCGCCAGTGGTTCGGCAATACGGCATGGTCGCTGGTCGTAATCCGAAAATTTCGGATGCTCGCCGATACATTTCGGGCTCCGCTCCGGCGAGCCCAATCCGGCACCACTCCAGCGCCGAATCGCCATAATGACGAGCGGAGGAACCGATGTTCCGTCGTGGGGTGCTTCGGCCGCGTGGTCTGCTGTGCGTTCTGGTGATCTGCCTCGGCCTGCTCGTGGCCAACCCGGCACAGGCCGAATGGGATAGTGGCCGCGTGATCATCGGCCCGGCCAACGGCGACGCGCTGCACGTGATGTCGTTCAACCTGCGCTACGCCTCGCCCACCGGCCCGAACTCCTGGCCGCAGCGCCGCCCCGCCCTGGCCGAGCTGCTGCGCACCGAGCAGCCCACCGTGATCGGCACCCAGGAAGGGCTCTACCAGCAACTCCAGGACATCGACCACGACCTGCCCGACCACTACACCTGGATCGGCCTCGGCCGCGCCGGCGGCAGCCGCGACGAGTTCACCGCGATCTTCTACGACACCCGGCGCCTCACCCCGCTGGCGTTCGACCACTTCTGGCTCTCCGAGACCCCCGACGTGATCGCCTCCAGATCGTGGGACAGCGGCTCGCTGCGCATGGCCACCTGGGTCCACTTCGCCGACCGCCACACCGGCGCCGAGTTCGTCGTCCTCAACACCCACCTCGACAACCACTCCGAGCCGGCCCGCCGCCACGGCGCCGAGCTCGTCCGCGACCGCCTCAACACCTTCACCGTCCCGGTCATCCTCACCGGCGACTTCAACGTCCCCGCAACACCTTCCTCCGCCCCCTACCGCATCCTCACCGAAGGCGCCCAGCTCACCGACACCTGGACCGCCGCCCTCGACCACCGCACCCCCCAGTACCGCACCTGGCACAACTACCGGCCGCTGGTCTCCAGCGGCAACCGCATCGACTGGATCCTCGCCCGGGGCAGCCACACGATCCCCGCCGTGGCCATCAACCCGTCCGCCCCCGGCGGCCAGTTCCCCTCCGACCACCTCCCGGTCCAGGCGTTGATCACATTCAGCTGAAATCACGATTCAGTGCATACGTCTGCTAAATGTGACGCCGTTTTGATCGATGAATTTGGTTGAAACGACGACAAGGCCTTGTATGCGTTCAGGGGACGACGTATCATTATTTGTTCGTCGATCGCAGTCCGAGCCGGGTAGCGATGGGTCGACCAAGCGTGCCAACGATTCACGAAGTTCGCCTGAGACATGAGGACGACCTGCTCGCCCTGACGGGTGTCGTCGGTGTGGCGGACGCGATGATCGGTGGCCACCCCGTGATCCAGGTGCTCATGTCAGACGACATCGCCGAGCATATTGCCGCGATTCCCGAAAGAATTGAGGGCTACCCTGTCGAAATTATCTCGACCGGGCAGATCGACGCGCTCTAGATGGTCTTGAATCTCAGCGCGATGGAGGAATTCATGTTCGCGCAAGAACGAATGAGGCTGCCCGAGGGCGCCCAGTTGGGCGCGGATGGACAGTCACGAATCGCAGAACAGTTGATGAACCCCGCGGACCCGCGCGCGAACGTCGTCGGGTTCGGGTTGGGTGTGAAGTGGCGCGACGGTGAGCCCACGGGCGACGCCGCCGTGATCGCACTGGTGCGGCAGAAGGTACCCACCGAAGACCTCGTCGAGCGCGACCGGATCCCGGGTGAGCTGGAGAGCATGCCCACCGACGTGCTCGCCGTCGGCGACCTCGTCGCCCTGCGGGTCCTCGCTCCGCGCGGCGGGCCCGGCGCGGGCAACCTGGAGTCGGCACTGCTGGAGCGCTACCGGGACGAGTTCATGGCCGCCCCACCAGCACCCCCCGCGGCACCCGCCGAAGCCGGCCCGCTCGTGCTCACCCGGCGTATGCGCCCCTGCCCGGCCGGGTTCTCGATCGGCAACGTCGCGATCACCGCCGGCACCCTGAGTGGTGTCGTCTACGACTTCCTGCCCGGCGCCGGCACCAGCCCACCCGCCGTGGGCGTCGGCATCCCGTCCCGGTTCTACGTGCTCAGCAACAACCACGTCCTCGCGGCGTCCAACGCGGCGCCGATCGGAAGTGCCATCGTGCAACCGGGAACGTTCGACGGTGGAATCGACCCGCAGGACCGGATCGCCACCCTGTCGCGCTTCGTCCCGATCCAGTTCGATCCCCCCGTGCCCCGGAACCAGCACCGGAACCTGGTCGACGCCGCCATCGCCGAATGCTCGTTCCAGAACGCCAGCCGGGAGATCTACTTCAACGGGGCGCCGCCGGCCTGGATCCGCAAGGGCGGCCTGCGTGCCGGAGATCTCGTGCGAAAGACCGGCCGCACCACCAACTGCACCCTGGGACGCGTCATCGTCACCAATGCCACCGTCGACGTGAACTACGGCGGGGGCCGGGTGGCCCGCTTCCTCAACCAGGTCGTCACCACCGGCATGGCCGCCGGCGGCGACTCCGGCAGCCTGGTCACCGACCTCGGCAACAACACGGTCGGACTCCTGTTCGCCGGCAGCGCCGCGGCTACCGTGCTCAACCACTACGAGGACGTGCGCAGCCTGCTCCGCGTGGAGATCGCGGAAAGGATCGAACTGCAACCGTCCCGCTGACGAGTCATGCCCTGAAGGCGTCCTTCGGGGCACTGAACGTCCCGAAGGACGCCTTCATGGCACTCCGGGCCTCGCGTCCGGCTGGCTAGCCGAGGCGGCGGGTCAGGGTGCCGAGCTCCTCGCTCAGTGGGGCGGGGAGCTTGTCGCCGATGGTGTCGAGCCATTCCGCGACGAGCGGGAGTTCGGCGCGCCACTCGTCTGGGTGGACGGCGAGGGCGGCGTTGACGTGCTCGGTGGGGGCGTCGAGCCCGCCGAGGTCGAGTGCGGCCGCGGTGGGCACCCAGCCGACCGGGGTGTCGAACGCGGTGCCGGTGCCCTCGACCCGTTCGATCACCCACTTGAGGATGCGGGTGTTGGCGCTGAACCCCGGCCACAGGAGTTGGCCGTCGCGGTCCCGGCGGAACCAGTTCACGGTGAAGATCTCCGGCAGCTTCGCCGCGTCGGCGCGGTCGCCGACGTCGAGCCAGTGCTGGAGGTAGTCGCCGACGTGGTAGCCGAGGAATGGGCCCATCGACATCGGGTCCCGGTGCACCGCCCCGGCCGGCCCGCCCGGGGCGGTGCTGGTCTCGGTGGCGAGGACGGCGCCGAGAAACGTGCCGTGCCGCCAGTCGCGGGCCTGGGCGACCAGGGGCGCGGTGGTGGCGCGGCGGCCGCCGAAGAGGATCGCCGAGATCGGCACGCCGTTCGGGTCGTCCCATTCGGGGGCCAGGACTGGGCACTGGGTGATCGGGGTGGTGTACCGCGCACCCGGGTGCGCGGCGGGTCCGCCGTCGGCGGCCGGCCACCAGTCCTGGTTGCGCCACGAGGTGAGATGCCCGGGCGGGGTGCTCATGCCTTCCCACCAGATGTCACCGTCGTCGGTGAGTGCGGTGTTGGTGAACAGCGAGTTGCCCTTGGC
The DNA here is from genome assembly GCF_036002505.1 of Actinophytocola sp. Lineage (GTDB taxonomy): Bacteria > Actinomycetota > Actinomycetes > Mycobacteriales > Pseudonocardiaceae > DASYTH01. The sequence continues at coordinate 32,715 of NZ_DASYTH010000044.1, read as the reverse complement.
GAGCGCATGCATCGTGTTGGGGTTGGTGTGCCAGCTGGTGCCGGGCCCGACGCCGGAGAACCCGCGCTCGGGGTTGACCGCGTGGAGCCGGCCGTCGTCCCCGAACCGCAGCCAGGCGATGTCATCGCCGATCGTCTCCACCGTCCAGCCGGGAATCGTGGACGCCAGCATCGCCAGGTCCGTCCTGCCACCGGCGGCGGCGACGTAGTGCACCGCCTGCTGGGGTGTGATGACCTTGAGGATGACCATGTGCTCGGCCAGCCACCCCTCCTCGCGGGCGATGACCGAGGCGATCCGCAGTGCGCAGCACTTCGTGCCCAGCAGCGCGTTGTCGCCGTGCCCCGAGCCGAACGACCAGACCTCCCGGGTCTCCGGGAAGTGCGCGAGGTACCTGATGTCGTTGCACGGCCACGGCACATCCGCCTGACCCGGCTCCAGCGGTGCGCCGACGGAATGCAGGCAGGGCAGGAAGCCGGCGTCGTCGCCGAGACGGGCCAACACGTCGCTGCCGGTGCGGGTCATGATCTGCATCGACACCACGACGTATGCGGAGTCGGTGATCTCCACGCCCAGCATCGGTTCCTCGGCGGAGAGCGGGCCCAGACAGAAGGGGACCACGTACATCGTGCGGCCCCGCATGCAGCCCCGGTACAACCCGGTCATGAGCCGCTTCATCTCACCGGGCGCCATCCAGTTGTTCGTGGGGCCGGCGTCGCTCTCGCGCTCGGAGCAGAGGAAGGTGCTCCGCTCGACCGGCGCGACGTCTGACGGATCGCCGGCGCACCAGAACGAGTTCGGCTTCTGCCGCAGCCGCACCAGCGTGCCGGCCCGCACGAGCTGAGTGGTCAGGCATCGCCACTCGTCGTCGGAGCCGTCGCACCACACCACCCGGTCCGGCGTGGTCAGCCAGGCGACCTGGCGCACCCAGGCCAGCACCCGGGCGTGGCGGGTGGGCGCCTGATCCAGGCCGGGGATGGTGCTCGCGGTCATCGCAGCTCCAGCAGGTCCGTCAACGGCGCCCGATTCACTTGTCACACTCGCATTTCCGTCAGAGCAGGGGTATGTGCACTATGCAGCAACTTGCGAACGCATCATCTCCGCAGTTGCCAAACTTCGCAACTCTTCAGCAGCGGACGGCACAGGCGCGGCCACCTACGGGGAGTGACTGTGACATTGCTTCTCCGACGACACACCGGTTAGAGGTCGTTGCCGGCGTAGGAGAGGTTGAAGCTCTTGTTGGTCAGGGGGAAGTCGGGGACGATCGTGTCGGCCAGGGCCAGGGGGAGGGCGGGCCAGTTGAAGAAGCTGGGGTCGGCGATCTTCACCCGGGTCAGGGTGCCGTCGGCGGCGAGCTCGGCCCGGTGGACGATGGTGCCGCGCCAGCCTTCGGTGATGCCGACCCCGGAGGTGGCGCCGGTGCGCTGGCGGGGCAGCTGGGTGGCGCGGTTGCCGTTGTCCCGGCTGATCTGGAGCAGGCGGGTGATCAGCGCGATGGAGTGCCGGATGTCTTCGGCGCGCACGGTGAACCGGGACAGCACGTCGCCGTCGGTGTGCGTGTGTGCGGTGTGCGGGTGCTCGCCGGGCAGGAACGGGTGGTCGTGGCGGGCGTCGACGGTCAGGCCGCTGGCACGGGCGACGTAGCCGAGGGTGCCCAGGTCTCTGGCCTGCTGGGTGGTGAGGACGGCGGTGCCGGCGAACCGGTCCCGCACGACGCTGTGACCCAGCGCCAGGTCCACGATCTCGGCGATGTCGGTGCCGATTGCGGCGAGCACCTCGGGGTCGGGCAGCGTGCGGACCTCGGTGCCGCCGGGGTGGATGGCGCCGCGCAGCAGCCGGTGCCCGGTGACGGTGTCGTTGAGCCGCAGCAGCTGCTCGCGGACGCGCTGGGCGTGGGCGTTGAGGATGCCGTGGCCGACGTCGTTGCACAGCGCGCCGATGTCGGTGATGTGGTTGTAGAGGCGTTCCAATTCCAGCAGGATCGCCCGGAGCCGCAGCGACCCGGCCGGCACCTGGATGCCCAGGGCGTCCTCGACCGCGAGGCAGAAGGCGAGCGTGTGGCCGATCGCGGTGTCGCCGCTGATCCGCTCGGCCAGCTCGACCGCGTCCTGCGGCCGGCGGCCTTCGAAGAGCTTCTCGATTCCTTTGTGGACGAACCAGAGCCGGGCCTTGAGGTTGAGAATCGTCTCGCCGACGACGGAGAAGCGGAAGTGGCCGGGTTCGATGAGGCCGGCGTGCACCGGGCCGACCGGGATCTCGTAGACGCCGGGGCCTTCCACGGTGCGGAACTGGTAGGGCCCTTCGGTGGCGCCGAACTCCGGTGGGTCGCCGGCGTCGCGGCGCATCGGGTACCAGCCTTTCGGCCAGTGGAAGTGGCGGACCAGCCGGCGGGGCAGCGGATGGTCGTCGGGCACGATCCCGTACAGGTCGTGCAGCTCGCGTTCGAACCGGCCGGCGGGGAAGGAGACTCCGGCGAGGCTGGGCAGGTGCGGGTAGGCGGGGTTGACCGGCACGTGCAGTTCGACCCGCCCGTCGTCGGCGCCGCGGGTGAACAGGTAGACGGTGCGCAGCGTGTCGCCGTCGTCGTGGCCGGCCACCAGCGCGACCCGGAATCCGTTGTCCAGCAACGTGCCGGCGTGCCGGGGCAGCCACACGGGGGTGATGGTCAGCGCGGTGCGGTGGTGGCCGGCCGGCTCACCGGCCATCAGGCCGTCGACGGTGGTGGTCATGGTGTTCCCGTGAGGATGTCGGCGGCCAGGGACAGCAGGTGCGTCAGCGGGCCGGCTGCGATGCCGAGCGCCGCGCAGACGACGAGCCCGCCGGCGAGCGTGATCGTGGTGCCGGCCGCGGTGCGGGCCGGTGCCGTGGCCGCACCCGGGCCCTCGGCCAGGACGCCGGGCGGTGGGTTGCCCAGGAGCATGTGCCCGGCGTGGGAGAACAGCGCCGCGGTGATCACCAGCACGAGCACCAGGGCGATGCTGGTGGCCCAGGCGGTGCCGCCGGCATAGCCGGCGCGGAAGATGCCCAGCTCGCTGGCGAACAGGCTGAACGGCGGGAACCCCAGCAGGGCCAGCACGCCGAGCCCGAGCAGGCCGGCCAGCACCGGTTCGCGCGCGGCCAGGCCGCGCACCTCGGCCACCAGCCGGGTGCCGGTCAGCTGCAGGACCCTTCCGGTGCCCAGGAACAGCACCGCTTTGGCCAGCCCGTGGCCGAGGACGTGCAGCAGCACCGCGGCGATGGCGAGCCGGCTGCCGGCGGCGGTGCCGAGGGCGAGCAGCCCCATGTGCTCCATGCTGTGGTAGGCGAGCATGCGTTTGTAGTCGCGCTGGGCCAGCAGCAGCGAGGTGGCCACGGTCAGCGTGGCCAGGGCCATGACGAGCAGCAGGGTGCGCACGAACCCGGGGCCGAGGGCGGCGTCGGCGATCACCTTGATCCGCAGGATGGCGGAGAACGCCACCGCGAGCAGCACCCCGGACATCAGCGCCGACACCGGGGCGGGGGCCTGGGAGTGCGCGTCGGGCAGCCACGCGTGCAGGGGCGCCAGGCCGACCTTGGTGCCGAACCCGATCACCAGCAGCGCCACCGCGATCCGGGTCACCCCCGGGCTGAGCTCGGGTGCGCTTGCGGCCAGCCGGACCCAGTCCAGCCCGGCGGGGGCCGACGTCCGGGACGAGGCGTAGTTGAGCACGATCAGGCCCAGCAGTGCCAGCGCGATCCCGACCGAGCAGATCACCACGTACTTCCATGCCGCCTCCACCGCCGCGCGCGAGCGGCCCTGCCCGACCAGGAACGCGGTGACGATCGTGGTGGCCTCGACCGCCACCCACACCACCCCGAGGTTGGCGGCCAGCACGGCCAGCGCCATCGCCGCCAGGAATGCCTGGACCAGCAGGCTGTGCCGGCCGGCGGCCCGCGTGCTCATCCGTCCACTGTGGAGTTCCGCGTCGAGGTAGGCGGGACTGGCCGCGGTGGCCAGCAGCGCGATCGCCCCGATCACGATGAGCATGAACGCCGCCAGGGCGTCGACCCGGAGCAGCCCGCCGGCCGCGGTGTAGGCGCCGTCCACGCTGACCACAATGGACAGTGCGATTCCGGCGGCCAGCAGACCGGCGGCGCATGCGGTGCCCAGCCAGGTGGTGGGCCGGCGCCAGCCGAGGAGCCCATAGAGGACCGATCCGGCGGCGGGGAGCAGGATCGGGGCCAGGATCAGCACGGTGATCATCAGTCGTGCAGCTCCCGCAGCTCGTCGAGGTCGGTGTCGCCGAACGTGGCGCGCATCCGGGTGGTCAGGATCTGCAGCACCAGCACCGCGAACAGCACGTCCAGCGACACGCCGAGCTCGACCACCAGCGGCACCCCGCTGGTGGTGAGGAACCCGATCGCGGTGATCCCGTTGTCCATCAGCAGGAACCCGACCAGCTGGGACAGCGCGTGGCGGCGGGTGACCAGCACGAACAACCCGATCAGCACCACGGTCAGCCCGATCGGGATGGCGCGGGTCGCGGGGGAGGGGGCCAGGTCCACCAGGGGCTTGGACACCGCGTAGGCGATCATGGTCAGCACCGCCGCGGCCAGCAGCGAGGCGCTGACGTTGACCAGCGGCGCGGTCTCCCGCTGCGCCGTGCCCGCCCCGGCCAGCGCCCGCAGCAGCAGCACCGGCAGCACGGTGGCCCGCAACAGCAGCACACCCGCGGCGACCGCCCACAGCTCGGCGGAGTGCTCGTGGCCGGCCAGCACCGCGACGATCCCGGCGAGCGCCGCGCCCTGCACCGCGAACACCCGGATGATCACGGCGAGCTCGCGGCGCCACAGCACCAGCACCGCGGCGAGCAGGAACGCACCCGCCGCCAGGTTCAGCAGCTGGACGTAGAGCGTCTCGTTCACCCCTCGATTCCCCTTTCAGGCCAGGAAGAACGACGCGGACACGGCGAGCAGGGCGAGCAGGAACGACCCGGCCAGCAGCTCCGGCACCCGGAACAGCCGCACCTTGGCCAGGAACACCTCCCCGGCGGCGAGCAGCACCCCCAGCAGCCCGACCTTGACCGCGAACGCGGCCACCCCGACCGCCAGCGCGGCCGGGGTGGCGGCGGTGGCGATTCCCCACGGCACGAACAGGGTGGCCAGCAGGCCGAGGAACACGGTCAGCCGCATCGCCGACGCCAGCTCCACCAGCGCCAGGTCGGTGCCGGCGTACTCGAGGATCATCGCCTCGTGCACCATGGTGAGCTCCAGGTGCGTGGCCGGGTTGTCCACCGGCAGCCGCCCGGCCTCGGCAATGATCACCACCAGCAGCGCCACCGCGGCCAGCAGGGTCACCGGCGAGATCACCCGGCCCGGATCGTCCAATGTGGACGAAACGATGGTGGCGAGGTTCGTGGAGCCGACCCGCACCGACAGCGCCAGGATCGCCACCAGCAGCGTCGGCTCGACCAGCGCCAGGATCGTCACCGCCCGGCTGGCGCCCATCCCGCCGAACGCGGTCCCGGTGTCCAACCCGGCCAGCGCGAGCGTGACCGTGCCCAGCGCCAGCAGTGCCACCACCGCGAACAGGTCCGCCACCGGGCCCACGGCGGACCGGGTCGTGACGAACGGGACGACCACCGCCACCATCAGCGCGGTGGCGAACAGCACCAGCGGGGCGTAGCGGAACACCTCGCTGGTGCGCCGCGGGGTGATCGCCTCCTTGCCGAACAGCTTGCGCAGGTCGCGCCACGGCTGCCAGATGCCCGCGCCGGCGCGGCCTTCCAGCTTCGCGCGGACCTGCCGCATGAGGCCCAGCAGCAGGGGAGACCCGCCCACCACCATGATCACTTGCAGCACCGCGCCGATCATTCCGGTCAACGGGTCACCGCCAGCAGAATCAGCACCCCGGTGACGGCGTAGAAGCCGTAGCCGAGGTAGCGGTGCACGCTTCCGGTCGCCAGCAACCGGCCGGCCCGCCCCCAGGCGGCCACCACCGCGACAACGGGACGGTAGAGGCGGCGTTCGATCCGGTCCGGCACCCGGCGCCGGTATTCCACCGACTCCACCAGGTAGGCCGACTCCCGGGCGTGCGTGACGTCGACGTCGTCCTCCGGCTCGAGCACGTTGTCGAAAACCCGTTGCAGCGGCTCGGCGAACGAGGTCGCGGTGTACTCCATCCGCGCGGTCAGCGGCCCGCCACCGCAGTCCCACAACCGGGCCGTTCGCCGGGCATGCCGCGCACCCACCGCGCGCACCGCACCCGCGGCTGCGACCACACCGGCCAGCAAGGCCAAGGCCAGCAGCAGCGGCGACAGCGAGCCGGCCACAGTGGACAGCTCCAGGGTGATCGCCCCGCGTACCACCGGATCCGCGGCACCGGTCACACCTCCGGCCACCGCACCCACGCCGGGCAGGACCACCATCGGCGCCACCGCCAGCAGCACACAGACGAGCCCGGCCAGACCCATCCCGGCGAGCATGGTGCGCGGACTCTCGGTGGCCCGGGCGGCAGCCTCGCTGCGCGGCTTGGCCAGGAACCCCACGCCGAACGCCTTGACGAAGGTGGCCACGGAAAGCCCCGCGGTGAGCGCGATCGCGGCCACCGCCAGCGGCAGCAGGATCGCGGTGCCCACCCCGCTCGGCGGCAGCCCGTGCACCAGGCTCTGTAGCAGCAACCACTCGGACACGAACGCCGCCCCGGGCGGGAGCGCCGACGCGGCCAGCGCCCCCATCCCGAAGAGCGCGGTGGTGACCGGCATCCCGGGCCGCAACCCGCCCAGCGCGTCGAGGTCCCGGGTGCCGGTCGCGTGCAGAACCGAACCGGCGGCGGTGAACAGCAGGGTCTTGAACGCGGCATGGTTGACCACGTGCAGCAGCGCCGCGGCCAGCGCCAGCCCGGCCAGCGCCCGGTTGCCGTCGGCGGCGAACATCCCGGCCGCCCCCACCCCGATCAGCACCAGGCCCATGTTCTCCGTGGTCGAGTAGCCGAGCAGGCGCTTGAGGTCCGAGCTGATCGCCGCCTGCAGGATCCCGTACACCGCGGACACGGCGCCGAGCAGCAGCACCAGCGGCCACCACCAGCGTGACCCGCCGCCCAGCAGGTCCGCGCCGACCCGCACGATCCCGTACACCCCGAGGTTGACCATCCCCGCCGACATCAGCGCCGACACGTGGCTGGGCGCCTCCGGATGCGCCCGCGGCAGCCACGCGTGCAGCGGCGCGATCCCCGCCTTGGCGGCGAACCCGACCAGCGTCGCCACGAACACCACCGAGGCCAGCGCCGGCGCCAGGTGCGCGGACCGCAGCGCAGCGAACGAGTCGGAGCCCGCGTGCGCGGCGAAGGTCAGCAGCCCCACCAGGATCGCGACGAACCCGAGATGGGTCATCACCCCGTACCACAACCCAGCCTCGCCCACCTCGCTCCGGCGCCGGTGCTCGGCCAGCACCAGCAGCAGCGAGGTCACCGCCATCAGCTCCCAGCAGACCAGGAAGGTGCCCACCCCGTCGGCGGCCGGCACCAGCAGCATCGCGGCCACGAACCCCGGCAGCAGCGCCTGGACCGCCCGGCCGTTCAGGCCGTGCCCGGAGTAGCCGATCCCGTACACCCCGGCCACCGCCGCCACGCCGCCGACCACCGCGACGAACAGCCCGCCCAACGGATCCAGGGCCAGCCGCACCCCGGCCAGCGGCAGCACCCACGGCAGCACGAGGGAGAAGCCCGAGCCGGCCATCGCCGCCACCCCGGCCACCACCGCCGCCACGCCCGATCCGGCGGTGCCGACCCCCACGACCAGGGAACGCCGCTCGGGTGGGCTCACGGCAGCGGCTAACACGGCAGCCAGACACAGGCCAAGCGCGAGTCCAAATGCGACCATGGTGACGGTCATCGGCCGGTCAACCCGCGCAGCGCAGCCACGATCTGCTCCGGCCGCGGCGGGCAACCCTCGATCTCCACATCCACCGGCACGACGTCGCGCACCGCGCCGGCCACTCCGTAGGCGCCGGCGAACACCCCGCAGTTGCGCGCACAATCTCCCACCGCGACAACGACCTTCGGCGCCGGCACGGCCTCGAACGTGCGCCGCAGCGGCTCGGCCATGTTCCGCGTCACCGGACCGGTCACGAGCAACGCGTCGGCGTGCCGCGGCGAGGCCACCAGCCGCGCCCCGTACCGGTCCGCGTCATACACCGGGCCGAACGCCGACCCGATCTCGACCTCGCAGCCGTTGCACGACCCGGCATCCACATGCCGCACCTGCACCGACCCCGCCAGCACCCGCGACCCCGGCGACTGGTGCGTGTACGGACGCGCCGGAGCCGGCTCGGCCACCCGGCCCGTACGCCAGATCTTGCGCCACAACCCGAACAACTCTCTGACCTTCCTGACGAGCGGTTACGCGATGAGGTGCGGTTACCCCGCCCGGATGAGTGGGAGGCGGCAGCGGAACGACCGCGGCCCTACCCGGCGCCCGCCGCGCGCCGGCGGCCCCGCCGGGCCGGCACCATCCGGGTCGCCTCCCGCAGGTCCGCCAGCAACTCCACCTGCCCGGACAGCACCGTGGTCAGGATCGTGCGCGCGACCTTGAGCAGCTCGGCCACCTGCGGGCTGGTCAGCGAGTAGAACACCGTCGACCCCTCCTTGCGGGTCGCCACCAACCCCGCCCGCCGCAGCACCGCCAACTGCTGCGACAGGTTCGCCGCCTCGATCCCCACCTCGGGCAGCATCTCCGACACCGCGTGCTCCCGCTCGGACAGCAACTCCAGCACCCGGATCCGCGCCGGATGCCCCAACGTCTTGAAGAACTCCGCCTTCAACTGGTACAGCGGTCTACTCACCCGGCACTCCCGCCGCATCGATCGAACGACTCAGCAATTGCAAACCTTAGCAACTGCGCACCCGTTGACGACGGCACCCCGCATGGTCCGCGCGGCGTCCTGCGTGTCGCTGTTCGGCGACGGCTCCAGCCTGGCCATGGCCGGCGCGCTCACCCTCGCCGAGGCGCTGGCCGCGAGCCCGGCCGATCACGGGTTGGCCTTCCGGCGCCACGAGGCCGAACGCCGCCGCCTCGTCGACCCGAAACTCCGTGGTATCAGCCAGGTTTCCACGCTGCTCATCCCGGCCACCCGCACCGGCATCGCGGCCCGGAACCTGCCCACCCGGCTATGGCCGCTCGGCGCCGCCGCCGGGTGGCTCGGCCGGACCCGCCGCGTTCAGGTCAACTCGACGTAGTCCAGTTCGGCGAAGCCGGTGCCGCCGGCGAAGAACGGCGATCCCTTGGCCAGGCGGATGGTGTTGGGGCCGGCGCGGAGGTTGAGGGTGGTGGTGACGGTGCCGAACTGGGCCCAGCCGGCGGTCGGCGGGTAGCTCACCGTGGACCAGGCGCCGCCGTTGAACGCCAGGCCCTGGGTCGAGGTGGCGCCGGTTCCGTTGGCGTAGCGGATGGCCATCGTGTAGGTGCGGGCGGTGGGAACGGTGACGACGAAGTCGACGTAGCTGTCGGTGCGGAAGTTGCCGGAGTTGTTGATGCCGCCGACGTAACCGTTGTTGGAGGCGTTGGTGCCGGTGCGCCGCTGGGCGCGGAACACCGAGGCGTTCTCGGCTTCGTAGCGCTGCTGGAAGCTGGGCACGCCGGTGGTGGGCTGGACCACGAGGTGGTAGCCGAACCGGGCGTTCATGTTGGGGACGGAGACGGTGAGGGCGCCGCCGCTGACCGTCTGGGTGGTGTCGGAGATCAGCGTGGGGGAGCTGACGGCGGTGAACCGGTCGGTGTCCGGAGTGGACTCCAGCCGGACCCGAACCTGGCCGTTGAGCGCGTTCATTCCGGTGAGGCGGACGGAGTTGGTGCCGGACTCGTTGCCGAACACGGCGTTCACGATCCGCCGGGTGGGATCGTAGGCGGCGAACCCGTCCAGCGCGGTCTGGTTGGGTGGGGTGGTGGTGACCATGCTGCCGGCCATGTCGCCGTACCACTTGTACAGCCACCAGTGTGCGGTCGGCTGGTTGTTCACGGTGAGGCCGTTGACCGTGCCGTACTCGTTCCAGAACGCGCGGTTGGCCATCTCCACGCCGGCCCGTTCCAGCTTGGCGACGTAGGAGGTCTCGATGCCGGGCACGTAGACCTCGTCGGTCCAGGCGTACTCGTTGATCGAGATCAGCCGTGGGCTGATGCCCAGTTCCCGTTCCAGAGCGCGGTAAGCGTTGACGTCCGCGGCGATCTGCGGCGCGGTGTGGTTCAGCTCGTGCCAGCAGATGATGTCCGGCAACGTGTTCGTGTTGCGGGCGTTGGTGAGGAACGTGCGCATCCAGTCCGGGCGCCAGCCGGTGATGCTCGGCCCGAGGATCGGGGTGACCGTGTCCCGCGCGCGGACCCGCTGGAAGGTGCGCGTCCAGCCGGCGTTGAAGTCCCCGGCGGCCGCGGTGTTCCAGGTGAAGTCCGGCTCGTTCCACAGCTCCCAGGCCTCCACGTTGGTCACCGTGGTCGCGTTGAGCCGCGCGGTGACCATGGTGTCCACTTTGGACATCCAGTCGTTCCAGCTGACCCACTGGTACGGGAAGGTCGGGTAGATGTCCGGCATCCGGATCACCATCCCGGCGCCGGCCCTGATGGCCTGCGCGGCCACCCTGAGCGAGTCGCCGCCCGGTGGCTGGCCGTTCGGGCGTTGCTGCACGCCGGGCGCCGGCTGGACGATGTTGCGCAGGTGGATCGGGTAGAGCAGCGAGTCCGCCGGCCGGTCGTTCTCGGCCAGCGCGTACAGGCCGCCCGAGGCCACGTGGGTGACCGGCCGGAACGGCGCGGCCACGTTCACCGTCAGCGTGCTGCCCGCCGCGTGCGCGGGGACCGGCCCGGCCAGCACGGTGGCGGCGGTCAGCAGGATCGCCGCCCCGGCGGCGCGCAGGGTTCTGCTGGACATGATCTCCCCTGTTCGGTATATCGAACTGCGTTCGGCCCTCTGTTCCGACAGTAGGAGCACGATCACGTTCCGTCAATGGAGTGCCCTGAAGGCGGCCTTCGGGGCACTGAACGTCTCGAAGGCGGCCTTCAGGGCACTGAGAGGTCGCCCCTGATCAGGGGGACATGAGCTGGAACGCCGCCCTGGCGATGGCCAGGCCGCGGCCGAGGGTTCGGAACTCGTCGAGCGGGTTGGCCGGGTCCGAGATCATGACGCTGGTGACCAGGGTGCGGCATATCCACTTAACGAAAGCGGAGTGCAAAATGAGAAGTTTGGCAAGAACTTTCTTGACAGCAATGGCCGGTATCTTCGCTCTGACGCCAGCCGCATTCGTGGCGGTTTCGGCCGTAACGCCGGGAACCGCGAGCGCAGTGTGTGCCGGCCAGGGGAATGAGGTTCGCGGCGTCCTGGTGGTCAACGGAGTGGAGAGGGCTGCCGAACGGGCGAACAGCGGCACGTGCAATGGCAACAACGGATACTCTGGCCGCTTCGCGGCCCGGTTACCCGGCTGGCGGGCGTGGGTCTTGATCCAGAACGGCGGCATCGTGACTCCGCATCGGGGCGGCGGCTACAACGAGGTGAGCTACGACTATTCGTTCTCCGATGACAACTCACATTCGGCGATATCACTCTGCGCCGACAACGGATCCAGGATCGTCTGCGGATGGGACCGAGACTGGATTGCGGCTGACTGTCCTGGTGGTAATGTTTCCTCCACCGCCGTCATTCCTGCCAATCTCATTCCTGCCGGCGTGAACTTCGGGTTCTGACCTGCGATGCTCTGCAGGCCCCTTCCGAACGTTGAGCGCCAGGAAGGCGGCCTTCAGGCATTTGATTTGGCTTGCGGATGATCTCGTTCAGTGCGGGTTGCTGGCACGGAAATGTCCAGTGGTGTCATGCTCATGGCCGTGTGCCACGTCGGCGGCACGTACACGACGCCGAGCGATGCGAAGCACCGCAAGACTTCGTCGACGCGCCATCCGCTCGTCAAACGCAGGTGAGTGCGCTCGGCGGTCGGGCGCGACGCTGTCCGTGCCTTCCTGGTGGGTACCGTACCGGTCATCCGGTTGATCGGTGCTCGGCTTCGATTTTGAGGTGGTGGAGCCAGCGGTCGAGGGTCTTCTGCAGGGAACGGCGCATCAGGCTGGGCAGTAGGCGGGGCAGTCGGCCGGACCAGGACTCCTCGGTGCGGGCCAGCGTCGTTTGACCGTCTGATTCGAGTCGCCAGATGTGGACGGCTGTCATTCCCATCGAGGTGCCGGTCCAGCCGAGCGTCCGGGGGTGGTCGATCTGGCTCAGGGTGGAGGTGAGCTTCGCCGAGCCCGACTTCCACCAGAAGACCGCACCTTCCTCGATGGTGGGTTGCGAGGCCGTCTTCACATCGGGATTCCAGTCGGCCCAGTGGTCCATCCTGGTCAACAGATCCCAGATGAGCTCGGGCCGGGCCGCGACTTCGATCTCACCGCGAGCGGTCACCGGTGCGTACTCGTCGATGTGCACTGGGTCGTCCTCTCGTCACGGGCTTGTCTGCGGCACGGGCAGGGGGGCCTCGGCCGGGGGAGTGCTCGGTTCGTTGCTGCCGACGTCGAGGCGGAAGGGTGGGTACCGGTCGGTCATCAGCGCGGTGTAGCCGGCGACTCGTAGTGCCCAACGGTTGATGCCGATGATGAGGTCGAACAGTGGACGGGGGTAGGCGCCGGTGAAGGCCAAGGTGATCGCGGCGATCAGGACGAGCAGGCCGATGAGGCTGGTGCCCCAGGCCCAGTCGTTGTTGTCCATGCTCCAGGTTAGCCAGGTTCCGCCGCCGACGAGGACGGCGAGGATGAGGTAGTGCGGAACGGCGAGTAGCCACCATTTGATGAGGGCGAGTCCGCGGGAGAGCTGTCGGGGGTAGTCGATGTCGAGTGTGGCGGGGTAGTCGGGTTCTTCGGCGAGGCTGAACGGCGGGTAGCGATCGGTGCCGAGCGCGCCGTAGGCGTAGTAGCTGACCCGCCAGCTCCAGCGCAGCACCCCGAGGTTGAAGTTGAAGATGGCCCGCGGATACCGGCCGGTGATCACGATCGTGACCAGCGCGACGATGCCGAGTACGCAGAAGGCCGCCCACAGCACGACGAGCAGCAGCACGTGCGGCACGATCAGCAGCCATTTCACCAGCCACAGCCAGCGCGAGAGCGGGGCTTCCAGTTCGGCACGGACGCGGACGGGGTACGGGCTGCGGGTTGTCGGTGTGGTGGTCTCGGTCATGATCATCGCCTCAGATTTTGTACAACGTACAATTACTGTACGCTGTCCAGAGACATTCGGATAGCCGAACCGAGGAGGGAACGTGGTCGATACGCGGAGGGGTCGCCCGGGTCCCCGGCGGACTCTCAGCGAGCAGGCGATACTTGACGCGGCGCTGGCGCTGCTCGCCGAACGCGGTGCGGACGGGGTCACCATCCGGGGCGTCGCGGCCCGCGTCGGCGTCGCGCCCAACGCCGTCTACACCTACTTTCCGGACAAGGCCGCCGTGCTGGAAGGTCTGGTCGAGCAACTCCTCGGCCGGGTCAACGACAACCGGTTCACCGACGCGGCGCTCCCCTGGCGCGATCGCATCCAGGCACTGGCCCTCGAGCTGAGGGCGGAACTGCTCGCCCATCCCGGAGCCGGGCGACTGCTCCTCGGCAGCCCTCGGGTCGGCCCGAACGCCATGGCCGTCGGCGACACCCTGCTGTCCATCCTGGCCGACGCCGGACTGGATCCAGGCAATGCCGCCAACGCCGTTTACGTCCTCAACGTCCACATCCTCGGAGCCGTGGCCGTCGAGGTCGCCACCCTTGACCACACCCGGCCGACCCGAACCGTCACCGACCTCGAAACCGACCTGTTCCGCTGGGGCCTCGACCGGCTGCTCGACGGCCTCGCCGCACATGCGGCGAACCACGACTGAAAGGACATTCTGAGTGGAGCAACTCAGGCTCGGGATCATGGCGCGGTCGCGTAAGGAGAACGAGCGTCGGCTGCCGATCCACCCGGCGCATCTCGAACGCATCGACCCCGAGTTGCGGCGGCGCATCTATCTCGAACGCGGATACGGTGAGCGCTTCGGTGTGCCCGACGTCGAGTTGGCGCCACTGATCGCCGGGTTGCGCCCTCGTGCACAGCTGATCGACGAGTGTGACGTTGTTTTGTTGCCCAAGCCGCAGCCGCAGGATGTCGCCGAGTTGCGCGAGGGCCAGATCCTGTGGGGCTGGCCGCATTGCGTGCAGGACGAGAAGATCACCCAACTGGCCGTCGACAAGCGGCTGACGTTGATCGCGTTCGAGGCGATGAACCACTGGACCGCGGACGGTGGGTTCGGCCTGCACGTCTTTCACAAGAACAACGAGTTGGCCGGCTACTGCTCGGTGCTGCACGCCTTGGCGCTCACCGGGTCGACGGGTGACTACGGTCGCCGGCTGCGGGCCGTCGTGATCGGATTCGGGGCGACCGCCCGCGGTGCGGTCACGGCGCTCAATGCGCACGGCGTCCACGACGTGCAGGTCCTCACCAACCGCGGAGTCGCCGCGGTCGCCTCGCCGATTCACTCGGCACGCATGGTGCACTTCGAGCACGATCACGAAGATCCGCGGCGCAGTGAGGCGCTCACCGATGATGGCCGGGAGCCCCTGGCGGTCTTCCTCGCCGGGCACGATGTCGTCGTCAACTGTGTGCTGCAGGACACCGATGCGCCGCTGATGTTCCTGATCGACGAGGACCTGGCCGTCTTCGCGCCGGGCAGTCTCATCGTTGACGTGTCGTGCGACGAAGGGATGGGCTTCAGCTGGGCCCGACCCACCTCATTCGACGAGCCGATGTTCATGGTGGGCGACCGCATCCACTACTACGCCGTCGACCACAGCCCGTCGTACCTGTGGAACTCGGCCACCTGGGAGATCAGCGAGGCGCTCCTGCCCCATCTCCCCACGGTGCTTGCCGGGCCCGCGGCGTGGGATGCCGACCAGACCATCCGGCGTGCCCTCGAGATCCGCGACGGTGTCATCCAGAATCCCCACATCCTGTCCTTCCAACACCGTTCACCGGACTACCCGCATCCGCGGAGTGAGTCACGGTGCCCGGACGGCTCAGCGCCGCGTTGATCCTTCGGGGTCCGCTGTCTGTCCACTGTGTCCGGTGAGGTCCGGCTCGCGGAACAGGTTCTCGTGGGAGACCCGGTGAGTGGGCAGTGCCGCACCGGGTGGCGGCTGGGTGGGTGGGTGACTGAACAGGTCGCCGGCGACGAGCTCGCCGTCGCCGGACGAAGTGACGGTACTGATGATGGTAAGTCCTTTCTGGACGGTACGGGGTGTTACCCCGTGGCGGTCTTGAGTTTGCGGGCCAGGCGTTCGGGTTTGGGCCAGCGGACCTGGGTGGCCCAGCCGAGCTTCTCGAAGGCCCAGATGATCCGCGCGGAGATGTCGATCTGTCCGCGTTGGACGCCGTGGCGGGCGCAGGTGGGGTCGGCGTGGTGGGAGTTGTGCCAGGACTCGCCCATGGAGGCGATGGCCAGCGGCCAGAAGTTGGCGGACTTGTCCCGGGCGTCGAAGGGCCGGTCGCCGATCATGTGGCAGATCGAGTTCACCGACCAGGTTACGTGGTGCAGCACCGCGACCCGGACCAGGCTGGCCCAGAAGAACGCGGTAAGGGCGCCCCACCAGGACAGGGTGATCAGGCCGCCGAGCACGGCGGGGGCGACCAGGGTGACCACGGTCAGCACCGGGAACAGCCGGTCGATCCGCCGGATGTCGGCGTCCGCCAAGAGGTCCGGGGCGAACCGGCGCTGGTTGGTTTGTCCGCGCTCGAACAGCCAACCCATGTGCGCGTGCCAGAAGCCCCTGGCCAGCGCGGCCGCCGAGGTGCCGAACAACCACGGTGAGTGCGGGTCGCCTTCCTTGTCGGCGTAGGCGTGGTGCCGGCGGTGGTCGGCCACCCAGCCGATGACCGGGCCCTGCAAGGCCATGCTTCCGGTCGCGGCGAGCGCGATCCGCAGGCCACGGGTGGCCTTGAACGCGCCGTGCGTGAAGTAGCGGTGGAAGCCGACGGTGACGCCCAGGCAGGTCAGCGTGTAGAAGCCCAGGGCAAGGCCGATGTCGACCCAGCCCAGACCCCACCCCCACGCGATCGGCACGGCCGCGATCAGTGCCAGTGGCGGCACGATCGCGAACAACTTCACCAGCAGTGCCTGCAATCGGGTCTGCTCGCCGGAAAGCATGGGCTCCGGGCCGCCGGGCGGATTCGTATTGGGGGGACGTTCGAGTACTGCGGTCACAATGTGCTACCTCCGGTGACGATGGTGCTCGGGGTGGCCACCGGGGTCCGGGGTGACACTTCGGAAGAGGGTTGGCGGTTCGGCGAGGGTGTAAACCCCGCGCTCGCCGGCGGGTGGCCGCGGGGACGACCTGAAGCAGGTCCGCCCGCAACAGGTGCGGCCACCCTGTTCAACGGTTCGCGGGCCACATTCGTTCCTGGAGTCAACGGGTACGACGCCGGCCCACGCGGGTGCCGGCGGAGAAGGCCGCCGCGCCCGCCGGTTTGGCTGCCACCGTCACCGTCTGGGCGCCGGTGTTCGGCGAGCGGGCCGGTGTCCGGGACGTGTTGGCCGGTTTGCGTTTGCCGCCGCCCCGCGGGTGACCGCGGCGGCCCGCCCTGGAGCTGGCGGGGGGCTCGGCGCCGGGTGCGACGAAGGCTCGGTCACCGGGGGCCAGTTGGGCGAGCAGCGGGTGGCCGGGGCGCAGCCGGGTGGTCGTGGGCGTGATGCCGGCCTTGCGGGTGAGGGTCCGGACGTCGGCGACCTGCGCGTCGGTCATCAGGGTGACCACGGTGCCGGACGCTCCCGCCCGCGCGGTGCGGCCGGAGCGGTGCAGGTACGCCTTGTGCTCGATCGGCGGGTCGGCGTGGATGACCAGCGCGATGCCGTCGACGTGGATGCCCCGGGCGGCGATGTCGGTGGCCACCAGCGTCCGCGCGCTGCCCTCGGTGAAGGCGAGCAGGTTGCGGGTGCGCGCCTGCTGGCCGAGGTTGCCGTGCAGCTCGACGGCGGGTACCCCTTCGGCGACGAGTTGGCGGGTCAGTTGCCGGGCGCCGCGCTTGGTGCGGGTGAACACCAGGGTGCGCCCCGGTGCCGCGGTCAGGTCGACCAGCACCGCGAGCCGGGTCGCCGGCTGCACATGCAACACGTGGTGGGCCATGTCCGCGTTGGTGGAGGACACCGGGTCGACCCGGTGCGTGACCGGGTCGTGCAGGAAACGCCGGACCAGCACGTCGACCGCGGCGTCGAGGGTGGCCGAGAAGAGCAGCCGCTGGCCGGTGCGCGGGGTCTGGCCGAGCAACCGGGTGACGTCCGGCAGGAAGCCCAGATCGGCCATGTGGTCGGCCTCGTCGAGCACGGTGATCTCCACGGCGTCGAGGCGGGCGTGCCCGGACGCGAGGTGATCGGTCAGCCGGCCGGGGCAGGCGATGAGGATGTCGACACCGGCCCGCAGACCGGAGATCTGCGGTTGGGCGCCCACGCCGCCGAACACGGTCAGGATGCGCAGCGACAGGGCCGCGGCGAGCGGTGCCATGGCTTCCGCGATCTGGCTGGCCAGCTCCCGGGTGGGCGCCAGGATCAAAGCCCGCGGCCGGCCGGGACGCCGTGGCAGGGGACTGGCGGCGAGCCGGGCGAGCACGGGCAGCGCGAACGCGTAGGTCTTGCCCGAGCCGGTCCGGCCGCGGCCGAGCACGTCCCGGCCGGCCAGCGCGTCCGGCAGGGTCGCCGCCTGGATGGGAAACGGGGCGACGATGCCCTGGGCGGTCAGTGCCGTGATGAGCCGGGCCGGCACACCGAGCTGGGCGAACGAGGGGCCGGTTGTCTCCGGCGTGTCGGATGTGGACGGAACGTGGTGACGAGGGCGGCGAGCCGCCATGCAGTACTCCAAAACGTTGGGAGGTGTCCTGCCCGGCGCGAACCAGATGCGGTCGCGGCGCGTGGTGATGGACGACGAACGCGGGCCCGAGGCAGAACTGGGCGGGCCGACGACGTCAGTGTAGCGCACGAGCCGTCCTGACCGGCTGATTTCCACGCCGCGGGCCCTGCTGAGAATCGGCTGTGAGTATCCGAACGTCGGTATCGTCCGGGTTCGCGAGATTGTTGAGCCAGGTGTGGACAGAACATTCACGCAGAATTCGTCGAGTATGCCGACGCTTCCGGATGGCTGGCCGATCGGTTCCTACGACACGTACCGGGAGGCCCAGCGGGCGGTCGATCATCTTGCCGACCATGAGTTCCCGGTCCAGGGCATCACGATCGTCGGCGTCGAGCCGATGCTCGTCGAGCGGGTGGCCGGGCGGCTCACCTGGCGGCGGGTGCTGGGCGCCGGAGCGGCCTCCGGAGCGTGGCTCGGCCTGTTCGTCGGCCTGCTGCTGAGCCTGTTCACGGCCGGCGCCGGCCTGACGCCGATCTTGATCGGCCTGGTCTCCGGCGTGGGATTCGGCCTGGCCTCCGCCGCGTTCCGGTACGCCGGGACCAAGGGGCAGCGCGACTTCGTCTCGCACAGCCAGCTGGTCGCCCGCCGGTACGACGTGCTGTGTCAGCCGCGCACCGCCGAACACGGCCGGGACCTGCTCGCGGCATTGGCCATGAAGGCCCCGCTGACCGCCTGATCCGGCCGGGCTTCAGGCCGTGGGCCGCCGGGGCCGGTGGTTCTGCGGTTCGGTGCGGGTCTTGGCGTCGTCGACCTGACGGATCAGGTCGTCGCGGACCTCGCCCACGGCCATCGCCAACTCCGGCGCCGACGAGCTGGACACCAGGTGCAGGCGCGGAGTCCGGTTGATCCAGCATTCCAGCGTGACCCGCTGCCCGGCGCCGTTGCGTTCCTTGAGGCTGATCTCGAGGTCGACCTGGGTGTCCGGGAAGGACCGCAGCCTCGATCCCAGCGCGGCCAGGCGCTGGACGATCCAGTCTCGTTCGGACGACAGGAAGCCGGTCGCGAGGTGCAGCCGCTGGGCGATCACGTTCGGGTCTTCCGGGCTGCCGTTCATGTTTCCCTGTATTCCACGCGATTGTCGCGCCTGCTGAGCCGGACGCCGTTGCTCGCCAGGATCTCCTCGACGCTCGCCACGGTGTCCGCCGCGGCGGCCGATGCGAGCACGGCGCGCGCGGCGCCGCCCGGTGTGCCCGGCGGAACCACCAGCAGGATCCTCCGGGTTTGGTTCGACCCGGTCACCACGACCGTGTTCGCATCGAGTGTGGGAACGCCCGCCAACCGGACCGACCAGCCCTCCACGATCAGCTCGCGCGTCGTTGTGTCCCAGTCGTCGAGGTGGTAGGACATCCGGCGGACCGGGCCGACCCACGAGCTCATCGCCAGGACGAGCCCGGGAAACTCCGCGGCCGGATCGTGGGATCGCGGCCACCAGGCCCCGTCCACGTAACCGCGGGCGGCCCTGTTCGGCTTCATCCGCAGCCGCACCTCGGCGCGCACGGGCTCGTCCTGGCCGGCGCCGGTGTCCGGGTCGGCGTCCGGTGGCGCGGCCCATCCGGTCACCGTGCCTTCTCCGGGATGTGGTCCAACGCGTCCAGCACGTGCACCGCGAGGTCGAGCGACGTCTTGTCGTCGAGCGTCGAGTGGGCCTGCAGTGCCTTCTGGACCATCGAGACCCTCAGGTCGTACAGCGAGACGTACTTGGTGGTCATGAGGTGTCCTTGTCCGGGTTGGGGTGTCCGGTGCCATCGGGGTAGGCCGTGCAGACGCAGCCCCGGCTGAACTTCGCGGCGACGGTCGCGGCGCAGAAGCGGGCCGCGATCCGATCGTGGAACGCCGAGGGATGGGGGCACACCGCACACTCGGTTGCCAGGCCGGGCGGAGCGCTGTACGACTGATGATCAATGGACACGGAGACCCGTTCCTGATTTGCCGGCGTGGCTGGCACCTCGAAACGGGAATGTCATCGTGTCCGGATATTTCAACCCTACTCGCCGACGACGCGCTCAGGGAGGGCCGGGGGACCCTGCCGGCTATAGTCGGGGGTGGTCGAAGGCAATTCGCATGCCGGTGGTCGAACCGGCGTCGTCCTCGGCGGACACCGGGGACGGAGCAACCATCGTGAGCGTTTTGACCTCGGCGAACCAGGTTTTGACCACGGGCCGGTTGACGCTGCGGCCGTGGCGTGTCGATGACGCGCAGGCCGCGCTGGAAATCTACGCTCGGCTGGGCAACTCCGACCTCGACCGCGCGGCACCCGAAGGGCGTCACGCGCCCAACCGCACCCATGACTGATCACGACCGGTCCGCGGCGACCCGGTTGGTGCACATCGGGTGCGCCTTCACCTACCGCTGCGAAATCGACACACCGACGGTGTTCCAGGTTCAGCCCGGCGCCGGCCGCGGTGTCCGGGTGCGGAACGAGGAGTGGTCGATCCGGCCCGAAGCCGCGTCGCGCCACTACCGGGATCTCTACGGCAACCCGTGCCTGCGGGTGGTGATGCCCACCGGCCGGTCGCAGCTGTGCTACGACGCGGTCGCCGAGGTGCCGGACGCGGTCGAGGACGCCGATGAGAACGCCGCCGAGGTGCCGGCCGACCACCTTCCCGACGACGTGCTCCACTACACGCTGCCCAGCCGCTACTGCCTGCCCGACCTGCTCGGCGACGAGGCGTGGGCGCGGTTTGGCTCAACCCCACCGGGCTACCGCCGCGTGCAGGCGATCTGTGCCCACGTCCACCAGCACCTGCAATTCCAGTACGGCAGCTCCACCGCGCTCTCCACCGCGACCGACGTCAACACATCAGGCCTGGGCGTCTGCCGCGACTTCACCCACCTGGCGATCTCGTTGTGCCGCGCGCTCAACATCCCGGCCCGCTACGCCTTCGGCTACCTCCCGCGCATGGACGTGTGCCCCGATCCGATGCCGATGGATTTCGCGGCCTGGATGGAAGTCTGGCTGGCCGACCGGTGGTGGACCTTCGACCCGCGCAACAACACCCGCCGCAAGGGCCGCATCGTGATCGGCACCGGCCGCGACGCCGCCGACGTCGCGATGGCCACCACCTTCGGTGGCCCCGAACTGCTGTCGATGGCAGTCCATGCGGACGAGGTCCCGCGCTGACCGCGTTGCGGGTCTTCGCACGCTGGCCGTGCCTGATCCGGCACGGCTTGGTCGCGGCGGTCGGATGTGAGACTCTGATGCCACACGGCCCGCATCCGGGTTGTTCGCCCACGATCTCTCACCGAACCTGGCTCACCGACCTTCTATCGGCCAGGGAGTGGACGCCGCCAGCCATGGACGGTCCGTCTCACCTCACGGGAGATCCCCATCAGCGTTTCAGCCCTGCTGTCACCTTCGCTCGACGCTCCTCGTGCTCTGACCGATGTGTATGGTCCCGGCGTCGCCGTCTGCGCGCGGCCCGCGCTGGAGGCGGGTGTGCCGCCGGGTCGGCACCGGGACACTCGCGATGTGTATTCCGCCAGGCCGGTCGGTGTTGCCGCGGACGTGCCGGTGATCTGCAGCGCCGGCGGTACGGATCCGGTACTGCTGGCGGTAATGCGCGACGGCGGCCTACCGGTCGGCACCGATCTGCGTGAGTTCCGCAGTGAGGCGGAGTTCGTCGCGCGGGTGGCGGAGGCGTTGAGCGACGGGCTGCTGATCTCGATGGAGTACCCGCAGCCGACCACGCTGTGCCCCGACGACCGCGCGGTCAAAAGCGCGCAGCTCGTGGGCTACCTGAACAACAAGTCCAGCATCAGCACGCTGGTCGATCCGCGGTTTCAGGCGCGTCGCGGCGTCGTGCCGCGTGGGGATCTCGCCGAGGCGGCTCCGGCGGAGAAGTCGTGGGTGCTCAAGGCCGCGACCAACGAGGCCCACGGTGGCAGCCTTGACGTGTATCTGCACCGGGCCGGCGAGCAGATCGTGCTGCCGGCGTTCACCGACGTGCTCAGCGAGTTCGTGATCGAGGAGTACCTGGAGATCCGCCGTAACTGGGGCATCCAGCTCTACGTCGGTGCGGACGGGACGGCGCGCGTGCTCGCCGTCACCGAGCAGCGCATCGACCCGGCCGGGATCTACGTGGGCGGACGGTTCGGGCAGGTCGTCCCGCCGCCAACCGAGCTGCTCGCCGAGTGCTTGGCGATCGCCGCGCGCGCGGCCGTGCTGGGGTACCGGGGCCTGTGCAGCCTGGACTGCGCCCAAACCCAGGAGGGTCGACTAGTCTTTCTCGACCTGAACTTCCGGATCACCAGCGGGTCCGTCCCCTTGCTGGCGCTGCAATCCGTCCGACCCGAGGCTCTCGAGCTTCCCGCCGAGTCGGTGAAACTGACCGTCGCCGCACCACTGGCCGACCTGCTCGCCGAACTACGGCCGGCATTGGCAGCCGGCGGTGCGCTCATCATCGCCGGCCACGACACGAGCCGCACCGACAACACGGTGCACCGGACCACCCTCCAACTGCTGATCTTCGGCGACGACCCCGACGAGGTAACCGCCCGCCGAAGCGCACTGGAGACCAGACTCCCTCTTGCTTCGGCCGCGGCGCTGGCCGCTCAGACGACGCTGGCCGCCCGGGCTTGTGTCTCCGCGTCGGTGACCGGCACGAGATAGGTGCGCCAGTCCAACAGGTGGCCGGCGGCGTCGAGCAGCTCCACGCGCACCTGCGTGCCGGCGGGGACGCCCAGCTGCCTGGCGCTGCGTTCGTATCCGGAGGCCAGGCCATAGGCGAGGGTGTGCTCCTCGAGGAGGACGTTTCGGTCGCCATCCTTCAGGAAGTGCAATGTATGTCGCATTGGGTGGGTTCCCTTCGGGTTCATCGGCGGGCGCGCCGAGGGCTGCTGCTGGTGATCACGTGGTAGACGAGGA
Source organism: Actinophytocola sp. (assembly GCF_036002505.1). Lineage (GTDB taxonomy): Bacteria > Actinomycetota > Actinomycetes > Mycobacteriales > Pseudonocardiaceae > DASYTH01. The sequence goes on along the minus strand of NZ_DASYTH010000044.1, from coordinate 9,957 downwards.
GCAGGACGGCCGATCCCGCGATGGCGGTTAGCCACGTCAAGAGGTCGAAGAACCGGTCGGCGCCGTTGGCGTGGAAGAGTTCCGATGCCGCCCAGCCACCGAGTAGTGCTCCAGCGATGCCGACCAGGGTGGTCACGACGACGCCGTATCGCGCTTTGCCGGCGAGTAGCGATTTGGCGAAGACGCCGGCGATGATACCGAGCATGATCCAGGCGACAGCGCCCACCATGATTCCTCAATTGACCTGTCGATCGCGGAAGGCGTTTGAATTTCCCATAATTTCCCGCCCCTCATCAGCGTAGACCCCGAACAGGGCTGACGCGCGACCGGTATCCCCCGTCCAGCCCGGTTATCGTTCGCTGTGACCGGCTGAACACGGCGCGTTCCCAGACTGGCGGAAATTCCGGAATTCGGGGTCAGAATCGACCGATCACATCGGCAACGGTGTAGTGTGAAGTTGTCGAGAACAGCTCGCACGTGAGTGGCCAAGCGCACGTCGTACTCGGCGAAATACCCAGACCGGTCGAAATTCAGGCCGGGGACGGGAGTTCCGGCATGAGGTCGGGCCCGCACCTTCGCGTAATTACCCCACTGGCCACGATAGCCATCGAGCCGCCGCGGCTGACACTTCGGTTGAAGCTGAAGCCGAGGGCGCCCACCACGGGGTATGTCGACGGAGCGTGGTGGCCCCGATCCCGGGATCTGTCCGCCGAACTGCCGGCGCTGCTTGCGGTGCTGGCAATTCGGCTGGGCCGCGTCCAGCGGGTCAGCTACAACCTCACGACGTGGGACGCCGCTCCCCGCCGCCTCCCCGTGGACGGCCATCAGGTGCGGCTGGGCGGATTCCACGCCCAGCACCCGCACACCGTGGACGTGATCGGACCGGACGGTTCGCGCCTCACGCTGCTGGCCGTGCCGCCAGGAACCAACTCGGCGACCGCGCACCAGGTTCTGCTGAAGGCGGGCCGGCGAGACAACATCGACAATGTCGATGACCTGCTTGCTCCCGCACCCACCGCCGAGCCGGGTCCAGCGACCGATCTCCCTGACGACCCGGCCACGGCGCGTTGGGAAGCCGATGGCGGCCGGGTCTTCCAGCGTCTCTGACAGGACCACGTCCGAGAAGGCGCTGAGCGTCCCTACGTTTTGTCCACACGGGACAATCGGACTCGCGCTGCTCGAAGAAATGCGCCCCGACCACCACGGCGATCCAGGCGACGGCCAGTGCGGGACGACCGAGCACGGTGTTGACCACGACCAGGCCGCCGAACAGCGCGGCGGCTTCGAATCCGACGATCGCCCAGCAGCGTCGGTCGGTGAACCCCGCATTGTCAGGCGCGGTCAGGGAGTGACGGCCGGCGCGCAAGATGGCGACAAGCAGGCCGGCCGCGATGACCGCGGCAGCGGTACGAATGACCGGCGGCCATCCACCCGGCAGTCCGCCCGCTGTTGAGTTCGAGGAAGACCAACCCCGGCACCGTGGCGACCACCGGCCCGAGCAGCATTCCCAACCCTTCGCCCCGGGACGTGGCCGTCATTCCGAGACCCGTGGTTGACCGGTGGTCGGTTCCGGGATGATCGTTTTTACCGTGGTGTGGCGGGCCGCCCAGTCCAGGGCGTAGTCGGCGACCTCCTCCCAGCCGGGGACGCCGACCGTGAAATGGGGCCGTCCCGGGAACTCCCGGTAGTCGGTGACGGCCCGGGATCTGCCGTAGCGCACGGCGGTTTCCTTGACCAGCGACGTGGGTACGGTGTGGTCGGCGCCGCCGGCGATGAGCAGCAGCGGCGCGCGATCGTGGTTGCGCAGGTCGACCTGGGTGGCGGGGTGCCACAGCAGGTTGGCGGTGGCGGCCTGCCACAGCGGTCTTCCGGTGCAGGGGACGTGGTAGCGGTCATAGAGCGCCCGCGAGTCGCCCTGGCCGAGGGTGTTGGTGAACCCGTAGTGCCACTGCCCGGGGGTCAGTGCGACCGTCTTCTTGCGGTTTGCGGGGTTGCGCAGCACCGGAAGGGCCGATCGGAGCGCGGACAGCGGCAGCCTGAGCACGCCCTTGACCGGGGCCGGGTGGATCGCGACACCGGCGGATCCCAGGCCGCGGTCGAGCAGGATCTGCACGAGGAGACCGCCGAACGAATGGCCCATGATGATCGGCGGTGCGGTGAGCCCGCGGATGAACGTGTCGTAGTGGTCGGCCACCTCGGTCACGCCAAGGCCGTCCGTCATGCCCAGGTGCTCGTGCTGCGCCGCGGCGTCGAGCTCCGTTCCCGGCCAGGCGGGCGTCAGCACCCGGTAGCCGCGCTCGGCGTAGCGGGTGACCCAATGCTCCCAGGATCGAGGGGTCAGCCACAGCCCATGGACGAGCACGATGGTGCCGGCGGGGCCGCTGTTATTGGCGGGGTTTGAGCTCATGTGCGGGGGCGACACGATTTACCTGTTTCTTGACTGGCCGGCGTGGCTGGCACCTCGAAAACGACAATGTCATTGTGTCCGGATATTTCGCACTGTACCCGCTGAAGAAATTCTCCGCGCTGACCGCGGCCGGTCGCTCAGTTCGGTTACCGGGTCGGCCAGGCTGAGGAGTGCGTCGATGACGTGGTTGGCCGATCCATTGGTATGCCAGAAGATCGCCCTCGGGAACAGGATTTCCGGTTCGTGGACGGAGATTCGGGTCGCGTCGGCGTCCTGTTCGCCGTAGATCTGGACGATGTCGATCACTCCGTGGTGCGTGCGGGCGGCGACCAGCGCGACGACCATGCCGGCGACATCGCGGTTCGTCCCGAAGCGGAAGCCGAGGGCGCGCAGGGCGATCAGGCGCTGATCGATGTCGGCCGAATCGACAAGAAGCTTTTCCACCGCCGGCACCTCGTCCACTACCGATGACTGTTGATTCGGGCACTGGCGAGGTCCGGGCCTTCCCGACGCTGACCGGGCAAAGGTACCGCGCGGAGCGCGCCGGTGCGCGTCCGAACGGCCTATCTCTCGGGTTGGCCGGACTCCGAGGTCAAAGCGGCGGCCTCGGGTGACTGGTTGATGATCGCCAGCGCCACGTGAGCGAGCAACTGGTTGTGGTTGCGGGCGAACGTGCGCATCAGCGTGAACGCCTCCGCGATACCGATCTGCCGGCGGGCCGAAAGGACGCCCTTCGCCTGCTCGATCAGGATGCGGCTGTTCAGCGCGGTCTGCAGCTGCTCCATGAGCTCCTCACGGTGCTGCAGCGCGCGAACCTGCAGGATGCTGATCGTGGCGACATCGGCGAACGACTGCGCCACCGCCACCACCTCGGCCGGGATGGGCTTCGGTTGGTGCCGGAACAGGTTCATCGCCCCGACGGTCTGATCGCGCAGCCGCATCGGCACCGCGTACACCCCGGCGAACCCCCGCTCGCGGGCCGCGGCGGCGAAGCGTGGCCAGCGCCGTCCTTCAGTGGTCATGTCGACACATTCGACCGTCTGCCCGCTGCGGTAACAGTCCAGGCACGGCCCTTCCTCGTTCTGCAGCTGGAAGAGCTCGAGCAGGCGGGCCTGCTCGGTCGAGGCTGCCATCAGGTTGAGCGTGCCCCGCAGGTCTGCCAGCAGGATCCCGGCGGCGTCGACATCCAGCAGCTCCACACAGCGTTCGGTGAGCGTGTGGAGGAAGTCGACGATGTCGAACCCCACCACGAGCGTGTCGGCCAGTTCGATGTACGTCTTGGTGATTCGCTGATCCAGCACGATGTCTCATCCTTGGTCGTGATCGTCGGTGCCCGATGCCAGACGCAGCGCTCCGGTCAACACAGCATGGGCCACTTCGGACAGGCGGCGACCGGTGAGGTAGGCGTGGGCCCGCAACCGGAGCAGCGCGTCGGCGAGCGTGGTGTCCAACTGCACCGACACGACACCGGTGGCCTGATGGACCTCGGCCCATCGGTACTCGAGGTCGCCGTCCGAGGCGGGGAGCGAACCGCTCGAGGGTCGGGACAGTTGATCAATTACCTGGATCATGGCCGCGTCGGTGAACAGCCAGGCGTCGACGAGCTCGGCCGCCGTCAGGCTGCCCGCATCCGCGCGGTGGATCTCCAGCACACCCATCGAGATCGCCCCCAGCACCAGCGGGAACGCGAAAACGGCCAGGGTTCCCGCGGTGACGGCCGCCGGCGCGAACGCCGGCCAGCGGCGCATGCAGACGTCGCTGCTGAGATCGGGTATCAACACCGGGCGGTTCTCCGCCAGCGCCACGGTGCTCGGTCCTTCGCCGAGTGTCGCCTGCAGATCCATGACCCATTCACTTGCCGAACTCGTGGCGGCGAGCGGCTCGACCAAGCCGAGATGGCTGATCACCGACGCGCCCACCCCGGTGGCCCCAACCATAGCCGCACACGCCACGCACACGTGGCGAACCGCCGCGGGCACACCCTCCGCCTGGGCGAGGTCACCGATCGCCGTCGCGACCCTGATCGCGCGATCCGCATCCACGCTCGACTCACCCGGTGTCTCAAACGGCATCGCCCGGCCCAGCTGAACACTAGACGGTAGGGCTGGCCCTACCACGACCGGACCGGCTGGCCGGCTGGTCTGCCCGTGCTGGGCCGGAGATGGTTAGGCATGGGAAAAACCGTTCAAGTTTTGACGATCGCGGCAGCGGCCGCTGGTGTGTCGGTAGCCGCTGGTGTGTCAGTGCCTGCTGGGGCGCAGGAGGCGGGCCCGGTGTGGGCGGCGTGTTCCGGGGCTCCTGCGCAGGAGTGCGCCACCATCGAGGTTCCGCTGGATTATCGACATCCGGGGGAACAACGGATCTCGTTGGCGATCTCCCGGATCCGCACGGCCAAGCCGGACTTGCGGCGGGGTGTTCTGCTGCTGATTCCGGGTGGGCCGGGCAACCCCGGGTTGTACCGGCCGACCACGCACGGCATGCGACTGCCGGCCGAGGTGCTCGACCGCTACGACATCATCGGGTTCGATCCCCGTGGGGTCGGCCAGAGCACGCCGGTGACGTGTGATCTGACGGGTGAAGACGCTGAGCCGCAAGGGTTCATGCCGTGGCCCGGGGTGGGTGGGGACATCTCCGGGAGCGTCGCGAAAGCCAGGAGGGTCGCACAGGCGTGTATCCAGAATGGCGGCGAGCTGATGCGGAACATCAGCACCCGCAATGAAGCGAAGGACATCGACCAGATCCGGCAAGCACTGGGTGAGCGAAAGCTGTCGTACTGGGGTACCTCATATGGGACCTATGTGGGTGCGGTCTACGCGACCCTGTTCCCACAGCGCACTGACCGGGTCGTGCTGGACAGCAATGGCGATCCCGACCCCCGGAAGCTGGAACGCGGGTGGATGAACAACTTCGCGATCGGCGCAGGGGACCGGTTCCCCGATTTCGCCGCCTGGGCAGCGGAGCGGAACAGCACCTACGGTTTGGGTGCCACACCCGACGCGGTGCGGGCCACCTACCTGAGTCTGGCCGCCAGCCTCGACGAGAACCCGCGGCCGGGCGTCAGCGGAAACTATCTGCGGGCCGCGGTGTTCACCGGGCTCTACAGCGACACGAATTTCCCGCTCGTGGCCGACATCATGCGCGGTGGCCCGCCCACGATCCCGGTGCCGCCGCCCGCCCAGTATCAGAACACCTACGCCGCGCTGACCGCGACCGGTTGCAACGACGTGAACTGGCCCAGATCCGTTGACCACTACGTCCGAACCGTCGCCCAGAACCGGCACGACTTCCCGCTGACCGCGGGCATGCCGGCCAACATCACGGCGTGCGCGTTCTGGCCCTACCAAGCCGAAAACCCCGTGACGATCACGTCGCACGGCCCCGACAACGTCCTGCTGATCCAAAACCTCCGAGACCCGGCCACTCCCTACGGCGGAGCCCTGAGGATGCTCGAGGCATTCGGCCACCGGGCCCGTATGGTCACCGTGAACGCCGGCGGCCACGTCTCCTACCTGTTCAACGGCAACCCCTGTGGCGACAACGCGGTGACGGCGTTCCTCACCCAGGGAACCCACGAGAGCGTCAGCTGCTAGCGGTGGCTGCCCTCGAATCGGCCGAGCCAGGGGAAATGGTCCTGGTTCGGCCGTTCGGGTGGGGTCGCGACGAAGTTGGTGGCGTCGTTGATGTTGCCGGTGCCGGTGTAGCGGGCGGCGAGCGGGTAGGGAAAGACCGGTCGGGTGCGGACGATGGTGCCGGCGTTGGACTGGGTGGCGACGACCTTGGTGGGAGCGGTGCTGTTCTCCACCCAGTTCATGAGGGGGGTGAGCAGGTCGAAGGTGTTGGGTGCGGTGCCGCCGCCGCAGTGCAGGACGCCGGGGAACATGAACAGGCGGGCGAACTGCTGGGTGGCGGTCAGGCCGCCCATGCGGTCCTGGACGGCCTGGTAGTAGGCGACCGTGCCGGTGGGTGGGATGGCCTGGTCGGCCCAGCCGTGCCAGAGGATGAGCTTGCCGCCGGCCCGGCGGAACGCGGACAGGTCGGGGTCGATGGCGTCGTAGAACCCGGCGAGCTGGCGCACGCGTTGGAACGTGGGCCGGTCGAAGGCGAGGTCGTTGAGGGAGAAGGAGAGCGGCGGATTGCGGTCGAAGGCGAGGTACTTGACCCAGCCGTTGCCGATGCGCCAGGCGACCGTGGAGTTCTGCGGTGCGGCCGGGGTGAACGGGATCATCCAGCCGGCCCAGGCCAGCTCGGAGCCGTAGGGTTGCCCGCCGGGGTAGAGGTGCTCGCCGCGGTCGGTGACGGCGCCGGAGTAGATCTTGCGGACGACTGTGACCTGGGCCCGGGTCAGGCAGGTGGGGGTGTCGGTGTCGCCCGGGCAGGCGAGCCGGCCGGGGTCGAAGCCACAGGTGCGGGGGTCGTCGAGCTGCCCGTCGACGAGCCCGTCGAGCCCGTCGCAGGCGGACATGACCGCGTCGTGCAGGGGTGCGAGCTTGGTGGCGGGCAGGATGACCCGGCCGGCGGCGTCGAAGTCCACCCGGGCCAGCCACGGTTGGTTGAACGCGTTGAGCTCGGTGGTGATCGAGGCGGGTGCGCCGGCGAGGATGCCGTCGAAGTCTTCCGGGTAGCGCTGGGCCTCGGTGAGCCCTTCGTGGCCGCCCTGGGAGCAGCCGTCCCAGTAGGAGAACCGTGGGCGCTGGCCGTAGAAGGTGGTGATCAGCGCCTTGGCGGCAAGCGCGGTGAGGTGGTCGGCGCGTTCGGCGAAGTCGATTCTCGCCTGCGGGTCGGTGCCGAAGTTGCCGTCCGCGGTGCCGCCGCCGACGTGCCCCTGGTTGTTCGAGGCCATCGCGAAGGTGCCGTCGGTGACCGGCACGCAGCCCTCGGCCGCCTGCACCCTGATCGCGAGGGACCCGCACAGGCCGCCGCAGCCGGTCTGCAGGTAGCGCTGCCGGTAGGTCTGGGTGGGCAGCTGCACCTCGAACTGGATCTGCGGAGCGATGACCCCCTTCACGTCGCACACGGGGTAGCCGGGGGTGGCGGTCGCGGCCCCGGCGGAGGTGATACCGGTGCCGGCACCCACCTCCGCCGAGACATCCACCCCCGCCAGCGCGGCACAGTCCATCCGCGGGGTCAGCACCGGCAGTTGGACGACAAGCGGCTCGACCGTGACCGGCTTCGTCGCCGGCTCCCCGGCCGCGATCAACGGCAACGCCATGAGGGCGACGGCGGCGGGCGCGGCCCGGAGCACACGGCGACTCGGCATCGAATCCTCCTTGTGCGCTATACGAACACAGGTTCGCAATGCGGCGAGCCCACGGTACGACCGGGTGCCGGTGCCGTCAATGCGGTGCTGGACCGGGTATGCCGTCCGGTCTCGATTGTGCGCTATGCGCACAGTCGTTCGTATTGTTGACGGTGACGCATCGTGTCGCTACGGTGACGCGCAGGCTGATGGGCATGTCGCTATCCGGACAAGTCTGGGAGCGCTCCCAGCCCAGTCAGATAATGGAGGACTCCATGCGTGCTGGTATTCGTGTGGCCGCGATCGTCGGAACGGCGGTGGCCGCCGTGGCCGCGGGCGGTGGTTCCATTCCCGCGGTTGCGGCCTCCGCCGGGCCGGCCCAGGTTACGCAAGTGATCAGCAACATCGCCTATGCACCTGCCCAGCCGGCCGGCAGCCGGGGCCATTTACTCGATCTCTACCTTCCCTCCGGCGGCACCACGCCGCGGCCGCTGCTGATCTGGCACAGCGGCTCGGCCTGGATGAGTGACGACGGCAAGTCCGGCGCGTCCTCGATCGCCAATGTCTTCAACCCCCGCGGGTTCGCGGTGGCCGGGGTCAGCGTCCGGTCCAGCTCCCAGGCGATCTTCCCGGCGCAGGCGTTCGACCTCAAGGCGGCCATCCGCTGGCTGCGCGCCAACGCCGGGCAGTTCCAGCTCGACCCGAACCGGTTTGCGTTCATGGGCAACTCCTCCGGCGGTTGGGCGGCCGACATCGCCGCGCTGACCGGGGGTGTGGCCGATCTTGAGGGCACGATCGGGACGACCGGTGTGTCCAGCCGGGTGCAGGCGGGTGTCGCGTTCTTCGGTCCGACCGACTTTCTGCAGATGAATGCGCAGCGGATTCCGGGCGGGCTGGACCACGACGGCGCCAACTCACCGGAGTCGCGGCTGATCGGCTGCGCCATCCAGACCTGCCCGGACCGCACCCGGCGGGCCAACCCGATCAACTATGTGGAGGGCACCGACCCGCCGATGATGCTGCTGCACGGCCAGGCCGACCCGCTGGTCCCGCACGGCCAGAGCGTCCTGCTCTACAACGCGCTGCGGGCGCAGTGCCGGGACGTCACGTTCTTCTCCGTTCCCGGCGCCGGGCACAGCACCAGCGATGTCATGAACCCCTCCCGGTTCGGCACCCAGACCGTGCGCACCGTCCGCGGCTGCCAGGAAACCGTCACGGTCGGCACCCCCAACCCCACCTGGGACACCGTCAACAGCTTCCTGCGGACCGCCCTGCGGATCTGACGGCGGCACCTGACCCGCACCGAGCACCAACCTCGCGGCCGGCGGGGTTGGTGCTCGGCGTTTCGATGCCTTCGCTGAAACATGACAGCGCCGCACTGAAACGTTCCATGGTTATAGGGGGATTTGGTGAATCACCGGTGTTCGAAAACCTTTTCGGTAGTTGCGCCGTGCGAAAAGCTCATTCATCGGTTGACCGTGGCGATTCGTGTCGTTACCGTGAGGCCATACCTCCGACCTATCAGACAGCGTTCGAAATACCGAACAATCTGGGAGCGCTCCCAGCAGCGGTGTGATTCTGGTGCGGGGAGCGGTCTGTGAGTGTCCCACACTCCCGAGTGGACAGTGGGCCTTGGACGACATGACGACCCGGCGGCGCACCGATGGAACGCAGCGCCCGGAACCCCTGCCGGTGAGGAAAGGACAACGATGCCCGATCTGATCCGTTCCCGTGCGCGTCGGGGTCGGCGGCTCCGCCGCATTGCCGTCACGGCGCTCGCCGTCGCCAGCGCGGTGACCCTGCTGCCGCAGACGGCTGCCGCCGCCACGACCCTGGGCGCGGCCGCAGCCCAGTCCGGCCGGTATTTCGGCGCCGCGGTCCCCACCTTCAAGTTGGGTGAGGCGCAGTACACGACCATCCTGGACCGGGAGTTCACCATGATCACTCCCGAGAACGAGATGAAATGGGATGCCACCGAGCCGTCCCGCAACAACTTCACGTTCGGCTCGGCCGACCAGATCGTCAACCACGCCCGCAGCCACAACCAGCGCATGCGCGGGCACACCCTGGTCTGGCACTCACAGCTGCCCGGCTGGGTCACCAACATCGGCGATGCGAACACGCTGCGCAGCGTGATGAACAACCACATCAACAACTTGATGGCTCACTACCGCGGCCAGATCTATGCCTGGGACGTGGTCAACGAAGCGTTCGCCGACGGCGGCAGCGGCCAGCTGCGCAGCTCGGTGTTCCGCGACCGGCTGGGTACCGGGTTCCTCGAGGAGGCCTTCCGCACCGCCCGCACCGCCGACCC
>NZ_DASYTH010000043.1:0-71210 GCF_036002505.1 Actinophytocola sp. | reverse complement strand
AGGAGTGTCCGGCGACGAGGGTGCGACGGCGTCGCTATCCGCTCCCGGGTTCTGCCCCGGCTCGAAGGGAGACGTGGTGAGCGAGATCGGTTCGAATACTGGGTGGGCATGGGGGTCGGCCATCGAGGCAACGTCCGGGTCGGCCGGTCCGAAGGAGGTGTGGCTCGGCGTTTCGTGCTGATCGTCGGTCATGGGTCGTCCTTCACCGGATTGATCCGAGAGTCGTGGCGAGTTGTGCTGCCTGCTCGCGAAGCTCGGCGTAGCCGCTCAGCTGGCGGTCGGCGACCGACTTGCGCCGGTCGAGGTCATCCTGTTGGGCAGCCAGGTTGGCCTGGTGTTGGGCGAGCACGTCGGTTGGCCGGGCCCGTTCGGTGCTCAGTTCACGATCGACGGTGGTCTCGATGTTCTGCTTGACCGACGACAGGACTTGCATGATCTCGGTGGGCACTTCCGCCCGTAGCCGGGTGATGAGGTCGTTGAGGAATCGGGTGGCGTCCGCCCTGGTGTTGGTGACTCGATCCCGTCGGGTGCGTAGGCCGGTGAGCACGCCGACCGTTCCGCAAAGGCTGCCCAGCCGGCGACCGGGTTCAGCGTGATCGTGCCGACCACTGCGCCGACGGCGACGCCGAGTCCGGTCGTGGTCAGGCCATGTTCCACCACTGTGGGGACGGTGGCGGTGGTCCGAATCGGATCCGGAATCGAGATGTCCACGTTGGCGCCGGTGACGGCGTCCGTCGGCATGCTGAGTTCCGCGTCGAGCAGGTCGGCCAACTCGGTGCCGAGCGCCTCGATCTGTCGGCTCATCTCCGTCTTGAGCTCGAGCCAGATCGCCTCGGCGCGGGCGGGCAGGTCGCGCCCCAGCGAGTCGAGGATGTCCGTGCCGCCCTCACTGATGGCCCATGACGCGTCGTGGTGCAGTGTCCTGACGACGTTGGCGAACTGCCGGTCGAGCCGTGTCTTTGTGGTGCTGAGGTGTTGGGCGAGCAGGGCGCGCCATGTGGCGTTGATCGCCGTGGCGTCATCGACGAGCTTGCGTTGCTCCGCGACGAGGGTGGGTAGCTCCGGGTCGAGAGCCAGAGACCGCAATTGCTCCATCTGTTGCCGGCACAGGCGTCCCGCGATCGTCGCGGCGAACGGGGCGACGTTGGCGGAGCGGATCCTCGTGGTCCGGTCGTTGATCATCGAGCAGGCCGTGATCAACGCGTCGAAACCACTGCGCTCACGGCGGGGGGCGGCGAGGTTCTGGTCACCGGTCCGGTTGCATCGAACCGGTATCGGCTGCTGACCGGCAACCATGGGGCGTCCCGGTAGTCCGGTGCGTGCTCGGCGAGCAACGCCTGGTTCCGGATGAGCACGCTCTGCCAGCCCGGGTAGAGATCGACCTGGGTCAGTACGAACAGGACGGCGTGGATCCGCTCGGTCGCCCGGCGTAGAAAGTCGAGCTCCGACCGGGTCAGCTCGCTGTTCGCGCTGACCACGAAGATCAGCGCGTCGGCCAACTCCACCGTCGCCAGCGCGAGGTCCGCGTGACCCTCGACGAGTCCGCCAACACCGGGCGTGTCCACCAGCCGCAGTCCGGTCTCCAACAGGAGTGGGGCGGGCACGGAGACCTCCACCCAGTAGACGCCTTGGCGGTACGCCCGCCCGGTAGCCGGATCCACGGCGGCGTGCTGGTGGAGTTCCGCCGGGGTCGACCGGCCGGCCTGCCGGGTTCTCGGAGTCGAACACGATGGCCGTTAGCTCCGGGCCGCCACGCACCTGCACGTGTACCGTCGACGCGACGTCCGCATCGACGGGTAGCAGGTTCTCGTGCTCCACCAACGCATTGATCAATGTGCTCTTGCCGCGGTTCGTCGCGCCGACCACCACCAGCCAGCAATGGTCAGAGCGACCCCGTTCGGCCTCGACCCGCAACGCGTCAGCGGCGGTGTGCTCGCCGGCACCTCGAGCCGCGGCGGCGGTTCTGTCGACGACGTCCATGACCGCGGTATCAAGCATCGCGAAGCACCTCCTCGGTTCGGTAAACGATCACTTGCGGCTTGCGCAGCAGCCGGTGTCCGTCGACGTACCCGCAGAACCGGGTGCTCTGCACGGTGAGCTGCAACGTTTCGTCGGTCGTGTCGGCACGACCGACCGCCTCGAACAGCTTCTCGTCGAACGGTTCGCCGTCCGGCACGACCGCCCGCACTCCAACCTCGCCGAGCAGCCGGTGCATTCGTTGCCACAGCCCGGAATCCACGTCCTGGCGCCGGTCGGCGATGTCCATGCAGATGGACACCAGCGCGTCCCGGTCGCCGACCTGTTGTGGGCGTCGCGACCGGCGCATCCATCGTTTCCAGCGGCCGCTCATCCGAAGATCGTCCCCAGAAAGCGATGGGAGCACTCCGGGAGCAGTCATTCCGCTGACCACTACCAAGCCGCACATATGATCAAGATCATCTGCTCCCAAAATGCTCCCACGACAGCACAACAGCCCGCTGGCGATGATCACCAACGGGCTGTCTGACCAGGTGTTATGTCTGGTGGGCGATACTGGGATTGAACCAGTGACCTCTACCGTGTCAAGGTAGCGCTCTCCCACTGAGCTAATCGCCCGCCGAGGCGGAGGCGGGAATCGAACCCGCGTACAGGGCTTTGCAGGCCCTTGCCTAAGCCACTCGGCCACTCCGCCAGTTTTCCCGAGGGTATCCCGAGGAGTCCGGCCCTGGACCGAGGGGCCGAGCCGAGCGGACGACGGGACTCGAACCCGCGACCCTCACCTTGGCAAGGTGATGCGCTACCAACTGCGCTACGTCCGCGAACCACGATCTCGTGGTGCCTGCGGAACCTTATCCGACCTCACGCCGGGGGATCAACTCGGGTCCCGGTCCGCCCACGCTACGTGAGATCGGTGGAGATCAGGTGGGTGAGCGCCTCGTCGACGTCGACCCAGAGGTGCTCGTTGCCCGGGACGACCACGTCGTACGTGCGGTCGAGGAAGTCGGCGAGCTCCTGCGCGGACGCCTCGAACACGGCGTGGCCGGACGGCGAGCTGAGCTCGATGACGACCACCTCGGGGTCGTCCACGGCCGGCCGGATGCGGACGTCGCCGTCGCCGGCCTCGGCGATGAGGCCGTCGGCCAGCAGGTCGCGGGCGTACACCCATTCCACCCACCCGGCGCGGCCGGTGCGGAAGGCCGCGACGACGGCGTACGGGTCACGCGTGTCGTAGCGGAGCTCGACCTTCACCGGCACCGCGGGTGTACGTGGCGCCAGGAGATCGAACACCGCCGTTGAGCGGAGCGTGACGTGATCGTTGCGCATCGTCGTTACCCTTCTGCTCCCTTCCCAGTCCATTGAACGACCGAGGCCCGTCAATGTGACGCCCCGGCGGCCCAAAGGGTGCCAACTCCGCTGAACAATCACCCATCCGGTCCAGCGGTGAAGCCAACACCAGTCTGCCTTCTCCGACTCCCATACTGGCAAGGTCCGGTCGATTCCCGGTAGCACTGTGGCCTGAATGTTGCTCGCGTCGTGCCGCCACACGGCGCGCGCCTGACGGTCTGTGCGGTTCGATCATGACGAGCACCCGCGTGAACGGGCACAATGCGGCAGTGGGGATGACAACACAGGTCCGCCGGCCGCGGCGGCCACGCTGGGCCACCCGGAGCCCCGGCATGCTGGCGCTCTACCGCACCGGCGTAGCCCTCCTCGGCGGGCTGGTGCTCACCCTCGGCATCGTGCTGATCCCGTACCCCGGCCCGGGCTGGCTCATCGTCTTCGCCGGCCTCGCCATCCTGGCCGCCGAGTTCCACTGGGCCCGCCGCCTGCTGCACTTCCTGCGCGCCCGCTACACCGCCTGGACCCGCTGGATGGCCCGCCGCCACCCCCTCCTCCGTCTGGCCCTCTACACCTGCACCGGCCTGGTCGTCCTCGCCACCCTCTGGCTCCTGAACGTCTTCGCCCTGGTCGGCGGCTGGTTCGGCCTCCACTACCCGTGGCTCGGATCCCCCATTTTCACCTGATCCACGGCCCTGTGTACCGTATCGTCGTTCTCACGGGCGATTAGCTCAGCGGGAGAGCGCTCCGCTCACACCGGAGAGGTCACTGGTTCGATCCCAGTATCGCCCACGGGCTCGGGCGACGTGTGTCCACGGAAAAGCGTGGACCGCGTCGCCCGTCATCATGTTGGGGGGCCGAGCCCCCCAACCCCCACGGTGCTAGCTCCTCTTGACCCGGCGCTGGGCGCGTTGGGCCGGGAACCAGCCAAAGCAGGGCCCCGCGCCTGTAGCGCGGGGCCCTGCTTGGTCGTCGACGCTTAGCGGCGGTCGAAGTGTTTCTGGGTTTGGACGTTGAGCTCGGTGAGCTTGACGCCGCGGGCCGGGTTGGTGCGCGGGTCGTTGAGCTCGACGACGTCGAGGCCCTTGACGATGTCGGAGCCGTAGATGAAGCCGTTGTAGTAGTAGACCGACCATTCGCCGCCGCCTTCGCCGTTGGGCAGGGGGCCGCGCTCGAGGAAGCCGATCTCGGTCGGGTTGGCGGAGTCGGTGAAGTCCCACACCTGCATGCCGCCCTGGTACCAGGCCTGGACCATGATGTCGCGGCCGCGGACCGGGATCAGCGAGCCATTGTGCGACACGCAGTTCTCGGTGTCGGTCTGGGTCCGGGAGATCTTGAAGTAGCTGCGGAACTCCAGCCGGCGGTTGTCGCCGGTGCCGGTGACGTCGTAGACGCCGTCGGCGCCGTGCAGCGGGCCGATCGTCGGGTTGCAGGTGGGCGCGCCGCCGCCGCCGAGCTCGTCGGTGAAGATCACCTTGGTGCCCTCGTTGTTGAACGTGGCGGAGTGCCAGAACGCGAAGTTCGTGTCCTGCACGCGGCTGATGGTGCGCGGGGCGAGCCGGTCGGAGATGTCGAACAGCACGCCGTCACCCATGCAGGCGCCGGCCATCAGGTTCTTCTCCGCGTACACGGTCAGGTCGTGGCAGCCGCTGGTGGCGGTCCGGCCGGTCGGGAACGGCGCCGGGAGGCCGGGGTTGCCGCCGTCCGGGAACAGCACGGGCTTGGCCACGACGGACGCCGACGCCGGGTTGTCCAGCGGCACGCGGATGATCGAGATCGAGTCGTGCGGCGGCTGGCAGCGGGGGAGTGAGGCGTTCGGCGAGTACGAGGAGATGTACAGGTAGACCGCCCGGTCGGCGCTGCTGGCCGACGGCACCAGGGTGTGCGTGTGCGAGCCGCAGTCGGTGTCGATCGACTGGATGTAGCGCGGGGCGCTCTTGTTGCTCACGTCGAAGATCTTCATGCCCTCCCAGTACGGGAGGCTGCCGTCGGGCTGAGCTACGGAGTTGCACGAGTTGTCGCTGCGGCGCGAGTCCGTCGACAGGAACAACAGGTTGCCGGCGACGGTCACGTCGTTCTGCGGACCCGGGCAGAACACCTGACTGACGATCTTGGGTTTCTTCGGGTTCTTGATGTTGTAGATGGTGAAGCCGAGGTAGTTGCCCCCGAAGGCGTAGTCGCCCTGGAAGGCGATGTCGGAGCCGACCGAGTCCGGTCCGGACAGCGGGTCGGTGGCCGGGATGTTGGCGACCAGGTGCATGTTCGCGCTGCTGACGAGCTCGTCCTCGCCGGGGAAGCCTTGCGCGCCGGCGGGCGCGGCGGCAAGCACGGACATGGCCAGTGCCATGGTCCCGAGAGCTGCGGTCGACAGCCTTCGCCGTCGACTACTCAGCGTGGAGCTCACGGCGGATACCCCTCTCATGGACGTACGGTGACCTCAGTATTACTTTCAGCTGGCCGACCAGCTAGCGTCTTTAGGCGGTTATTTTCGTCAGTTGAGCTTGGTTGGATGGGTGCCGTGCCAGGAGGTTGGGTCCGCTTACTCTGCGGCGTCGTCGCAGTGGCCACCCTCGGTGGCGTGGCCGCGTGCACCAGCACCCCCGCCGAGCCCGCGGCGCCGGTCATCGTCCCCGGGAAGCCCGGTGAGCCCGCGCGCACCCTGTCCCCGGGGGAGAGCCTCCCGAAGACCCCGCAGGCGCCACCCGCCGACGCCGACGTGCGCTACCTGCACAACATGATCGCCCACCACCAGCAGGCCATCGAGATGGCGCGGCTGGTGCCGGAGCGGGCCGCGGCGCTGGACGTCAAGCGGGTCGGCGACCGGATCGCCGCCAGCCAGGGCCCGGAGATCGAGGCGATGAACACCTGGCTCCGCACGCACGGGCAGCCCACGGTCGACCCGGAGCACGCCGGCCACGAGTCGCACGACGGCATGCCGGGTATGGCCACGCCCGCCCAGCTCGACGCCCTGCGCGCGGCCACCGGCACCGCGTTCGACGCGCTGTTCCTGCAGCTCATGATCACCCATCACCAGGGCGCGCTGACCATGGCCGGCGAGATCCAGCTCAAGGGCAAGGACCCGCGCATCCAGGAGATCGCCGACGAGGTGATCGCCGAGCAGACCGCCGAGATCAACCGGATGCGGGCCATCGCGCCGCACTGAAACCCGCAGGCTTCGGGCCGGGGTCGGTCGATACCATCGGCGTGCGCATACCGCGCGTAATCACGAGTATCGAGGAGTTCCCGTGGCCCCGTCGCCTGCCACCGCCCCAGCACCCGCGCCGCGCGTGGTGGTGCCGGCGGGCACTACCGCGGGTGCGGCGGTCCGTGAGGCGGGTCTGCCCGGCAAGGGGCCGGACGCCGTCGTGGTGGTGCGCGACGCCGAGGGGCGGCTGCGCGACCTGGCCTGGGCGCCGGACGCCGACGTCGAGGTCGAGGCCGTGGCCGCGGACACCGAGGACGGCCGCGGCGTCATCCGGCACTCCTGCGCGCACGTGCTCGCGCAGGCCGTGCAGCAACTGTTCCCGGAGGCCAAGCTCGGCATCGGCCCGCCGGTCAAGGACGGCTTCTACTACGACTTCGACGTCGAGCGGCCGTTCACCCCGGAGGACCTCGAGGCGCTGCAGTCCCGGATGAAGCAGATCATCAAGGGCGCCCAGCGGTTCTCCCGGCGGGTCGTCGAATCCGCCGACGCGGCCAAAGAGGAGCTGGCGCGCGAGCCGTACAAGCTGGAGCTGGTCGACCTCAAGAGCGATGTGGACGACGCCGAGGTGATGGAGGTCGGCGGGGGAGAGCTGACCATCTACGACAACCTCGACCCGCGCAGCGGTGAGCGGGTGTGGGGCGACCTGTGCCGCGGCCCGCACGTGCCGACCACGAAGCACATCCCGGCGTTCACGCTCACCCGGGTGGCCGCGGCGTACTGGCGCGGCAGCGAGAAGAACCCGCAGTTGCAACGGATCTACGGCACGGCGTGGGAGTCGCCGGAGGCCCTGGACGCGCACCTGGAGCTGCTGGCCGAGGCCGAGCGGCGGGACCACCGCAAGCTCGGCAGCGAGCTCGACCTGTTCAGCTTCCCGGACGAGATCGGCTCCGGGCTCGCGGTGTTCCACCCGAGGGGCGGCATCGTGCGCCGGGCCATGGAGGACTACTCGCGGACCAAGCACGAGCAGGCCGGCTACGAGTTCGTCTACACGCCGCACATCACCAAGGGCCAGCTGTACGAGATCTCCGGGCACCTCGGCTGGTACGCCGACGGCATGTTCCCGCCCATGCACCTGGACGCGGAGCTGAACGAGGACGGCACGGTGCGCAAGCCCGGGCAGGACTACTACCTCAAGCCGATGAACTGCCCGATGCACAACCTGATCTTCCGGGCGCGCGGCCGGTCGTACCGCGAACTGCCGCTGCGGCTGTTCGAGTTCGGCTCGGTGTACCGGTACGAGAAGTCCGGCGTGGTGCACGGGCTGACCCGGGTGCGCGGGTTCACCCAGGACGACGCGCACATCTACTGCACGCCCGACCAGCTCCAGGACGAGCTGGCGGACCTGCTGGACTTCGTGCTGAACCTGCTGCGGGACTATGGGTTGACGGACTTCTCGGCGGAGCTGTCCACCCGGCCGGAGAAGTACGTCGGCGAGCTGTCCGACTGGAACAAGGCGGAGGCCGCGCTGGAGGAGGCGCTGCGCCGGGCCGGGCTGCCGTACAAGATCGGCCACGGCGAGGGCACGTTCTACGCGCCCAAGATCGACGTGCACTGCACCGACGCGCTGGGCCGCTCCTGGCAGCTGTCCACGCTGCAGGTGGACTTCCAGCTGCCGGACCGGTTCGCGCTGGAGTACACCGCGCCGGACGGCACCCGGCAGCGGCCGTACATGATCCACCGCGCGCTGTTCGGCTCGATCGAGCGGTTCTTCGGCATCCTCACCGAGCATTACGCCGGCGCGTACCCGGCCTGGCTCGCCCCGGTGCAGGTGGTCGGCATCCCGATCGCCGACGAGTTCGCCCCGCACCTGCTCGCCGTGCAGAAGTCGTTGCGCGCCAAGGGGATCCGCGTCGAGGTGGATGCCAGCGACGACCGCATGCAGAAGAAGATCCGCAACCACACCACGCAGAAGGTGCCGTTCCTGCTGCTGGCCGGCGCCAAGGACGTGGAGGCCGGCGCGGTCTCGTTCCGGTTCCGGGACGGCAGCCAACTCAACGGCATCGCGGTCGACGAGGCGGTCAGCGCCATCGAGGGCTGGATCGCACGTCGGGAGAACGCTTCGCCCTCGGCGGATACGACGTTCCCCGTCGAGGCGTGATCCCACCCCTAGGATCGTGGGCATGACCGGTGTCGGTTGGTCCGGGCAGCCCGAGCTCGTCGCGCAGCAGGGGGTCGGGGTTCCCGATGCCCTGCAGCGGCTGTGGACCCCGCACCGGATGGCCTACATCCTCGGCGAGAACAAGCCGGACCACGACGAGTCCGAGGGTTGCCCGTTCTGCCGGTTGATCGGCATGGAGGACGAGGAGGGGTTGATCGTCGCGCGCGGCGAGCTGGTGTACGTGGTGCTGAACCTGTACCCGTACAACCCCGGGCACCTGATGGTGGTGCCCTACCGGCACGTCGCCGACTACACCGAGCTGACCGGCGCGGAGACGATCGAGCTGGCCGAGCTGACCCAGCGGGCGATGACGGTCGCTCGCCGGGTGGCCTCGCCGCACGGCTTCAACATCGGCATGAACCAGGGCGTGATCGCCGGCGCCGGCATCGCCGCCCACCTGCACCAGCACCTGGTGCCCCGGTGGGGCGGCGACTCCAACTTCATGCCGGTCATCGGGCACACCAAGGTGCTGCCCCAGTTGCTCAGTGAGACCCGCTCGCTCCTGGCCAAGGCCTGGGACGCGGCGGAGTGAAGTGCCCTGAATGCCACTTACGGGGCGTCGAACGCCCTGAATGAGGCATTCATGGCATTACTCGGCCGGGGCGTCCTGGCGCAGCGTGGCCTCGACGTCGATGGTGAGCTCGATCTTGTCGGCGACCACGGCGAGGCCGTTCTGCACGCCCTCGAAGTTGACGTTGAAGTCCTTGCGGTTGATCTCGCCCTTGGCCGCGAGGCCGAGCCGGGTGCCGCCCCAGGGGTCGGTGATGAAGCCGGTGAGCTCGAAGGCCAGCGGCACCGGGCGGGTGACGTCCTTGATGGTGAGCTCGCCGTCCAGCACGAAGTCCTCGCCGTCCTGGCGGAGCCCCGTGGACCGGTACGTCAACCGCGGGAACGACTCGACCTCGAAGAAGTCGGCCGAGCGCAGGTGGTTGTCCCGGGTCTCGTTGTTGGTGTTGACCGAGTTGAGGTCGACACTGACCTCGACCGTGGAGTCCAGCGGGTTCTCCGCGGTCACGATGTGGCCCTCGACGGTCTCGAACCGCCCGCGAACCTTCGTCACCACCATGTGGCGGACCACGAAACCCACGTAGGTGTGGGCCTGGTCGAAGTCCCAGGTCCCCGTGACGTAGCCGGGAATCTCGAGCGTCGTGGCACTGCTCATCAAAAAGCCTCCTCGGATTGTTGAGCTTTCAACCGCACCGTACACAAACCCGATTGAGAGTTCAACTTTGTCTACAATCGGAGATGTGGACGAGGTCAGGTGGCTGAGCGAGCGCGAGCAGGAGATCTGGCGCGCGTTCATCACCGTCACCGAGGGCCTCACCGAGCACTTCGACCGCCAGCTCCAGCGCGACTCCGCGATGCCGTACACCTACTACGAGATCCTCGTCGCGCTGTCCGAGGCCCCCGGCCGGACCCTGCGGATGAGCGAGCTGGCCGGCGCCCGCGGCTCCTCCCGCAGCCGGCTCTCGCACGCGGTGGCCCGACTCGAGGACGTCGGCTGGGTGCGCCGCCGCACCTGCCCCACCGACAAGCGCGGCTCCTTCGCCGTCCTCACCGACGCCGGTTTCGCCGCACTCGAGGCCGCCGCCCCCGGCCACGTCACCGCCGTGCGCGAGAAGCTCTTCGACGCCCTCACCCCCGAGCAGGTCACCGCCCTCGGCGAGATCAGCAAGGCCATCCTCGCCGGCCTGAACTGCCAGGAACTCAGCGACCCCTGCGACTGAGGCTAGTCCGCCTCTCCGGAATGTTGATGCGGTGGTCGCGTTCCAGCTGGCGGTGCGGTTGTCGGGTGGATTGTGGCTGGGTGCCGTCACGGTCCCCTGAGGTTCCGTTGGTTAGGGTGTCAGCGCCCGCATTTCTCGCCTGATCGTCTCGTGAGGCCACTTGACCGCGCCATGCTGAACATTTTCGCCAGAGCCTCGGTGTCCCGCGTTACCGATCCCGTCGGGGCATGGCTGGTCCGCAGCGGCCTGTCGCCCAACGCGATGACCGTGATCGGCACCGCCGGGGCGGTCGCGGGTTCGCTGTGGCTGTTCCCGACCGGGCACCTGCTCGCCGGGACGTTCGTGGTCTGGGGCTTCACCATGCTCGACCTGCTGGACGGCGCGATGGCCCGGGCGCGTGGCGGCGGGACGCGGTTCGGCACCGTGCTCGACGCCACCTGCGACCGGATCACCGACGGCGCTCTGCTGGCCGGCATCGCCTGGTACCTCTTCGTCGCCGGCAACCGCCCGCTCGCCGCGGCCGCCCTGGTCTGCCTGGTGCTGGCCCAGGTCACGTCGTACATCAAGGCGCGCGCGGAGGCCACCGGGCTCAGCGCGAACGTCGGGCTGGTGGAGCGGGCCGAGCGATTGATCATCACACTGGTGGGGACGGGGCTGACCGGCTTCGGCCTGCGGTACGCCCTGGACGTGGCGCTGTGGGTGCTCACCGGGTTGTCGCTGGTGACGGTGGTGCAGCGGATGGTCGCGGTCTGGCGGTCGGCTGGGGAGGTGACGGCGACATGAGCCGGTGGGGTCACCGGGTGGCGGACCTGGGGTTCGCGGCCGGTTGGGGGCTGGTGCGGCACCTGCCGGAGCGGCTGGCCCGAGCGGCGTTCCAGACCGGCGCCGATCTTGCCGCGCGCCGCTCCGGGCCGGACTCGCAGCTGCGGCGCAACCTCGCCCGGGTCGTCCCCCGGGCCAGCGACCGGGAGTTGGACGAGCTGGTGCGCGGGGCGCTGCGCTCCTACGCGCGGTACTGGCGGGAGACGTTCCGGCTGCCCGGCATGAACCACCGGGAGATCTACGAGCACGTCGACGCGACCATGGTCAACCGCTCGATGATCGACGAGGCGCTGGACCGGGGCAAGGGCCTGGTGCTGGCGCTGCCGCACACGGCCAACTGGGACGTGTCCGGGATCTGGCTGGTCGGGCACTCCGGCACGTTCACCACGGTCGCCGAGCGGCTGCGACCGGAGTCGCTGTTCCAGCGGTTCGTCGCCTACCGCGAGTCGCTCGGCTTCGAGATCCTCGCGGCCTCGGGCACCGACGTGTCGCCGTACCGCCTGCTGATCCAGCGGTTACGGGAGAACCGGGTTGTGTGCCTGCCGGCGGACCGGGACCTGTCCCGGCGGGGCATACCGGTGACGTTCTTCGGCGAGGAGACCCGGATGCCGGCCGGCCCGGCGCGGCTGGCCGCCATGACCGGGGCGACGCTGCTGATCGTGGACCAGACGTTCACCGCGGAGGGTTGGGGCCTCACCGTGCACACCCCGATGATTGTCCACGAGCGGGAGGAGATCCCGGCCGTCACGCAGCGCATGGCCGACGGGTTCGCCGCCGACATCGCCGCGAACCCGGTGGACTGGCACATGCTGCAACCGCTCTGGATCGCGGATCTGCCGGAGGAACGGCAGAAAGCGCTGGCCGAGGCCCCGGCATGAAGCTTGCGGAATGCCGGGCGAGGGAGTTGGCCTACCGCGACGCGGTGGCCCGAGGAACTGGGGTCTGGGGGGCTCGCCCCCAGTGGAACACGGTCTGCCCGAGGAGTGGTCTGGTGACCGGACCGCGAAGGCGACCCACGACCATGGCCAACATTCCCGAGTTGGACAGCACGGCATGAGGATCGGGATCGTGTGCCCGTACTCCTTCGAGGTTCCCGGAGGAGTGCAGTCCCATGTCGTCGACCTGGCCCGGACGCTGCGGGTGCTGGGGCATTCGGTGGAGGTGCTCGCCCCGGCCGGCGACGAGACCCCGCTGCCCGACTTCGTCCGACCGGCCGGGCGCTCCGTGCGCATCCCGTACAACGGCTCAGTGGCAAGGCTTTCCTTCGGGCCGGTGTCGTTCGCCCGGGTGCGCCGGTGGATCCGCGACCATGACTTCGACGTGCTGCACCTGCACGAGCCGACCGCGCCGAGCCTGTCGATGCTCGCCCTGATGCTGGCCGACGGCCCGATCGTGGCCACGTTCCACACGTCCACCCCGCGATCCCGCACACTGTCGGCGTTCCAGGCGGTGCTGCAGCCGTTCCTGGAGAAGATCACCGCGCGGATCGCGGTGTCCGCGCTGGCCCGGCGGGTCCAGGTGGAGCACCTGGGCGGCGACGCGGTGGAGATCCCCAACGGGGTCGACGTCGGGTTCTTCGAGCGCGCCCGGCCGCTGCCCGGTTACCCGCGGCCCGGCGGCACCGTAGGCTTCGTCGGGCGGTTCACCGAGCCACGCAAGGGCATGGACGTGCTGCTGGACGCGTTGCGCCTGCTCGACCCGGAGTTCCCGGACCTTCAGTTGCTGGTGGTCGGCCGGGGCGAGCCGGACGAGCTGAAGTTGCGCGCCGGCGCGGGTCTGGCCGACCGGCTGGTGCTGCTGGGGCAGGCCGACGACGAGACCAAGGCCCGCGCGCTGCGCGGGGTCGATGTCTACTGCGCGCCCAACACCGGCGGCGAGAGCTTCGGGGTGATCCTCACCGAGGCGATGTCCGCCGGCGTGCCCGTGCTGGCCAGCAATCTGCACGCGTTCCGGCGGGTGCTGGACGACGGGCGGGCGGGCGTGCTCACCCCGGTCGGCGACCCGCGCGCGATGGCCGAGGCGCTCCGGCGGTTGCTGACCGATCCGGAGCGGCGGGCCGAGCTGGCCGCGGCCGGGCGACGCCGGGTCGCCGCGTTCGACTGGTCGGTGGTCGCCGGCCAGGTGCTGAGGGTCTACGAGCAGGCCATCGCCGCGGATCCGCGGCGGGTCCGTGAGTCGGGAGTGACCACACCATGAGCATTTTGGTCGCGACACTGATCTTGGTGATCGTACTGGCGTTGGTGGTCGCGCCGTGGCTGGTGGGGACGGCGAACCGGCTGGACCGGCTGCACGTGCGCACCGACGCGGCCTGGGCGGCGCTGGATGCGGCGCTGGCCCGGCGGGCGGTGGTGGCCCGGGCGGTGGCCGCGGCCGGGCTGCCCGACGACCAGCGCGCCGCGGACCCGTTGCGGGCGGTGGCGGAGCGGGCCGAGCAGGCGCCGCGGATGGACCGGGAGGCCGCGGAGAACGACCTCACCCTGCAGCTCGCCGCCGTCGACCGCGGCCACCTGCCGCTGGCGCTGGCCACCGAGCTGGTCGACGCCGAGCAGCGGGTGGTGATCGCCCGGCGGGTGCACAACGACGCGGTGCGGGACACGCTCGCCCAGCGCCGCCGCCGCGCCGCCCGGTGGCTGAAGCTCGCCGGCACCGCGCCGCGGCCGGAGTACTTCGAGATCGTCGAGCCGGCGCTGGCCGGGGAGCCGGACGCGGCGCCGCTGCCCCGGCCGTCGGCCCGGGTGGTGCTGGTCGACGGCGACGGCCGGGTGCTGCTGTTCAGCGGCCACGACCCGCGGCAGCCCGACGACGCCTGGTGGATCACCGCGGGCGGCGGCGTCGAGCCGGGGGAGAACCTGCGCGCGGCGGCGGCCCGCGAGCTGACCGAGGAGACCGGGATCAAGATCCCCGAGGACGAGCTGGTCGGCCCGATGTGGCGGCGCCGCGCGGTGTTCAGCTTCGACGGCCGCAGTTACGACAGCGAGGAGTGGTTCTTCCTCGCCCGCACCCCGGCCGGCAACGGCAAGCCGGTCGAGGTCACGGTGAACACCTCCGGCTTCACCGCCGTCGAGCGCCGCTCGGTGGATGGCCACCGGTGGTGGAGTGCCGAGGAACTGCGCTCCACCAAGGAAACCGTCTACCCGGTGCAGCTACCCGAGTTACTTCCCGCCCTGCTGACTGACCCCTGGGACGGCACCGTCCGCACGGTCCGGTGACCAGCGGGGAAGCAACGTCACGTTCATGCCTTAGAAGGAAAGGAACGTCACGTTGCTTCCCAGGCCCTAGTTCTCCTTGGCGGCGGCGATCGCGCCGGCGGCGAGGGAGTCGGGGAGCGGGTCGTACCGCACGAACGAGCGCATGAAGGTGGCCGAGCCGGAGGTCATCGAGCGCAGGTCGATGGCGTAGCGGAGCAGGGACGTGGCCGGGACCTCGGCGCGGACCTTGCTGTAGCCGGCGGCGGTGTCCGCCTCGGTGCCGAGGACGCGGCCGCGGCGGCTGGACAGGTCGCCGAGCACGGTACCCAGGTGATCGTCCGGGAGGCGCACGACCACCTCGTCGATCGGCTCCAGCAGCGAGATCTTGCCGTTGGCGGCGGCGTCCTTGAGTGCCATCGAGCCCGCAGTCTGGAACGCGGCGTCGGAGGAGTCGACGCTGTGCGCCTTGCCGTCGAACAGCGTCACCCGGATGTCGACGACCGGGTAGCCGGCGGTCAGGCCCTTGGTGAGCTGGGCCCGGACGCCCTTCTCCACGCTGCCGATGAACTGGTTCGGCACCGAGCCGCCGACCACCTTGTCCAGGAACTCGAAGCCGGCGCCCACCGGCAGCGGCTCCACCTCGATGTCGCACACGGCGTACTGGCCGTGGCCGCCGGACTGCTTGACGTGCCGGCCGTGGCCGCGCGCCTTGCCGCCGAACGTCTCCCGCAGCGCCACCTTGACCGGCTCGGTGTCCACGTCGGCGCCGCCGGCTCGCAGCCGGGCCAGCACCACGTCGGCGTGCGCCTCGCCCATGCACCAGAGCACCAGCTGGTGGGTCTCCGCGTTGCGCTCCAGGCGCAGCGTAGGGTCGCCCGCGACGAGCCGGTTCAGGTTGCGGGACAAGGCATCCTCGTCGCTGCGGGTCTTGGCCACGATGGCCACCGGGAGCAGCGGCTCGGGCATCTGCCACGGGGTCATGAGCAGCGGGCGGTCCGGCGCGGACACCGTGTCCCCGGTCTCCGCGGAGGTGACCTTGGTCAGCGCGCACACGTCGCCGGCCACGCAGTACGGCACCTCGCGCAGGTTCGCGCCGAGCGGCGAGTAGATGTGCGCCACCCGCTCGTCGGCGTCGTGGTCGTCGTGCCCGCGCTCGGCCAGGCCGTGGCCGGAGACGTGCACCGGGCGCTCCGGGCGCAGGGTGCCGGAGAACACCCGGACCAGGGACACGCGGCCGACGTAGGAGTCGATCGAGGTGCGGATGACCTCGGCGGCCAGCGGCCCGGACGGGTCGGCCTTGAGCTCGCCCTGGGGGTGGCCCTGCGGGTCGGTGACCTCGGGGATCGGGTGCTCCAGCGGCGATGGGAACGCGCCGGACAGCGCCTCGAGCACCTCGGCGATGCCCACGCCGGTCAGCGCGCTCACCGGGATCACCGGGTGGAACGAGCCGCGCGCCACGGCGGTCTCCAGATCGGAGATCAGCGTCTCCGCCTCGATCTCCTCGCCGCCGAGGTAGCGGTCCATCAGGGACTCGTCCTCGCTCTGCTCGATGACGCCCTCGATCAGGGCGTTCCGGGCGTCGGTGACCTGGTCCAGCTCGGCGGCGTCGGGCTCGCCGGCCGCCGGCGGGTAGCCGCCGCTGTAGTCGAGCAGCCGGCGGGTGATCAGCCCGATCAGGCCGGGCTTCCCCCCGGACGCCGGCAGGTAGAGCGGGAGCACGCCGGCGCCGAAGGCCTCCTGGCAGGCGGCGAGCTCGGCGGGGAAGTCCGCGCGCTGATGGTCGAGCCGGGCGATCACGACGGCTCGCGGCATGCCGACCGCGGCGCACTCCTCCCAGAGCGCGGTGGTCGCCGGGTCCACGCCCTCGGCGGCGCTCACCACGAACAGGGCGGCGTCCGCGGCCCGCAAACCGGCCCGGACCTCGCCGACGAAGTCCGCGTACCCGGGCGTGTCGATCAGGTTGATCTTGATCCCGTCGTGCATCAGCGGGGCCACGGCGAGGCCGACCGAGCGCTGCTGGCGCTGGGCCGCCGGGTCGTGGTCGCATACGGTGGTGCCCTCGGTGACGGAGCCGGCTCGGGAGATCACTCCCGCCGCGGTGAGAAGCGCCTCGGTCAACGTGGTCTTGCCCGAGCCGGACGGGCCGACCAGTACGATGTTGCGCACCTTGGCGGGATCGTCTACAGCGACCGCAGCTCCACCGTCACCGTTGTCGGTGCTCTTTGCTGCCATGACATCTACCTCCCGAACGGACCGCGCTGTCTGGGTGAACCCCGGGGAAACGGATGTGCTCGATCCCACACCGTACGCCTGCTGAGGACAAGCTTTCGGGCGGTGCACCACTCGCACGGATCAACGTCGCCGCAATGCGGCTCGCGGTTCGATAGTGGCCTGGTGAGAACGCCCGGGATTGGCCCGGTTGACCGGTCCACGTCGGCCTTAGCATGAGGTCAGCGGAACTCCATCCCTTTGTACGGAAGGTCGATCGTGTCTGACGTTCAGTCCCCAGAGACCCACACCGGCACCGCCCGCGTCAAGCGCGGCATGGCCGAGATGCTCAAGGGCGGCGTGATCATGGATGTGGTCACCGCGGACCAGGCGAAGATCGCCGAGGATGCCGGTGCGGTGGCCGTGATGGCGCTGGAGCGGGTGCCGGCCGACATCCGCGCCCAGGGCGGCGTCGCGCGGATGAGCGACCCCGATCTGATCGACGGGATCATCGGCGCGGTGTCCATCCCGGTCATGGCCAAGGCCCGGATCGGCCACTTCGTCGAGGCCCAGGTGCTGCAATCGCTCGGGGTGGACTACGTGGACGAGTCCGAGGTGCTGACCCCGGCCGACTACGCCAACCACATCGACAAGTGGCGGTTCACCGTGCCGTTCGTGTGCGGCGCGACCAACCTGGGCGAGGCGCTGCGGCGGATCACCGAGGGCGCGGCCATGATCCGCTCCAAGGGCGAGGCCGGTACCGGCGACGTGTCCAACGCGACCACGCACATGCGGCAGATCCGGGCCGAGATCCGCCGGCTCACCTCGCTGCCCGAGGACGAGCTCTACGTTGCGGCGAAAGAACTCCAGGCGCCCTACGAGCTGGTGGCCGAGGTCGCGCGGCTGGGCAAACTGCCGGTCGTGCTGTTCACCGCGGGCGGCCTCGCCACCCCGTCGGACGCGGCGATGATGATGCAGCTCGGTGCCGAGGGCGTGTTCGTCGGCTCCGGGATCTTCAAGTCCGGCAACCCGGCCAAGCGGGCCGAGGCGATCGTCAAGGCCACCACGTTCTACGACGACCCGGACGTGATCGCCAAGGTGTCGCGGGGTCTGGGCGAGGCCATGGTCGGCATCAACGTGGACGAGATCCCCGAGCCGCACCGCCTGGCCGAGCGCGGCTGGTGAGCAGGGGAGCCCGGCCGTTTCAAGATCGTTTAAGCGGCGGCTCAGGACGTACCACCCAAGGCCGATGGCGTGCCGGTGGTGTGGAACCTGGGCAATACCTCAGTGTCCACTGTGGAGTGAGTGCGACAAAGGCCCCCTTTGTCACGCTCAGCGTGACAAAGGCCCCCTTCGTCGCACGACGGCGCAGCTACTGGAGTACCTGGCGTCACCACAGTCCCATCAGCAACAACAACCACTCAGATGATCTTGAAACAGCCGTGAGTAAGGGAGGAACCGACTTGTCGCGGGAACTTTCCGTGACAAGTCGCTCCTGTCGTGGGAACTTCCCGCGACAAGTGCGCCACCGGGGAAGCAACGTGACGTTGCTTTCCAACCGCTCAGTTGTGCTCGGAGATCATGACCGCCACGGTGCCCGGCTCGAGCGCCTCGAAGACGTGCTCGGCGTCGCCGGGGTAGGCGACGTAGTCGTTGGGGCCGATCTCGACCGGTTCCTCGGTGGGCCCGACTCGGGCGCGGCCGGCGGCCAGCACCACGTGCTCGACCACGCCGGGCATGTGCGGGTCGGACTCCTTGGCGGAGCCCGGTTCGGCGGTGATCAGGTAGAGGTCGCGCCGGGCGTTCGGCGGGCAGGACGACAGCACGGTGGCGATGTAGCTGGCCCGCTCGGAGTACACCGCAGGCCCCTCGCCCGCGCGGATGACCTGGACGCGCGGGCGAGGCGGGTCGACCAGCCGGCTGAACGGTACGTCGAGCGCGACGGAGAGCGCCCAGAGCGTCTCCACGCTGGGGTTCCCGCTGGCCGACTCGAGCTGGGAGAGCGTGGACTTGGCGATGCCGGCGCGCTTGGCGACCTCGCTCAGCGAGAGCCCGACCCGGGCCCGCTCGCGGCGCAGCGAGTGCGCGATGACGTCGAGCGGGGCTCCCCGGCTCGGCGGGTGTTCGGCGGACGAGTCCATTCGTTCTCCTTGACGAACGGGCGGCGTTCCGTTCATTGTAGAAGCCATGCGTTCGATCTGGCGAACAATCGACTCGGCTCTTGTCCGGGACGTGCTGGCCATCGCCGCGGCGGTGGCGGTGATCGGCGCCTCGTTCGGCGCGATCGCGGTGTCCGCCGGCCTGCCCTGGTGGGTGCCGCCGGCGATGTCCGTGCTGGTCTTCGCGGGCGGTGCGCAGTTCCTGGCGGTCGGCGTGGTGGCGGCCGGCGGTGGCCTGGTCGCGGCCGTGCTGGGTGCCCTGGTGCTCAACTCCCGGCTGATGCCCTACGGCCTGGCGATCGCGGGCATCATGGGCCGGGGCCGGATGGCGCGGCTGGTGGGCAGCCACCTGGTCACCGACGAGACGGTGGCGTTCGCCATCGCGCAGCCGGACCGGGAGCGCGGCCGGGCGGCGTTCTGGTTGTGCGGGGTGCTGCTGTACCTGGCCTGGATCCTCGGCACGATCGCGGGCGTGCTGGCCGGCCAGGCGATCGGCGACCCCTCGGCGTTCGGCCTGGACGCGGCGTTCCCGGCGGCGCTGCTCGCGCTGGTGCTGCCCAGCCTGCGTGGTGCGGACGTGGTGCGGCCGGCCCTGCTCGGCGCCGCGATCGCGCTGGCCGCGAGCCCGTTCCTGCCGCCCGGCGTGCCGCTGCTGCTGGCGCTCGCCGGCCTGATCCTGGTGCCCCGCAAGGAAAAGGAAGGGGTGCCGGTGTGAATCTGATCGGGGTGCTTGTCATCGCTCTCGGCACGTACGGGTTCCGGGTGGCCGGGCCGCTGCTGCGGGACCGGGTGGAGCTGTCCGAGCGGATCCAGGCGTTGATGTCGACCGCGGCGGTGGTGCTGCTGGTGGCTCTGATCGCGACCGCGTCGCTGATGGACGGGCGGCACTTCGCCGGGGTGGCGCTGCCGGCCGGGGTGCTGGTGGGTGGCGTGCTGGCCTGGCGGAAGGCGCCGTTCGTGGTCGTGGTGATCGCGGCGGCGGCGTGCACGGCGGGGCTGCGGCTGCTGGGCGTGACGTGAGCGAGCTTGCGAGGTGATGAAGCTAAGGAGGGATCATGGCCGGACCGGTGGTGGGGGTGCTCGCCCTGCAGGGTGACGTGCGGGAGCACGCGCACGCGCTGCGGGCCTGTGGCGCGGAGTTCGTGCCGGTGCGCCGGGAGCACGAGCTGTCCGAAGTGGACGGTCTGGTGCTGCCGGGTGGCGAGTCCACCACGATCTCCCGGCTGCTGGAGACGTTCGACCTGCTGGTTCCGCTGCAGAAGCGGCTCGCCGACGGGATGCCGGCCTACGGCTCGTGCGCCGGGATGATCCTGCTCGCCCGGGAGGTGCTGGACGGCCGGCCGGACCAGCACCAGCTCGGCGGGCTGGACATCACCGTGCGGCGCAACGCCTTCGGCCGGCAGGT
Source organism: Actinophytocola sp. (assembly GCF_036002505.1). GTDB lineage: Bacteria > Actinomycetota > Actinomycetes > Mycobacteriales > Pseudonocardiaceae > DASYTH01. The sequence goes on along the minus strand of NZ_DASYTH010000043.1, from coordinate 51,020 downwards.
CGACTCGTTCGAGGAGGATCTTGAGTTCGCCGGGGTGCCGGGTGGGCCGGTACGGGCCGTTTTCATCCGCGCGCCCTGGGTCGAGTCGGCGTCGCCCGAGGTCGAGGTGCTCGCCACGGTGCCCGACGTGCCGGGTGCCGGAGCGGCCGCCGGTAGGATCGTTGCCGTTCGGCAGGGGTCCATGCTCGCCACGGCGTTCCATCCGGAGCTGACCGGTGACACCCGGGTGCACCGCCTCTTCGTGGAGATGGTCCGCGCTGCCGTCTGACGTTGCACACGGGTAGACGGAGGAGAGATGAGCGGCCACTCGAAGTGGGCCACCACCAAGCACAAGAAGGCCGCCCTCGACGCCAAGCGGGGCAAGCTGTTCGCGAAGCTGATCAAGAATGTCGAGGTGGCCGCGCGTACCGGCGGCGGTGACCCGGACGGCAACCCCACGCTGTTCGACGCCATCCAGAAGGCCAAGAAGAACTCGGTGCCGCAGGACAACATCGAGCGCGCCCGCAAGCGCGGGGGCGGCGAGGAGGCCGGCGGCTCGGACTGGCAGACGATCATGTACGAGGGCTACGCGCCGAACGGGGTCGCGGTGCTCGTCGAGTGCCTCACCGACAACCGCAACCGGGCCGCCGGCGAGGTGCGCACCGCGATGACCCGCAACGGCGGCTCCATGGCCGACCCCGGCTCGGTGTCCTACCTGTTCAACCGCAAGGGCGTGGTGATCCTCCCCAAGAACGACCTCTCCGAGGACGATGTGTTGCTGGCCGTCCTCGACGCGGGTGCGGAAGAGGTCAACGACCTCGGCGACAGCTTCGAGGTGGTCTCCGAAGCCACCGACCTGCTCGGCGTCCGCTCGGCGCTCCAGTCCGTCGGCTACGACTACGAGTCCGCCGAGGCCAGCTTCCTCCCCTCGGTCAGCGTGCCGTTGGACGTCGACGGCGCCCGCAAGGTCTTCCGCCTGATCGACGCCCTCGAAGACTGCGACGACGTCCAGAACGTCTACGCCAACTTCGACGTCTCCGACGAAGTCATGGAAGCCGTGGGGTGAGGGCGGTGGTGCTCACCGGTGATGCATTCGACAACGAAGGATCTCCGAACCCATGACGGTCCACGGCTTACCTGACGAGCACGAGGAGTTGCGGCAGTGGCTGTTCGCGCAGGCTGAGGAGCATGGGAACGCCACCGTGGAGGTGGCGGGGGACGAGTTCGGCGCGGGGTATGTGTTCACGGTGGGGGCGTGGCGGCGGTTCGGGGTGGCGGAGGCCGTCGCGGTGGGGTTGCCGGACGGGATGGGGCGGGTGCTCGTCAACGCGTATGTGGCCCGGGCGCGGGCGGGGGAGCGGTTCGTGTTGGGGCGGACGTACGTGGATTTCTTTCAGGAAACGCCGGTGGTGCTTGAGCGGGTGAGCCGCGGGCACTATCCGGAGTTCTTCGGAAGCGCACTACTGCTCTATCCGAGTGGTGATTTTCCGGCGGTGCAACTCATTGTCGCCACACCGCAGGGTGCCTGGCCGTGGCAGCCCGACGCACCCGCCGGTTTCGCCGAATGGCAGCCGGTGCTCACCGCCAGCGGAGCCCCGGAGAGCTGGACACCCGGGGCGGACGGCCCCTAGCGGCACCAGCCCTGTTGCTTTGCGAACGCATCCGCACAGTGAACCGTTTCGCGTCCACCGTCGTAATGCCGTCGGTACCAGGTGTCGGTGGACTGGGAGGCGGCTCATGGTCACGAGAACGGACTACCTGGTCCTTGGCGCCGGCCCGGCCGGCTTACAGTTGGGGTACTTCCTGGAGCGCGCGGGCCGCGACTATCTGATCCTGGAATCGGGTGCCACGCCGGGAACGTTCTTCCGCACCTTTCCCCGGCATCGCCAGTTGCTGTCCATCAACAAGACGCACACCGGTTCCGACGACCCCGAGCTGAACCTGCGGGTGGACTGGAACTCGCTGCTGTCCGACCGGGAGCGGCTGCTGTTCACCCGGTACACCGAGCGGTACTACCCGGACGCCGACGTGATGGTCCGCTATCTCACCGACTACGCCGAGGCGCTGAGGCTCAACATCCGCTACGGCACCACGGCCGTGCGGGTCAGCCGGGACGAGCGGTTCCGGGTGGTCGACCAGTACGGCGCGGCGTACGAGGCGCCGCTGCTGATCGTTGCCACCGGGCCGTCGAAGCCGTACCTGCCCAGCATTCCGGGTATCGAGACGGCCGACCTGTACGGCACGGTCACCGTCGACCCGGCCGCGTTCGCCGACCAGCGGGTGCTGATCATCGGCAAGGGTGACTCGGCGTTCGAGACCGCGGGGAACCTGGTCGAGACGGCCGCGCTGATCCACGTCGCCGGGCCGGGCGCGATCCGGGTGGCCCGGCAGAGCCGGATCAGCGGGCAGCTGCGCGACGCCGTGCTGGACGGCCAGATCGTGCGGATCGGCCGCGACGGCGACGGCTACCTGGTCTCGGTCCGGTTGACCCGGGACGTGATCCGGGAGATCCGCTGCGACCGGGTGATCGTGTGCACCGGGTTCCGGTTCGACAACTCGATCTTCGGTGGGGAGAGCCGGCCCGCACTCGTGCTCGACGACCGGTTCCCGGCCCAGACCTCGGCCTGGGAGTCGGTGAACGTGCGGGACCTGTACTTCGCCGGCACGCTCATGCAGGGTCGCGACCTCGAGCAGACCACGACCGGCTTCATCAACGGCTTCCGGTACTGCATCCGGGCGCTGCACCGGATTCTCGAGCTGCGTTACCACGGCATCCCGTGGCCGCCGCGCGGGCTGCCGGCCGACCCGGAGGCGTTGATGATCGCCGTGCTGTGCCGGGCCAGCCGGACCTCCGCGCTGTGGCAGCAGTTCGGGCTGCTCTGCGACGTGGTGGTGCTGGAAGGTGCCGAAGCGGCGTACTACGAGGAGATCCCGGTCGACTACGTGCGGGAGAGCCGATTAGGCGACAGCGAGAACTTCTTCGTGGTCACGCTCGAGTACGCCCGCGGCGGCGAGCTGACGTACGGACGCGCGCATCCGCATCCCGTGGTGCGGCACTACGTTCGCGGCACGATGATCGCCGAGCATCACGTCGCCGAGGACGTCGAGGACGACTGGTGCGGCGAGGAGACCCACCGCGACCCGCTCCGCGACTTCTTCTTCCGTGAGCTGTACGAGGACCGCAGCGGCGCCGCGGTTTCCTAACCGCGCACCGGCTGGTAACCCCGCAGCCGGCCCAGCGGCGCGAGCACCGCGAGCGCGGCGTTGACCAGCGGCGCGGCCGGCGTGGACAGCCGGAAGACGTCGCGGAACTCGGTGAGCAGCACGGCGAGCCCGAGTGCGCCCGGCCTGCCGCCGTCCGCGCGGAGGGCGGCCATGCTGGCGAACCACTGCTCGGTGCGGCCGGCGGGGCGGACCTGCCAGAGCACCCGGGCGGGCTCGGTGCCGGGGTTCCAGAACTGGTGCGGGGTCCGGCTCGGCACGTCGATGGTGTCGCCGGGTGTGAGCCGGTGCTCGGTCGCGCCGACCATGGCCCGCACGGTGCCTTCGAAGACCTCGAAGTGCTCGTCCTGCGCGGGATGCCAGTGCTTCGGCGGCCGGCGGCCACCGGGCAGGTAGGTCGCCTCCAACTCCAGCAGCTCGGGCGTGCGCAGCCGGATCGTCAGGTGCTCGGTCGGGCTGATCGCCAGCGTCTCGGTCATCGGTTCCTCCTTCGATTTAGCTTGACATCAAGTTACTTGAGGCCGAGATAGACAGCAAGGCTTGAGATACTTGACGTCAAGCTAAACTGGAACCGTGAGCAGTGAGCCTGACCGGATCGACCGGCTGGTCGGTCAGTGGGCGGACGAGCGCCCCGACCTCGACCTGGACACGATGGCCCTGGTCGCCCGGCTGATGCGGGTGGCGCAGCTGATCACCGGGCGGATCGAGGAGCTGGCCGCGGCGAACGGTGTGCACCGCGGCGAGGGGGACGTGCTGTTCGCGCTGCGCCGCGCCGGGGCGCCGTTCCGGCTCTCCCCGACCAGGCTGGCCGGGTCGCTGCTGGTCACCACGGGCACGATGACCAACCGGCTGGACCGGCTCGAGCAGCGCGGGCTGATCAAGCGCATCCCGAACCCGGCCGACCGCCGCAGCCTCGACGTGGAGCTCTCCGCCGAGGGACGCCGGCTGGTGGACGCCGCGGTGACCGAGCACGTGGCCAACGAGCAGGCCATGCTCGCGCCGCTGACCGCGCGGGACCGCGCCGAGCTGACCCGCATCACCCGGAAGCTGATCGCCCACCTCGAGGCGTGAGGGCCCGGATCCGGGAAGCGTGGCCGGGGTACGCCGCGCACAGCGGGCCGGCCTCGGCGAACTCGACGCTGCCGTCGGTGTACGGCGGCACCACCACCGTGCCCATCAGCGTCCACGCGCCCAGCGACGTCGACCCCTGCCAGGCGCCGGCCGGCACGACCACCTGCGGACGCTGCCCGGCCGCGACGTCCGGCCCGAGCACCGGCTCGCTCACCCGGTCGCCGTCCAGCACCAGCAGCCGCGCCGGCGCGCCCGCGTGGTAGCTGTAGATCTCCAACCGGTCCAGCCGGTGCAGCGCCGAGAAGTCCGGTGCCACCAGGAGGTAGTAGATCGCCGAGCAGCTCCCGTCACGCCAGCTCTGGCGCCACAGGCCGCCCTCCACCGGCAGCGGAGCCAGGCCCAGCGCCGCGGCGATCTGCCGCGGGGTCAGCGAATGCGGCACGGAGCGCAGGTTACGCAACGGCTACCGGTCGCGATCGTTTGAGTAGTGCCACGTCAGCACAGGAGGACCGAGTGACCGAGGAACTGCCGCCGGTCGAGGCGCCCACGGTCCGGCCGCGGCCGGCCGAGTTCACCGAGGAGCAGCTGGGCTTCCGGCCGCAGAAGGCGGTGCGCTGGCTGGCACCCCGGGTGCTGATCACCACCGGGGCCCAGTCGCTGGTCGCGGAGATCTTCGGGTCGTTCGCGGACAAGCGCGAGCTGCAGGCCGGGCTGCCGGCCGCCGTGCACCGTCACGGCGACGCCGGGGAGATCTGGTTCGACTACGTGGCCGACCTCGGCGACGGATTCGACGCCACGTACTCGGTCGCCTCGCTGCTCGCCGCCGAGTCCCTCGAGCTGGACGGGGCCGGGCCGCTGCCGCGCGGCCGGCTCCTGATCATGGGCGGCGACCAGGTGTACCCGGCCGCGTCCACCCGGGCCTACGAGGACCGCAGCAAGGGCCCGTACCGGGCCGCCCTGCCGGTGCCGCAAGGAGTTCCACCCATCCTGCTGGCCCTGCCCGGCAACCACGACTGGTACGACGGGCTGACCGCGTTCCTGCGGGTGTTCGCCCAGCGCCGGCCGTTCGGCGGCTGGCAGACCGAGCAGACCCGCAGCTACTTCGCCGTGCAGCTGCCGCGGCACTGGTGGCTGTTCGCCATCGACACCCAGCTCGACGACTACGTGGACGCGCCGCAGCTGGAGTACTTCCGGCAGGCCGCGGCTGAGCTGCGGCCTGGCGACGCGGTGATCCTGTGCACCTCGACGCCGGCCTGGGTGTCCGCCGGGTCGGGCGGGGAGTCCAAGGGCTACGACACGATCGAGTTCTTCAGCCGCGAGATCATCCGGCCGCGCGGCGCGTCGATCCGGCTGATGCTCTCCGGCGACAAGCACCACTACGTCCGCTACGCCGAGCGCGGCGGCACCGGCCAGCGGATCACCTGCGGCATCGGCGGCGCGTACCTGTCCGCCACCCACGAGCTGCCCGAGACGCTCGAGCTGCCGCCGCCGAAGTCCCGGGTCCGCCGGCCACCCGGGACGATCCAGTTCGACCGGAAATCCACGTTCCCGGACCAGGCCACGTCCCGGCGGCTCGCCCCCGGGATCTTCCGGCTGCCGTGGCGCAACCCGGGTTTCTGGCTGCTCACCGGCATCCTGCAGACCGCGATGACACTCGCGGTGCTCCTCGGCCTGGCGGTGGCCGACACCGGCGTGGGGATCTTCCGGCTGCTCGCCGCGTGGGCGCCGGCGGTGCTGGTGGCCACGGTGCTGCTGCTCGGCGGACTGGGGTTCGCCCGGATCAACCTGCCGAAGGACCCGCGCGGGAACACCGTCGCCGGCGTTCTGCACGCCCTGGCGCACATCGCGCTGAGCGTGGGCTGGGCGTTCCTGGTGCTCTGGTTCAACGTCGACGTGCTGCCCGCCACGAAGGCGGCCGACCTGCTGGTGTTCGCCATCGTGATCATCGGCACGCCGGTCGTGGCCGGGTTCCTGGACGCCGAGATCGTCGCCGCCTACCTGCTGATCGCCAGCCGGTACGGGATCAACCTCAACGAGGCGTTCGCCGGCCAGAGCATCGAGGACCACAAGGGCTTCCTGCGTCTGCACATCGATCAGGCCGGCACGCTCACGGTCTACCCGGTCAAGCTGCCGGCGGTCTGCCGGCGGTGGTCGCCCGACCCGGACGGCGGGCCGAGCGACCCGTGGCTGCGGCCGGCTTCGCCGCTGCGCCCCGAGTTGATCGAGGAGCGCATCGTGATCCCGCGCCTGGCTCAGGAGCCGAGCACCTCGAGGTAGTGCACGTTGGTCATGACGCCGAGGACGTTGCCGAACGGGTCGACCACCGAGGCCGTGACGAACCCCGGGCCGCGCTCGGTGAGCGGCTCGAACTCCTTGGCGCCCAACGACTTCAGCCGGTCCAGGGTGCCCTGCAGGTCGTCGGTGTGCCAGTACACGATGGCGCCGCCGGGCCCGGCCGCGCCGGGCGGGGCGTACCGGCGGTCGATGACGCCGAGCTCGTGCTGGTAGTCGCCGATGCGGAACTCGGCGTACCCGGGCCGGGTGAAGTACGGCTCGATGCCGAGCATCTCGGTGTACCAGCGCGTCGCCGCCGCGTGGTCGTCGGCGTAGAAGGAGACGGTGGCCAGTCCGCGCAACATATCTGCTCCTCTTCGGTCTGTTTCATGGGCACTGCCTTGGTCAACACCCAATCCTTCGGCACAAAGTGCTCACCGATTGAGCACTTTGTCTGCGAGGATCCGGCATGCGTGCGGACCGGTTGGTGGCCGCGCTCCTGGTGCTGCAGGCCCGGGGGCGGGTGACCGCGTCGGAGCTCGCCGCGGAGCTGGAGGTGTCCGTGGCCACCGCGCGCCGGGACCTCGAGGCGCTGTCCACGGCCGGCCTCCCGGTGTACCCGCAGGCGGGCCGGGGCGGCGGCTGGTCGCTGGTCGGCGGTGCGCGCACGGATCTCAGCGGGCTCACCGACGCCGAGGCGCGGGCGCTGTTCCTGCTCGCCGGCCCCGCGGCGGGCGGCGCCCCGGAGCTCCGGTCGGCGCTGCGCAAGCTGGTGCGCGCGCTGCCCGGCACGTTCCGCGCGGACGCCGAGGCCGCGGCCGCCGCCGTGGTGGTCGACCCGGCCGGCTGGGGCGAGCGCGACCGGGCCCGCCCCGAGCTGGTGGAGCGGCTGCAGCTCGCGGTCGTGCGCCGGCGCAAGGTCCGGCTCGCCTACCGCGGCCGCACCGGCGAGCGGACCGAGCGCCTCGTCGACCCCTGGGGCCTGGTCGACAAGGACGACGTCTGGTACCTCCTCGCCGGCACCGGCAAGGGACAGCGCACCTTCCGCATCGACCGCGTGGCCGGCGCGGTGATCACCGACCTGGTCGCCGAACGGCCCGCCGGCTTCGAGCTGTCCCGCGCCTGGGAGCGGGTCGTCGAGGAAGTGGAGCGGCGGCGTTCCCTGCTCTCGGCCACGGTGCTCATCCCCGAGCGGTTCGTGCCCGTGCTCCGCGACCACTTCGGCCGCCACTGCTCCGTCGAGGGCGTGCCGGTCGGCGGCCGGGCCCAAGTCCGGGTGGCCGCCCCGACCCCGCTCATGATCGCCCAGCCGCTCGCCGGCTGGGGCGCGACGATCGAGGTCGTCGAGCCGGACTCGGTCCGCGCCGAGCTGGCCCGGCTGGGTGGGGAGTTGGTTGAGCGGTATTCGGTGAGTCGGTGAGGGGGCGCGGCTCGCCTGCCACGTGGGTGGCGTTGGCGGGCGGCGGCTGGTGGTGGGGCCGGTGGGGCGTTGACCAATGTCCTGAAGGCGGCCTTCGGGGCGTTGAGCGTCCTGAAGGCCGCCTTCAGGGCATGTTCGACCGCCCAATAGTCACACCGATCCCACCTGCCTCACCAGCCACGGCCATGGCCCACCAGCCGCGCTCTGGAAGATCAACTTGACCAGCTCGTTCTCCGCCACCCTGCCAGCAGGCCCGGGAAGATCAACCCAGGCTCCCCGCCACCTCCCAAGCCTTCTGTAGACCCAGCTTGGTCCTAACCATCGCCCGCCAACGCAACCAGAGGGGCAGGCCAGCCCCGGCGCACCCCATCCCCAACCCCCGCGGCGTGTCGGCCCGTCAGGCCCGGCGCCGGCGCCGTAGGGTTCGAACGAGTGTTCACGGACGGTGGCGGGAGTGTGCGCGTGCGGGTGCTGGGCGTCGACCCCGGGCTGACCCGGTGCGGGGTCGCCGTGGTGGACGGGGGAGCGGGCCGCGAGGTGCGGTGCGTGGCGGTGGACGTGGTGCGCACGCCGATCGACGCCGACCTGGCCGTGCGGCTGTTGAGCATCGCCGACGTGGTGGAGAGCTGGCTGGACACGCACCGGCCCGACGTGGTCGCGGTGGAGCGGGTGTTCAGCCAGTACAACGTGCGCACCGCGATGGGCACCGCGCAGGCCGGGGGCGTGGTGGCCCTGGCCGCGGCGCGGCGCGGGCTGCCGGTCATGTTCCACACGCCGAGCGAGGTGAAGGCGGCCGTCACCGGCTCGGGGCGGGCGGACAAGGCGCAGGTCACCACCATGGTCACCCGGCTGCTCGATCTCCCGGAACGGCCCCGGCCGGCGGACGCCGCGGACGCGCTGGCGCTGGCCATCTGCCACCTCTGGCGCGCGCCGCTGCGCAACCGGCTGGCCGAGGCGGAGGCCAGGGCGGCCGAGCTGGCCCGCCGGCACCGGGCCAGACTTGCCGCTGCGGCACGGAACGGAGGCGCCAGATGATCTCTTCGGTACGCGGGCGGGTGCTGTCCGTCGGGCTGGACCACGCGGTGATCGAGGTCGGCGGCGTCGGGTTCGCCGTCCAGGCCACGCCGTCCACGCTGGCCACCCTGCGGCGCGGCGAGGAGGCGAGCCTGGCCACCGCGCTGGTGGTCCGGGAGGACTCCCTGACGCTGTTCGGGTTCGCCGATGCCGAGGCGTGCGAGCTGTTCCGGTTGCTGCAGACCGTGTCCGGCATCGGCCCGCGGCTCGCGCTGGCGACGCTCGCCGTGCTGGAGCCGGGCCAGCTCCGCAAGGCCCTGGCGGACAGCAACATCGCGGTGCTCACCCAGGTGCCGGGGATCGGCCGGAAGGGCGCCGAGCGGTTGAGCATCGAGCTGCGGGACAAGGTGAACGCGCTGCCGTCGGCCAGCCCCGCGGCTACCGGGCCGGCTGGCGGGGTGCGCTCGTCGGTCGTCGAAGCCCTTGTCGGGCTTGGCTTTCCGGTCAAGCAGGCGGAGCAGGCGGTGGACGGGGTACTGCTGGAGAACGGCGGCGCGGACACCTCCGGCGTGCTGCGCAAGGCCCTGGCCACGCTCGGCACCAAGCGGTGACCGTGCACGATGAGGCCATGACGGAGGAGTCCGCCCCGACCGAGCTCTCCCCGCTGGCGCAGCCGGGGGAGCGGGAGGACGAGTCCACCCTGCGACCCCGGCGGCTCACCGAGTTCGTCGGTCAGCCCCGGGTCCGGGAGCAGCTGCAACTCGTTCTGGAGGGCGCGGTGCGGCGCGGGGCACCACCCGACCACGTGCTGCTGTCCGGCCCGCCCGGGCTCGGCAAGACCAGCCTGGCGATGATCATCGCCGTGGAGCTGGGCAGCGCCATCCGGATCACCTCGGGGCCCGCCCTGGAGCGCGCCGGCGACCTGGCCGCCATGCTCTCCAACCTGGTCGAGGGCGACGTGCTGTTCATCGACGAGATCCACCGGATCGCCCGGCCCGCCGAGGAACTGCTCTACATCGCGATGGAGGACTTCCGGGTCGACGTGGTGGTCGGCAAGGGCCCGGGCGCCACCAGCATCCCGCTGGAGATCGCGCCGTTCACCCTGGTCGGCGCCACCACCCGGTCCGGCTCGCTGACCGGACCGCTGCGCGACCGGTTCGGTTTCACCGCGCACATGGAGTTCTACGCGGCCGAGGAACTCGAGCAGGTGCTGCGGCGGTCGGCGACGATCCTCGGCGTGGACCTGAAACCGGACGGTGGCAACGAGATCGCCGGCCGGTCGCGGGGCACGCCGCGGATCGCCAACCGGCTGCTGCGCCGGGTCCGCGACTTCGCCGAGGTCCGCGCGGACGGCTCGGTGACCAGGGCGGTCGCCCAGGCCGCGCTCAAGGTCTACGACGTGGACGAGCTGGGGCTGGACCGGCTGGACCGCGCGGTGCTCGGTGCCCTGGTGCATTCGTTCGGCGGCGGCCCGGTCGGCGTCTCCACGCTGGCCGTTGCGGTTGGCGAAGAGCCGGCTACCGTGGAAGAGGTGTGCGAGCCGTACCTCGTGCGGCTGGGCATGCTGGCCAGGACGCCACGAGGACGGGTGGCAACCGCGGCGGCGTGGACGCATCTGGGCCTGTCGGCCCCGCGCGACGCGGCCGGTCAGGTGCCGCCTACCCTGTTCGACGAGGGTGACCCCACGCACACCGCAGAGTGAGGCTGGCACACTCGTCGGACATAACTACAGAACAAACCGGACGTAACGCAGCGACGCGACGTCCGCCGGACGGAGAAAAATGGATCTGCTTCCCTTGCTTCTGCTCTTCGGGTTGCTCGGCCTAATGATGTTCTTCATGAGCCGGCGCCAGCGCAGGGCCGTGCAGCAGCAGCAGGAGCTACAGAGCTCGCTGGCCGTGGGCGACCGGGTGATGACCACCTCGGGCCTCTACGGCACGATCATCGACATCTCCGACGAGGCGAGCATTGACCTCGAGATCGCGCCCGGCGTCGAGACCACCTGGCTGCGCGCGGCCGTGCGGGAGAAGGTCGGCCCGGAGGTCGACATCGAGGAGTTCGACGAGGACCTGGCCGACGAGGTCGCCGAACCCGATGTGATCGACGATCACGAGGTCGTCGACGAGGCCCCCGAGGAGATCAAGCCCGGCAAGCAGAAGGGCTGATCGGCCCGACCACGTAGTGGCATGCCCGGATCACACAGGGCATATCTCGCTGCGTGTACGCTGCGCCCGCACCCACGCCTGCGCTCGCCGGGGTGCGGGCGGTGGCGTGGGTCCGCGTGCACGAGGGCCGTGCACATCCGAGCAAGGTTGAGGAGACCGACCGACCGTGGCACCACCGGCCGGGCAGTTCCGCCCAGTTCGCAATCTCGTGACGTTCGCGGCTATCGTCGCTCTCCTCTACCTGCTGGTGTTCGCCACCGGCAACCACAAGCCGACGCCCAAGCTGGGGATCGATCTGCAGGGCGGCACCCGGGTCGCGCTCACGGCGCGCACCGAGTCCGGGCAGCCGCCGAGCCGGGAGGCGTTGGACCAGGCGCGCCAGATCATCGAGACCCGGGTCAACGGCATCGGTGTGACCGGCGCCGAAGTGGTCCTGGACGGCAACCAGATCGTCATCACGGTTCCCGGCGAGGGCGGCGACCAGGCAAAAAGCCTGGGCCAGACCGCGCGACTGTACTTCCGCGAGGTGATCGCCTCCAACCAGGCGCAGCCACCGCAGGACCAGCAGCAGCCGCCCACCTCGTCGAGTTCGAACGCGCCCCCGCCGACCGCCGGCGCGCCGACCAGCGCGCCCCCGCAGGGCCGGCCGGCCCCGGTGCTGGCCCAGCAGCCGACCACCACGCCGCCACCGAGCACGAGCGGCAGCGCGCCGGCCACCTCGCCGCCGCCGGCGACCCCGCCCGCCGATCAGGGCGACCCGGTGGCCAACTGCCAGAAGTACAAGCAGGACCTGGACTCCTACAACGACGACGTCAAGAACAAGCGGGTGCCCAAGGTCGAGGCCGGGGCGCTGATCACCGAGGCCAAGCTGTGCCGGCAGAACGCCAAGCTGGTGCCGAGCGCAGACGGCTCGGCGCCGGCCGACCAGAATGCACAGGGGGCCGCCATGGCCACCCTCGACTGCTCGCCCGGGCACAAGGACCCGCTGGTCGGCAACGACGACCCGAAGCTCCCGCTGGTCGCGTGCGACCGCAAGGACCCGATCGTCTACATCCTCGGCCCGTCGTTCATCGACGGCACCGACATCAGCGACGCCAGTGCGCAGGTCAACACCCAGGGTGCCGGCTACGAGGTGACTCTCGACTTCAAGAGCGAGGGCGGCAAGAAGTGGGGCGACTACACCACCAGCCACGTGGGCAAGCAGGCCGCGTTCGTGCTGGACAGCGAGGTCGTCTCGGCGCCGAGCATCCGCGAGGCGATCGTCGGCGGCCAGACCCGGATCGAGGGCGGCGCCGGCGGCTTCTCCCAGCAGGAGGCCAAAGACCTGGCGAACGTGCTGAAGTACGGCTCGCTGCCGCTGTCCTTCGAGTCCTCGGAGGCGGAGACCGTGTCCGCCACACTGGGCTTCGCGTCGCTGCGGGCCGGCCTGATCGCCGGTGCCATCGGCCTGCTGCTGGTGTTCGTGTACTGCCTGTTCTACTACCGGCTGCTGGGCGTGCTGACCATCCTGTCGCTGGCCCTGTCCGGCGCGATCGTGTTCGCCATCCTGATCCTGTTCGGCCGCTGGCTCGGGCTCACCCTGGACCTGCCGGGCATCGCCGGGTTCATCGTGGCCATCGGTATTACCGCGGACTCGTTCGTGATCTTCTTCGAACGCCTGAAAGACGAGGTACGCGAGGGGCGGTCGTTCCGTTCCGCGGTGCCGCGGGCCTGGGTGCGGGCCCGGCGCACGGTGCTGTCCGCCGACGCCGTGGTGTTCCTGGCCTCCGGCGTGCTGTACCTGCTGGCCGTCGGCCAGGTGAGGGGCTTCGCTTTCACCCTGGGCCTGTCCACGATCCTGGACCTGGTCGTGGTGTTCCTCGTGACGCACCCGCTGGTGGCGCTGGCCTCGATCTCGAAGACCTTGTCCCATCCCAGGTTCTCCGGGTTGGGTGCGGTACAGCGGCTGGCCGCCGCGCAACGCGCGGCCAGCCGTACCTCCGGCCCGGCCGTGAAGGAGGCGTGACGTGTCCAGCATCGACGACACCGGGGCGGAGCTGGCCGAGGGCGGCGAGGGCAAGCGCCCCCCCGGCCGGCGGCACAACCTGCTGGCCAAGCTCTACACCGGCACCGGCGCGTTCAACATCGTCGGCCGGCACAAGCTCTGGTACGTGCTCTTCGGCGCGTTCGTGCTGATCTGCCTGGCCTCGATCATCTTCCGCGGGTTCAACCTCGGCATCGAGTTCAAGGGCGGCACCCGGGTCCAGCTGCCGGCCCAGGGCGTGGCGGGGACGATCTCCACCGAGCGGGTGACCGAGGTCTTCGACGCGACGCTGCACAAAGAGGCGCCGATCGTGCAGACCGTCGGCATCGGTGCCGACCAGACCATCCAGATCAAGTCGCCGACCCTGTCCGCGGCTGAGGTCACCCAGCTCAAGGCCGCGCTGTTCAAGGAGTTCCAGCCGAAGGACCGGGCCACCGGCACGCCGAGCGAGCGGGCCATCAGCGACAGCGCGGTCAGCGGGTCCTGGGGTGGCGAGATCTCCCGGCAGGCGCTGATCGCGCTCGGCGTGTTCCTGGTGCTGGTGACGATCTTCCTGGCGTTCTACTTCGAACGCTGGATGGCCGCCTCCGCACTGGTCGCGCTCGTCCACGACATCTCGGTGACCGCGGGCGTCTACTCGATCGTCGGCTTCGAGGTGACGCCGGCGACCGTGATCGGCCTGCTGACCATCCTCGGTTTCTCCCTGTACGACACGGTGGTGGTGTTCGACAAGGTCAAGGAGAACACCCGCGGCCTGCTCGGGCTCACCCGGCGCACCTACGGCGAGGCTGCCAACCTGGCGCTGAACCAGACCCTGATGCGGTCCATCAACACCTCGCTCATCGCCCTGCTGCCGGTGCTCGGCCTGCTCATCGTGGGCGTCGGGCTGCTCGGCGTCGGTACGCTGAAGGACCTGGCCCTGGTGCAGCTCACCGGTCTGATCGCGGGTGCGCTGTCGTCGATCTTCCTGGCCACCCCGCTGCTGGTGGACCTGAAGATGCGCGAGCCGAAGTTCCAGCAGCAGGCCGCGCGGGTCTACGCCCGGCGGGAGACCTTGGCGCGCAAGGCGGCTGAGCGGGAGGCCGCGGCGGCCGTCACCGGCGAGCCGGTGGCCGTGGTGGACCTCTCCGACGACGACTCGCTGGACGCGGAGCTGCGGCACGAGCGGGCCATGGCCGCGGCGCAGAGCGTTCCGGCGCGCAACCGCAGCGCCGCGGACGCCAAGCGCGGCGGCGGCCGGCCGGCGGGCCGGCGGCCGAGCGGGAAACGGCGCCACTGAGCCACAACGTGGGCGACCTCGCGCAGGCGTTGGACCTGGCCAGGACGGTGCCGGACTTCCCGGAGCCCGGCATCCTGTTCTGGGACCTGACCCCGGTGCTGGCCGACGCGCCGGCGATGGCCGCCGTGGTCGACGGGTTCCGGCGGGTCAGCGGTGCCGGCCCGGACCTGGTCGCCGCGGTCGAGGCCCGCGGGTTCCTGTTCGGCGCCGCCTACGCGGCCACCCACGGCCTCGGCGTCGTCCCGGTGCGCAAGGCCGGCAAGCTGCCCGTGGTCGGGCACCGGTTGGAGTACCGGCTCGAGTACGGCACCGCGACACTCGAGGTGCCCGCCGGCGTCATCCAGCCCGGCCAGCGGATCCTGGTCATCGACGACGTGCTGGCCACCGGCGGCACCGCGGCGGCCGCCTGCGCCCTGGTCGAGCACGCTGGGGGCACCGTGACCGGCGTCTGCGTGGTGCTGGAGATCGGCGCGTTGGACGGTCGGAAACGACTAGCCGACCGTCCGGTGCACGCTCTGCGGACGGTGTGAACGGCCCGTTCACCGCCCCGACCGCTCCTCCTCGAGGATTCCGAGGCTATCCTCGGAATCTCAGGGGTTACCTATGGGTACGCATGGAGCGCGTGTGAGCCAAGACGTGGAGGCCGAGGCGGTCGAGGATCCGCAGCCGTCGCAGGTTCCTCCACGGCCGGCCTCGGCCACCCGGCGGGTGCGCGCGCGGCTGGCCCGGCGGATCACCGCGCAGCGCTCCGCGCCGGTCAAACAGGTGCTCGAGCCTTTGGCCGCGGTGCACCGGGAGCTGCACCCGAAGGCCGATCTGGCGCTGCTGCAACGGTCCTACGACGTGGCCGAGGAGATGCACCGGGGCCAGCGGCGCCGCTCGGGGGATCCCTACATCACCCACCCGCTCGCCGTCGCGACGATCCTGGCCGAGCTCGGCATGGACACCGTCACGCTGGTGGCGGCGCTGCTGCACGACACCATCGAGGACACCGCGTACTCGCTGGAGATGCTTCAGGAGGACTTCGGCGAGGAGGTTGGCAGGCTCGTCGACGGCGTCACCAAGCTGGACAAGGTGAAGCTGGGCACCGCGGCCGAAGCGGAGACCATCCGCAAGATGGTGGTCGCCATGGCCGAGGACCCGCGGGTGCTGGTGATCAAGCTCGCCGACCGGCTGCACAACATGCGCACCATGCGGTTCATGCCGCCGGAGAAGCAGGCCAAGAAGGCGCGCGAGACGCTGGAGGTGTTCGCCCCGCTCGCGCACCGGCTGGGCATGGCCACGGTCAAGTGGGAGCTGGAGGATCTGGCGTTCGCGATCCTGCAGCCGAAGAAGTACGACGAGATCGTGCGCATGGTGGCCAACCGGGCGCCGTCCCGGGACACCTACCTGCACAAGGTGACCGACGAGCTGACCGGGCACCTGGAGGCCGCGCGGATCAAGGCCAAGGTGGAGGGCCGGCCCAAGCACTACTACTCGATCAACCAGAAGATGATCGTGCGCGGGCGCGAGTTCGACGACATCCACGACCTGGTCGGGGTGCGCATCCTGGTCGACGACGTGCGCGACTGCTACGCGGCGATGGGTGTGGTGCACGCGTTGTGGCAGCCGATGCCCGGGCGGTTCAAGGACTACGTCGCCCAGCCGCGGTTCGAGGTGTACCAGTCGCTGCACACCACGGTGATCGGCCCGGACGGCAAGCCGCTCGAGGTGCAGATCCGCACCTACGAGATGCACCAGAAGGCGGAGTACGGGGTCGCCGCGCACTGGCGCTACAAGGAGTCCAACGGCACGCTCGACGGCCAGTCCGTGGAGATCGAGCAGATGCAGTGGATGCGCCAGTTGCTGCACTGGCAGCGGGAGGCCGCGGACCCCGGCGAGTTCCTCGAGAACCTGCGCTACGAGATGGCCGTCCGGGAGATCTTCGTGTTCTCCCCGAAGGGCGACGTGTACACGCTGCCGGCCGGGTCCACGCCGGTGGACTTCGCCTACTCGGTGCACACCGAGGTCGGGCACCGGTGCATCGGCGCGCGGGTCAACGGCCGGCTGGTGGCGCTGGAGTGCAAGCTGCAGAACGGCGACGTCGTCGAGATCTTCACCTCGAAGGCCGAGGGCGCCGGGCCGTCCCGGGACTGGCTTGGTTTCGTCGGCTCGCCGCGGGCCCGCGCCAAGATCAAGCAGTGGTTCGCCAAGGAGCGCAAGGAAGAGGCGATCGAGGCCGGCAAGGACGCGATCGCCAAGGAGGTGCGCCGGACCGGGCTGCCGATGCAGCGGCTGGTGTCCGTGGACTCGATCACCGCGCTGGCCCGCGAGCTGCGCTACCCCGAGGTGAGCTCGCTGTACGCGGCCGTCGGCGAGGGGCACACCTCGGCGCGGCACGTGGTGGCGCGGCTGGTGGCACTGCTGGGCGGCGTCGAGCACGCCGAGGACGAACTGGCCGAGCGGGCCACCCCGTCCACGATCACCCGGCGCCGCCCCACCGGCGACGCCGGCGTGGTGGTCAAGGGCGCCAGCGACATCTGGGTGAAGCTGGCCCGCTGCTGCACCCCGGTGCCCGGCGACGAGATCCTCGGGTTCGTCACCCGCGGCGGCGGGGTGAGCGTGCACCGCACCGACTGCACCAACGCCAAGGAGCTGCTGGCCGAGCCCGAGCGCCTGGTCGACGTCGAGTGGGCGCCGTCCGACTCCTCGGTGTTCCTGGTCGCCATCCAGGTCGAGGCGCTGGACCGGCACCGGCTGCTCTCCGACGTCACCAAGGTCCTGGCCGACGAACGCGTCAACATCCTCTCCGCTTCCGTCACCACCTCCCGCGACCGCGTCGCCGTCAGCCGCTTCGCCTTCGAGATGGGCGACCCCAAGCACCTCGGCCATGTATTGAAGGCGGTCCGCAGCGTTGAAGGCGTCTACGACGTCTATCGGGTCACCTCGGCCTCCTGACGTGGCACGAGCTCGCTGAGGGTGACTCCGGCGAGGGCCTTGACGTCGCGGGAGAGGTGGGCCTGGTCGGCGTAGCCGAGGGTGTGCGCGACGTCGGCGAACGGGACGCCGGAGCCGGCCAGCCGGCGGGCCCGGTCGAACCGGAGGATCCGGTGCAGGACCTTGGGGCCGTAGCCGAACGCGGCCAGGCAGCGGCGGTGCAGCTGGCGCTCGCTCAGGCCGACCGTCTCGGCGATCGAGCCGACCTGGCGGCCGGCGTCCAGCAGCCGGAGCACCGCGGTGGCCACGCCGTCCCGGGCCCGGTCGGCGTGCGCGGTGATCGCGTGCTGCAGCACCGGCCGCGCGTCCGCGGCGCCCTTCAGCGCGTCCGCGAGGCGGCGAACCTCGGCGCCCGGCCAGATCCCGTCGAGCGGAACCCGGCCGTCCCGCAGCGAGTCCGCGGGCACGCCGAGCGCGGCCGGCGCCGAGCCGGGGGAGAAGCGCACCCCGACCAGCGTGCCCGGGTCGATCGGCGCCACGTGCGCCAGGCTGTCCGGCCCGGCCACGAACAGGTGGCCGCTCTCGCGGTGCCAGATGACGTCCATGCAGCCATCCGGCACCACCCGCACCACGCGCGGCACGCCGATCTCCCGCACCCACACCTGCGCGTACAACCCGTGCGGGTCGAACGTCGGCGCGTGCTCCCGGTACCGGTCGGTCACCGTTCCAGTCTGGCAGGACCCCCCGACATCAGCCGGAAGGGCAGTGCCGGAGCGTACGACTCGCTTGCTGGAACGTACGACTCGCCCGGCTACCCGGCGATCGTGACCGTGGTCAGCTTGACCGGGTTCTTCGGCGCGCCGTCGCCGGGTTGGCCCTGGGAGACGGTGCCGGCCTTGGCGATCTCGTCGACGACCTTGAGGCTGTCGGCGTCGATCGTGCCGAACACGGTGTAGTTCGGCGGCAGCTCGGCGGTGCCGTAGACGATGAAGAACTGGCTGCCGTTGGTGTCCGGGCCGGAGTTGGCCATCGCCAGGATGCCGCGGCCGTACTTGATCTCTGGGAACACCTCGTCCTTGAAGGTGTAGCCCGGACCGCCGGAGCCCTGCCCGGTCGGGTCACCGCACTGCAGCACCTGGATGCCCGAGGTGGTGAGCCGGTGGCACGGGGTGTCGTTGTAGTAGCCCTGCTTGGCCAGGCTGACGAAGTTGTTCACGGTGCACGGGGCGAGCGCCCGGTCCAGGGTGAACTTCAGCTTCCCCGCGGAGGTGTCCACGTCGGCGGTGACCGTGCCCTGCGCGGAGATGTTCGCCGTGGGCGGCGGCTGCACCGGCTTCGCGGCCGGCGCCTGGGCGCTCGCCGGGTACTCGCAGGTAGCCGTGGCGGCCAGCGGCGTCGGGCGCTTGGGCACGGGCGCGGTCTCCGTCGGGATGGAGGAGGGCGTGTCCGCCGGCTGGTTCGGGGTGCTGGTGTCGGTGCTGTTCGCGGACGCGGGCGTGTTGCCGTTGCCCAGGTTGGCCAACCAGTACACCAACCCGACCGCGACGATCACGCCGACGACCGTGATGATCACACCGATGATCCGGCGCCGTTTCGCGCGTTCCGCCCGGCGGACCAGCTGCCGCTCGAGCTTGCGCTTGGCGGCCTGGCGACGCTGCTCGTTCGTCGGCACGGGCATCCTCCCTGACCTCAACGTCTTGCCTGGCAACCGGGCAGTCTAGGGGGACACCCTGTGAGAACCGTGTGGAGGTCCGCGACACTACGCTGAAACGTAGTAAGCCCTTTCCCCGGAGGTTCTCGCCGTGCTCGTCGTCGGCTTCGCCAGCGGAGCGTTTCAGGCCAACTGCTACCTGGTCGCGCCCGCCGAAGGCGACGCGTGCGTGATCGTCGACCCAGGTCAGGACGCCGAGGAGCCGATCGCCGAGGCGCTGCGCAAGCACCGGCTCTCCCCGGTCGCCGTGCTGCTCACGCACGGCCACTTCGATCACGTCTTCGCGGTGGCCCCGGTGTGCGACGGCAACGACATCCCGGCCTGGATCCACCCCGAGGACCGGGACCTGCTCACCGACCCGCTCAAGGGGATCAGCGCGCAGGGTGCCGCGTTCTTCGGCGGGAGGATCGAGATGCGGGAGCCGGCCGAGGTCCGTGAGCTGGCCGACGGTACCGTGCTCGATCTGGCCGGCCTGTCGATCATGGTGGACCACACGCCCGGGCACACCCGCGGCTCCGTGGTCTTCTCCAGCGCGAACGACGAGGGCGGCCGGGTGCTCTTCGCCGGGGACACGCTGTTCGCCGGTTCCATCGGGCGGACCGACCTGCCGGGGGGTGACATGCCGACGATGCTCGACACCTTGCGCACCAAGGTGTTGACCCTCGACGACGACACCGTCGTGCTGCCCGGGCACGGCCCGACCACCACCATCGGCCGCGAGCGCGTGAGCAACCCGTTCCTCCTGGAGCTCGCCTCGCCGGGCCGCCCCCTGCCCGGACGGCGGGGCTTGTGAACGAGCTTGCGAGCGAACCAAGGGCACTGCCCCGCCGCCGGGGGACGAGGCGGCGGGGTCGCCATCACCGAGCTTGCGAGGTGATGGATTGAGCGAGGTAGTTCCGCTCAACCTCAACGAGGCCGGCACCGTCCGGCGCCGTGGCTGCGCCGTGGTCGGGGTCGCCGTGGTGATCGGTGCGGCGATCGGCGGCATGGTCGGCCTTGTCGGCGGCCAGTTGGCCGGCCTGATCACCGCTGCCGCCGTGATGATCGCCCTGCTGGCGCTCACCTGGCTCTCCGGCCGCCGCCGGCTGTGGCTGGAGGGCACCACGCTGGTGGCGAAGACCGTCGGCCGCAAGACCGTGGACCTCCGCCACGCCGACCGTCTCGAGCTGGTGGTCACGGACGTGCGCGGCACCCGCACGATCGGCCTCCTGGTCGCCCGCCGCGGCAAGTCGATCAACCTGCCGGTCGCGGTCTACGCCGGCACGG
Organism: Actinophytocola sp.; assembly: GCF_036002505.1. Classification (GTDB taxonomy): domain Bacteria; phylum Actinomycetota; class Actinomycetes; order Mycobacteriales; family Pseudonocardiaceae; genus DASYTH01. The sequence continues at coordinate 30,680 of NZ_DASYTH010000043.1, read as the reverse complement.
GCGGCCGTGAGCTCGGCATCCTGATGCTGCGCCGCCTGGCCGACGCCCTGGCCACCAGCGAGAACACCAGCGGGCTGGTCTTCTCCGAGCTCCTCGTGGCCCAGCTCCGGGCCGAGGCGAAAGGCGACCCCGCGGCCGAGCGCCCGCTGTACCGGCTCGCCTCGCTCGCCCCGTCCGGACGGCTGGCGCAGCGGCTGAAGACCGACGCGGTCACCCGCTTCGTGGCGAGCCTGGACTAGCCGGCGGGCGGGGGAGGAGACCGCCGAGGACGTCGGTGGTGCTGTGCACGACGCCGATGCCGCGGCTGAGGAGCCGGATCGACTCGGTGAGGGCGCGGTTGACGCCGGTGAGGGCGAGCATCTGCTTGCGGAGCTCCTCGAGTTGGTGCTGGGTCTCCGGGAGCTCCTGGGCGACGAAGGTGCTGAGGCGGTCGATGCGGTCCAGGGAGCCTTGTGCCGCTTGCAATGCCGGTACGAGCTTCTCCAGGGCGCCGGCGATGCGGGGCAGGGCGCGGAGGGCGTCCAGCACGGCGGGGACGGCGGCGGCACCGGTGCGCAGGGCGGAGTCCATCGTCCTGACCGGGTTGCGGAGCAATGAGATCAGGAGCAGTTCGCCGTCATCCGTGGGTGTGTCCGCCATTGGGGCTGGATGGTAGCTGTTGTGTGGCCACGATGGCGGCAATCGCGGTGGTGATGGGCACGGCGGCGACGAGCCCGATGCTGCCGACCAGGGTGCGCACGACCTCCTGGGCGATGGACTGCGAGGTGAGGATGCCGCCCAACCCCACACCGGAGATGGACGAGTAGAGCAGGACCGGGAGCGCGGCGCCGGCGTAGGCCATCACGAGGGTGTTGACCGCGGAGGAGACGTGGTCGCGGCCGATCCGCATGCCCGCGGCGTACAGCTCGCGGGCGCTGAGTAACGGGTTGGCGGCGCGCAGCTCCCAGATCGCGCTGGTCTGGGTGACCGTCACGTCGTCGAGCACGCCGAGCGCGCCGATCACGACGCCGGCGAGCAGCAGCCCGCGCGCGTCGATGCCGTGGCCGAGGGTGCCGATGAGGGTGGCGGTTTCCTCGTCGAGGCCGGTCAGCTTCGCGGTGGCGGAGAACAGCGTGCCGAGGCCACCGATCAGGGCGAGGCTCACTACGGTGCCCAGCACGGCGGTGGACGTCCGCGCGGACAGGCCGTGGGTCAGGTACAGCACCAGGAACATGATCACGCCGGCGCCGGCGACCGCGACCAGCAACGGGTTCTGGCCGGCGATGATGGACGGCAGCACGAACAGGACCAGCACGCCGAAGCTCAGCCCGAGCGCGACGAGTGCCTTGATCCCTTGCCAGCGCCCGAGAATCAGCACGGCGAGCGCGAACAGCGCAGCGAGCACGGCCAGCGGGGTGGTTCGCTGGAAGTCGACGAGCTGGTAGGACTGGCCCTCCAGCGGATTGCCGCCGGCGTAGGCCAGCACCACCTTGTCCCCGGCGGCGAACCGTGGGCTGCTCGGCTCGTTCGGCACGATCAGCCGGACCTCGCGGTTCGGCGCCCGCCCGTCGGTCATCCGCACGGTGACCGTGACGCACTGGCCCCCCTGCGGCGTGCCGGCCGGGACGTCGGCGGTGCACGCCCCGGACTGGGTCGCGGTCACCTCGCTCTTCACCGGTGTCGTGTTCGCCGTCCGCGCGGTGTCGTCGCCGCGGTAGAGCAGCACCACGCCGACCACGGCGGCCAGCGCGAACGGCACGAGCAGCACGGCCAGCAACCGCCGCACCCGGCCCGGCGGCGGTGGCGACGGCGGTTCTTCGCGTCCATGGTGGGAAACGGACCACTCATCCGCCTCGTCCGGTTCGGGCGCGTAGCGGTGTTTTGCCCGCACCCGGGGAAGTGGCTCGGTCTCACCGTTCAGCACAGCGCCCTATTCAACACGGTGTGTTTGCGTCTGGCGTCGCCGTGTTGGCCGCTGACGATGCTGTGTTGGCCCATGGCGTCGCCGTGTTGGCTGTTGGCGGGGTTGTCAGGCCACACACCGATGTCACTGACCGAGCGGTGGCGAGTAACGGAAGTGGGTGCGCAGGATGTCGTCGCAGGCCCGGACGGCGCGGCGCAGCCGGTGCCGGGGGTTGCCGGAGAGCAGCACCCAGGGCACGCCGCGGTCGCGGAGACCGCGGACGAACCGGGCGGTCATCCACTCCCGGCGATGCTCGCCGTCCCGCCAGCCGTCCTGCTCGAACGGCACGCCGGCGTGGTCGGTGAGCAGGTAGAGCGCCGGCCGGCGATCGCCGGCGGCCTGCCCGACGTCGGCCTGCGGCCGGCCGAGATAGCGCTCGCACCAGATGGTGGCCGCCCAGGAGTCGTTGTCGCACAACAGAAGCGGGCCACCGCGGGCGGCCGCCTCGTCCTCCGCGATGGCCTGCCGCCGGGCCACGTCGACGAAGTCACCCACTGTCCACATAAGACTGTCGAGCGCCGGGGGTGGCCGGCCGGACGCCTTGGCCAGGGCGTGCACGGCGGCCAGCTTGCCCTCGGTGTGCACCCGGCCGTGCTCGGCGACGAGGCGGGTATTGGCGAAGGATCCCTTGCGGGCGCGGTAATGCGTGGCGAGCTGCTCGGCCAGCGTGGTGGTTCCGGTGGACTCCGCGCCGAGCACGACGACCCGGGCGGCGAGCCCCGCGCGGGTGGATGCGGCCAGATAGCGCCACAGGCCGATCGGGTCGGTGCGCACCGCGGTGCTGGACACCGGGTGCTCCAGCCGCTCCGGGTCGACCGCGACGTGGGCGGCGCCGAGCCGCGCGGCCAGCTCCTCGCCGTACTTCTCGCTGGAGAAGACCACATCCACCGGCGCGGCGTCGGGGTCCCCGTCCCGCAGCGCCCGCCGGGCCAGCACCGAGCGGACCACGCCGACGTGCTGCTCCCAGACATGGTCGTCGTCGAAGTCGATGCGGTGGTCGTCCAGGTCGCCGAGCACCGCGACCCCCGGGTCCGCCCAGTGCTCGGCGGCCAGCCAGTACACCCGGTCGGCGAGCGGGATCGACTCCACCGTCGAGGCCAGCACCGCCACCGTGGTCCGGTCGCTGGCCCGGGCCGCGGTCCGGATCAGATGGTGGTGCCCGGAATGGGGCGGATAGAACTTTCCGAGTACCAACGCGTGCCGAAACCGCCGCATACCGAGCATCGAGCAAGATCACCCCGTTCCCAGCCGAAAACGATGAATCCACCGTGTGTTACCGCTGGCGGGCGCCCCAGCCGAATTCATGCCCCGCCGAAACTCGGAAACGCCCTCCAGCTTGCTGCCGCAACCAGTTCGTTAATCACAAAACGCCACTGCTGCCACGGGTCCATCGCACCGTGATTGTCCCAGAAACCCGTGTCCGAAGACATGATTGACCGTTGAATAAGGTGCAGGCGGGTCAGCGGGCGGGTGCCCTCGGTGAGAGGTGTGCGATGGAGCAGGTGGTCCTTCTGGACGAGCGCGGTGAGCCGGTCGGCGTCGCGGACAAGGCCACCGTGCACGACCGGCACACGCCGCTGCATCTGGCGTTCTCCAGCTACGTGTTCGACCCGGCGGGCCGGGTGCTGCTGACCCGGCGCGCGCTGTCCAAGCTGACCTGGCCCGGCGTCTGGACGAACTCCTGCTGCGGCCATCCGGCGCCGGGTGAGCCGGTGGCGGCCGCGGTCACCCGCCGGCTCCGCGACGAGCTGGGGCTGGTGGTGGGCGCCGTGGACCTGGTCCTGCCCCGGTTCCGGTACCGGGCGGAGATGGACAGCGGTGTGGTGGAGAACGAGCTGTGCCCGGTTTTCCGTGCGGTGACGGAGGATTCGCCGGCTCCGGCGGCGGCCGAGGTGGAATCCGTGGAGTGGGTCGGCTGGCTGCCGTTCGCCGAGGCGGTGACCGCGGGGGAGCGTGAGGTCTCGCCGTGGTGCCGGCTTCAGGTCGCCGAGTTGCTGGCGCTGGGCCCGGATCCGCTCGCCTGGCCGGTGGCGAGCGCCGCGGACCTGCCGCCGGCCGCCCGGGTGCGGTAGTCCGCCGTCCAGCCGCGCAGTCCGGCCACGCACAGCGCGAGGAACCCGGTGTACAGAATCGCGGTGAGCCACAGGTCCTTGTAGCCGTACAGCGGAACGTAGATCAGGTCCGCGGTGATCCACAGCCACCAGGACTCGATCTTCTTGCGGGCCTGACCCCAGGTGGCCAGCAGGGAGAGCACCGTGGTGAGCGCGTCCGGCAGCGGCACGGTCGAGCTGGTGCCGGCGTCGAGAATCCAGGCCAGCAGGGCCGTTCCGGCGATGCCGGCGGCGAGCAGCGCCGCCCATTGGGCGGGTGTGGTGCGGGATACCCGCAGGTGCGTGCGCCGCTCGCCGCCGCGCAGCCACGCCCACCAGCCGTACAGCGCGAGCACGAGGTAGAAGACCTGCAGCCAGGCGTCCGCGTACAGGCCGCTGGTCAGGAACAGCGCGAAGAACATCAGGTTGTTGAGGATGCCGACCGGCCAGTTCGCCGCGTGCTGCACGACGACCAGCCACACCACCAGCGCGCCGGAGCCGAAGCCGATCACCTCGGCCCAGCTCGTCGGCGCCCCGAGCACGGTGAACGCGGTGGCCCGCAAGGCATCCAGCACCGGGTCGAGCACGGGTGCCTCCACTCGTTTGACAACCCGATCGAACGTATGTTCGACTTGATTCCGTGCGATGGGACAGGCAGCGGGTGGACGCGGCCGACGAGCAGATCCTGCCAGGTCTGCCCGGTCTGGTGCGCAGCGTTCGGACACCCGAGTTCGCGGGGATGGTGTTCCACGAGGTGCGGGCCAAGTCGGTGCTCAACCGGGTGCCGGGCGGTTCGCCGATGCCGTTCAACTGGACGGTCAACCCGTACCGGGGCTGCTCGCACGGCTGCCGGTACTGCCTGGCCGGGGACACGCCGATCCTGCTGGCCGACGGGCGCGTCCGGCCGCTGGCGGAGCTCCAGGTGGGCGACCGGATCTACGGCACCGAGCGGCGCGGCAACTACCGGCGCTACGTGCCCACCACGGTGCTGGACCACTGGTCGACGGTCAAGCCGGCGTACCGGGTGTCGCTGGAGGACGGCACCACGCTCATCGCCAGCGGCGACCACCGGTTCCTCACCGAGCGCGGCTGGAAGCACGTCACCGGCGAGATGGCCGGCCCGGGCCGGCGGCCGCACCTGACCACCGGCAACAAGCTGGTCGGCACCGGGGCGTTCGCCACTCCGCCGAAGCTGCTCGTCGAGTACCGGCTCGGCTACCTCTGCGGGCTGATCCGCGGCGGCGGGCGCGGCGCGGAGGCGCTGGCGCGCGCCCGGGAGTACCTCGGCGAGCTCGACGTCGCCTCGGACGAGCTGATCGACGTGCCGCAGACGCACGGAAACGAGTGGGTCAAGGGGTTCCTGGCCGGGGTGTACGACGCCCGGGGCAGCCACTCGCGGGGGATCCTGCGGATCGCCACCACCGTCGGCGAGCTCACCCGGCTGACCGCGAACTCGTTGCGGCACCTGGGTTTCGAGTGTGTCGTGGAGAAAACACGGTGGGCCGAGGGCACGATCTGGGTGCGGCTGCTCGGCGGGCTGGCGGAGCGGCTGCGGTTCCTGCACACGGTGGATCCGGCGGAGACGGAGAAGCGGACCATCGACGGCACCGCGTTCAAGTCGGCCGCCAAGCTCGGGGTGGTCGCGGTCGACCCGCTCGGCCTGGAGCTTCCGCTGTTCGACATCACCACCGGCACCGGTGACTTCATCGCCAACGGGGTGGTCAGCCACAACTGCTACGCCCGGCACTCGCACACCTACCTGGATCTGGACTCCGGCAACGACTTCGACAGCCAGATCGTGGTCAAGGTCAACGCGCCGGAGGTGCTCGCCGCGCAGCTCGGTGCGCCGAAGTGGACCCGCGAGCACGTGGCGCTCGGCACGAACACCGACCCGTACCAGCGCGCCGAGGGCCGCTACGCGCTGATGCCCGGCATCATCCGGGCGCTGGCCGGCAGTGGCACGCCGTTCTCCATCCTCACCAAGGGAACCGTGCTCTCCCGCGACCTTCCGCTGCTGGTGGCCGCCAGCCGGGAGGTCTCGGTCGGCCTCGGCGTGTCGATCGCGCTGCTCGACCGGGAGCTGCAGGACTCCCTCGAGCCCGGCACCCCCAGCCCGCAGGCGCGGCTGGAGCTGGTCCGCCGGGTGCGCGAGGCCGGCCTGCCCTGCGGCGTGTTCGTCGCCCCGATCCTGCCGCGCCTCACCGATTCCCTCGAGCAGCTCGACGCCCTGTTCGCCGCCATCGCCGCCGCCGGAGCCACCGGCGTCACCGCGCTCCCGCTGCACCTGCGCCCCGGCGCCCGCGAATGGTTCGCCGCCTGGCTCGCCGCCGAGCATCCCGACCTGGTGCCCGACTATCGCGACATCTACGCCCACCGGCGCTACGCCGACCGCACCTACCGCACCTGGCTCGCCGCCCGGGTGGAACCCCTCCTCCGCCGCCACGACCTCCTGCCCAAGTCCAACCGCGACCCCAAACCCGCCGAGGACGCCAGCTGGCCCGAAGGCAGCCTTCCCGCCGGCGCCCCCACGGTGCCGGTCCGCCAGGAGCAGCTCGCCCTGCTCTGACCCGCATGTTGGCGCGTGACGTAGCCATGTTGGCGCGTGGCGTCGCTGAGTTGGCCGGTCACGGGGTTGGGGTGGGTGTGATCGGGGTCTCGGGTAAGCGGGGCGGGCTCTCAGGTTTCCCTCAGCGTGATCAAGGCACCATGGGGTGTACGCAGGTAGAGGGGTTGCTGAGGGAAAGGACACCGCTCGTGTACCGGTTGCCCGCTGTGGTTCGGCGCTCCGCCTTGCTCGTGCCGGTCGGTGCCGCGACCGCGCTCGCCCGGGCCGCGTGGGACGTCCCGGCCGCGCTCGGGGCGCGCCCGGCCGGCGCCCGGCTCGACCGGATGCTCGCGTCGCCGCGGTTCCGGGACGGCGCGTTCCACAACGAGGTGCCGGCGGGGATCGCGGCGGCGTCGAGCGGGCCGGGCATTCTGCGGGAGATGGTGCGGGGCAAGGAGATTCGGCGGCCACGCGGGCCGGTCCCGCTGATGGCGCCGGACGCCTCCGAGCTCGCCGCGCCGCCGGCGGACGGGCTGCGGGTCACCTGGCTCGGGCACGCCACCGCGCTGGTCGAGATCGAGGGCCGGCGGGTGCTGTTCGACCCGGTGTGGAGCGAGCGGGTGTCCCCGTCGCAGGCGGTCGGTCCGCGCCGGCTGCATCCGGTACCGCTGGCGCTGGAGGACCTCCCACCGCTGGACGCGATCGTGATCTCCCATGACCACTACGACCACCTCGACATGCGCACGATCCGGCGGCTCGCGGCGAGCCAGCCGAGCTCGCCATTCGTGCTGCCCCTGGGTGTGGGCGCGCACCTGGAGCGCTGGGGCGTCCCGGCCGGGCGGATCGTCGAGCTGGACTGGGAGGAGCGGGCCACCGTCGCCGGGCTGGAGCTGATCGCCACCGCGGCGCGGCACTTCTCCGGCCGCCGCCGGCCCGCCGAGAACAGCACGCTCTGGGCGTCCTGGGTGGTGGCCGGCCCGAACCGCCGCGTGTTCTACACCGGCGACTCCGGATTCTTCGACGGCTACGCCAGGATCGGCGCCGAGCACGGCCCCTTCGACCTCACCCTCGTTCAGGTCGGCGCCTACTCGCCGTACTGGCCGGACATCCACATGACCCCCGAGGAAGGCATCGCCACACACCTCGCCGTCCGCGGCGGCCTGCTCGTCCCGGTGCACTGGGCCACCTTCAACCTCGCCCTGCACTCCTGGTCCGAGCCGGTCGAGCGGGTCCTCGCCGACGCCGCCGACCGCGGCGTCCGGGTGGCCGTGCCGCGCCCCGGCCAACTCCTCGACGTCGACGCCCTCCCCGAACCCGACACCTGGTGGCGCACCGTCGCCTGACGTCAGGGTCGCAGGGCGAAGGCCTGATCCAGCAACGGGTCCGCCACCGTCGGAAAGCCGGTGATGGTGGCGATCGCGCCATCGATCAGCTCGAAGACCATGACGCCGTAGGGCTGCGGCCCATCGGGGCCGGCGTCGAAGGCGGCCACGGCCGGCTGTCCGTTCGCCGCGGTGATCACCAGGCGCATCTGTTCGAACGCGCCACCCGCCGGCACGGTGGTGAAGAACCCCAGCACCGCGTCGCGGCCGTGGAACGCCAGCTCCACGGGCGGCATGCGCAGCTCCACGTCGTCTCGGAGCAGCATGGCCAGGCCGGAGACGTCGCGGCGGTGCCAGGCGTCCACGAACCGGGCGAGCACCCGGCGGTCCTCGGCGTCGAGCGGGCGCCGGGCACCCTCGGGCAGCGCCGCGCGCAGCGTCACCCTGGCCCGCTGCAGCGCGCTGTTCACCGCGGCCACGCTGGTTTCCAGCAGCGCGGCCACTTCCCCGGCCCGCCAGGCCAGCACGTCGCGCAGGATCACGGCGGCCCGCTGGGTGGCGGGCAGCAGCTGCAGCGCGGCGACGAAGGCGAGCGACACCGACTCGCGGCGCTCGGCCACGGCGGCCGGGTCGGCGCCGGCGGGCAGCGCGTCGAGCAACCGGTCCGGGTACGGCTCCAGGTAGTTGATCTCCGCGACGGTGCCGGGCCGCCTCGCCCGCGCGTCAATGATCTTGAGCGAGGTGGTGGTGGCGATCCGGTACAGCCAGTGCCGCAGCGGCGCCCGGGCCTCGAACCCGTCGAGGTGCCGCCAGGCCCGCAGCAGCACCTCCTGCATGGCCTCCTCGGCGTCGTGGTACGAGCCGAGCATCCGGTAACAGTGCAGGTGCAGGGCCGGCAGGTGCGGCGCCACGAGCTCGCGGAACGCGTCGCCGTCGCCCGACCGCGCGGCCACCAGCAGCGCCGGCTCGATCATGGGCAGCAATCTACGCGCGCGCCGATGAGTTCTCGCCGCGTCCCGGATCAGACGGGGCGAACGGCCGCACCCCGCGGCCCGAACCCGAGGAGAACCACGATGGATCCCCGAACCACGGCCAACCTCTACTACGACGCCTGGCGGAACCGGTCCGGCGACATGACCGGCGTCCCGCTCGCCGAGGACTTCACCTTCACCGGCCCGGTGGCCAGCTTCGACTCCGCGGCGGGCTACCGCGCGATGGCCAGCCAGGCCGGCGCCGCGGTGCGCAACTTCACCGTCCGGCACCAGTTCACCGACGGCGACCTGGTCTGCTCGGTGATCGACTGGGAGATGGCCATGCTGCCCGGCGTGCTCACCGCCGCGGAGGTGCTGGAGATCCGGGACGGCACGATCGTCCGCGGCGAGCTGATCTACGACGCCGAGGACCTGCGCAAGGCCATGGCCTCCTCGCCCGCGCCCTGACCGGGAACGGCACCGTCTTGCCCTTGCCCCTGGGGCAGGGGCAAGACTCGCCGGCATGACCGCAGGTGAACTGGCCGGACGGATCCGGCAGGGCGAGCTGACCGCCGTGGAGGTGCTCGAGGCGCACCTGGAGCGCATCGCGAAGTACGACCCGGGGCTGAACGCCGTCGTCTCCCTCGACGCCGACCGTGCCCGCGAGCAGGCCGCGGCGGCGGACGAGGCGGTGCGGCGCAAGGAGGTCCTCGGTCCGCTGCACGGGGTGCCGATGACGCTCAAGGACGGGCACGACGTGGCCGGGATGCGGACCACGGCGGGGACGCCGGTGCTGGACCGGGTGCCGGAGCGGGACGGCACGGTGGCGGCGCGGCTGCGGGCGGCCGGCGCCATCATCATGGGGCACACGAACGTGCCGCCGTGGTGGATGGACTACAAGTCCGAGAACCCGATCTTCGGGCGGACCTCGAACCCGTGGGACACCACGCGCACGCCGGGCGGGTCGAGCGGGGGAGCGGCGGCGGCGCTCGCGGCCGGGCTGACCCCGCTGGAGATCGGCTCGGACCTGGCCGGCTCCATCCGGCTGCCGGCCCACTTCTGCGGGGTGTACGGCCTGAAGACCACCGAGCACCGCGTCTCCCTGCACGGCTGCCTGACGCCACCGTTCGACGGGCCGCGCCCGGTGCGGATCATGGGGACGATCGGACCGATGGCCCGCGACCTGGACGACCTCGAGCTGGCACTGTCGATCATCGCCGGCCCGGACGGGGTGGACGGCGACATCCCACCGGTCCCGCTCGGCACCCGGCGGCGGCGCGAGCTGGCCGGCCTGCGCCTGGCGGTGGCGCCCGCGCTGCCTGGCATGGATGTCCGGAAACCCTTGCGGGACCAGGTGGAGCGCATCGCCGCGGCCGCGTCCGACGCCGGTGCGCAGGTCGAGGAGCGGCTACCCGGCATCGACTGGTCCGCGATGAACGAGCTGTTCGGCGCGCTGCTGTTCACGATCACCGGAATCTTCGACCCCGCCTCGGAGCTCCCCGCCGAGCGCCGCACCCTGGGCTGGTACCTGACCGCGCTGGCCGAACGCGACCGGTTCACCGCCGCCTGGGAGGCGTTCTTCGACGGGTTCGACGCGCTGCTCCTGCCGCCCGCGCTGTCGACGGCTTTCGCCCATGAGGCAACGGGTTACGACCCCGAAGGCCAGATGCTCGCGTTCGCCAACCTGACCGGGCAGCCCGGCCTGGTCGCACCGGCCGGGTTCGACGCGGACGGGCTCCCGGTCGGTGTGCAGCTCGTCGGGCCGCGCTGGGCGGAGCTCACGCTGCTGGACATCGCGGACGCGTTGGAACGCGGCGACGTTCTGCCGGGCTTCCGTGAGCCCCCGAACTACGCTCTGGGCGGTGAGCGATGATGATGGACGGCTCTCCATCGGCGTGTTCGGACGCCGGTCCAGGCTGTCGCAGAAGGCGCTGCGGCTCTACGACCGGCTCGGCGTGCTCACCCCGGCCGAGGTCGACGAGCACTCCGGCTACCGCTGGTACCGGGAGAGCCAGCTGGAGACCGCGCGCCTGGTCGCCATGCTCCGCCGGCTGGACATGCCGCTGGCCCAGGTCGGCGCCGTGGTGGCGGCACCGCGCGCCGAGGCGGCCGAGCTGGTCGCCCGGTACTGGGAGGCGACCGAGCGCCGGCTGGCCTCGCAGCGCGAGCTGGCCGCGCACCTGCGGCTGACCCTGTCCGGCGCGGACCCGTTCGGGATGTACCAGGTGCACCGGCGGGACGTGGCCGGGCAGGTGGTGCTGGCCGAGCGGCGGCACGTGCTGGTGCCGCAGCTCTCGCCGTGGATCGAGGCGGCCATGTCCCGGCTGGTCGAGCTGGCCGAGCACCACGGCGGCGTTTCCGGCGACGCGTTCGTCGTCTACTACGGCGAGGTCAACGAGGACAGCGACGGCCCGGTCGAGTGCTGTCTCCCGGTCAGCCCCGACACACCGGGCGCGCCGGTACGGACCGAGCCCGCGCACCACGAGGCGTACGTCCGGCTGACCCGGGCCCAGGTCGAGTACCCGCAGATCCTCTCCGCCTACGACGCGGTGGCCCGGTGGATCACCGCGCGCGGCCACGCGTTCGACGGCGCCCCGCGGGAGGTCTACTTCGCCGACTTCCACACCGCCAACCCAGACGACGAGATCTGCGACGTCGCCTTCCCCATGACCCCGCCACCGCACCTCAGGGGACCGTGACGCAACTCAGCCACATCCAACCCGATGACCGCCGCGTTTCCCAGGAACGCAACGACAGCAGTTAAATTCCGGAGAGGCGGCTCAGCGAGGCGGCTCAGCCCATTCCCAGCGGACGCAGAAGATGCCGGGGCCGAAGTCGAGGGCGACGGCATGGCCGTGGCCTTCGGCGTTGACCTCGACGCGGCGGCGGCTGGTGATCTGGTTGTCCGGATCGGCGGTGTACTGCTCGCAGTAGCGGGGCAGCATGCGCGGGTCGAACCGGAGCTCGAGCACGAACTCGCGGACCGGCGTGGTGAACTTGCGGCAGTAGCTGTCGTCGCCCCGGGAGTACGGCGGGCCGGGGTGGGTGAGCGAGTAGTCCAGGATCACCGTCTCGCCGCGGTGCAGCGGCTGCTCCAGCAGGATCTCGGCGGCCACGATGCCGGCGGCGTGGTCGTGGGCCACCCGGCCGATCTGGCAGCCCTGCGACGCGGTGATCTCCGGGAACGGCCGGCCGGGGCGCTCCAGGTCGTAGACGCAGAGGGTGCGCTCCGCCCCGTCCCGCTCGGCGCGCAGCACCTGCCGGACGCTGATCCGCTTCTCACCCTGGTCGGCGGCCAGCTCCATGACGTCCTGCTGGCTGATCCGGGTGAGCGCGGCCTCGGTGGTGAAGTCGATCCGCTTGAGCAGGTTCGACACCTGCTCGGACTTGGTCCACAGCGCCTCGATGGGCAGCCGGTTGGACTCGCGGTTGGCCCGGCCGCGCGGGCGGGGCGGGCCGAGCAGGGCCATCAGGGAGCCCGGCGCGACCCCGAGCACCGACTCCAGGTGCCCGAGCGCGGCCAGGGACTCGGCGCGCTCCGGCCTTCGGCGGCCGGACTGCCAGTAGCTCAGGGCGGTCACGCTGACCGAGACGCCGCGGGAGCGCAGCCGGTACTGGATCCGGTCCAAACTCAACCCGCTGGCCTGGATTGCCGCTCGCAAAGCCGTGGGAAATGCGTCCGCTACCAGGGATTCCGGTTGTTCGGCAACAATTGCACGCTGCAAGCTGCCGCCTTGGTGGAGTTGGACTGGTTCGCGGGTGATGCCGCTACCCATGTGTTCTCCCCTGGATTACCTAAGGCCTTGGGCTGACCATACGGCGTGCGGTCGCCGGTGGGTAGCGATCCCGTTAAATCTGCGTGTGAACAGTTAGCTACGTCCGGTGACCGAACACTCACCGGGCCGCGGCCTGGTCACAGCCTGCCACCACCAACCCCGCCGGCGGCTCATGCCGGTGTGTTGGCCTGGTGCGATGGTGTGTTGGCGCGTCGCGTCGGTGTGTTGGCCTGTCACGGCGGGTGGCGTGGGGCCGGCTGGATCGGGTCGTTGACGAGGCGTCGGTGGCCGTGCGCGTCAGGTGCCAACGTGGCAACGCCAGCAAACAATAGAGCGACGCCAGCGGCCAACACGGCGACGCCAGGCGCAAACACACCGGGGGAAGCGGGAAACCTGCTGGACGGCGGTCACACCCGGTTAGCTAGCCTCTTACTTGCGGAAAGTCCGCACGCAGCTGAGAGGGCCGACGTTGATCCGCACCCATGAGGCCGGGACACTCCGGGCCGACCACGCCGGGCAGACCGTCACGCTGAGCGGCTGGGTGGCGCACCGGCGCGATCATGGCGGCGTGATCTTCGTCGACCTCCGGGACGCCTCCGGGGTGGCGCAGGTGGTGTTCCGCGAGGGAGAGATGGCCGAGCGGGCGCACCACCTCCGCGCCGAGTTCTGCGTGCGCGTCGTCGGTGAGGTGGCGCGGCGACCCGAGGGCAACGAGAACCCCGAGCTGGCCACCGGTGAGATCGAGGTGCTGGCCACTGAGCTGGAGGTGCTCAGTGAGGCCGCGCCGCTGCCGTTCCCGACCGACGAGCACCTCACCGTCGGCGAGGAGATCCGGCTCAAGCACCGCTACCTCGACCTGCGCCGGCCCGGGCCGGCCCGCGCGATGCGGATCCGCAGCGAGGCCAACCGGATCGCCCGGCAGCTACTGCACGGCGAGGGCTTCCTGGAGATCGAGACGCCCACGCTGACCCGGTCCACCCCCGAGGGTGCCCGCGACTTCGTCGTCCCGGCCCGGCTCAAGCCCGGTTCCTGGTACGCGCTTCCCCAGTCGCCCCAACTGTTCAAGCAGCTGCTCATGGTCGGCGGGCTGGAGCGGTACTACCAGATCGCCCGCTGCTACCGGGACGAGGACTTCCGCGCCGACCGCCAGCCCGAGTTCACCCAGCTCGACATCGAGATGAGCTTCGTCGAGCAGGACGACGTGATCGCGCTCGGCGAGCGGATCCTGGTGGCTCTCTGGCGGGAGCTGGCCGGATACGAGATCCCGCAACCGTTCCCGCGGATCACCTACACCGAGGCGATGGCCCGCTACGGCTCGGACAAGCCCGACCTGCGCCTGTCCACCGAGCTGACCGAGCTGACCGAGTACTTCGCCGACAGCCCGTTCCGGGTGTTCCACGCGCCCTACGTCGGCTCCGTCGTCATGCCCGGCGGCGCCAGCCAGCCGCGCAAGCAGCTCGACGCCTGGCAGGACTGGGCGAAGCAGCGCGGCGGCAAGGGTCTGGCCTACGTGCTCGTCAACGAGGACGGCTCGCTCGGCGGCCCGGTGGCCAAGAACCTCTCCGAGGCCGAGCGCGAGGGCCTGGCCAAGGCCGCCGGCGCGGAGCCCGGCGACTGCGTGTTCTTCGCCGCCGGCGCGCGCAGCGACGCCCGCGCGCTGCTCGGCGCCGCGCGGCTGGAGATCGGCCGGCGTTGCGGGCTGATCGACGAGTCGGCCTGGTCGTTCGTCTGGGTGGTCGACGCGCCGCTGTTCGAGGCCGCCGAGGAGGCCCGCAGCCACGGGGACGTCGCGGTGGGCAAGGGAACGTGGACCGCGGTGCACCACGCGTTCACCTCGCCGACCCCGGAGTGGCTGGACCGGTTCGAGGAGGACCCCGGCAACGCGCTGGCCTACGCCTACGACATCGTGCTCAACGGCGTCGAGCTGGGCGGCGGCTCCATCCGTATCCACCGGGGCGACGTGCAGGAGCGGGTGTTCCGGGTGATGGGCATCGAGCCCGAGGAGGCCCGGGAGAAGTTCGGCTTCCTGCTGGAGGGGTTCAAGTACGGCCCGCCCCCGCACGGCGGCATCGCCATCGGCTGGGACCGCACGGTCATGCTGCTGGCCGGGGAGAGCTCGATCCGCGAGGTGATCGCGTTCCCCAAGTCCGGCGGCGGCTACGACCCGCTCACCGGCGCGCCGGCGCCGATCACCGCCGAGCAGCGCAAGGAAGCCGGCGTCGACGCCAAACCCCAGGCCGGCTAGGAGTGCGCTGAATGCGTCTTTCCTCACCTCCAACGCGAGGAAAGACGCATTCATCGCACTCCTCAGCGCGATGAATGTTGAACGGAGGGCCTGGTGCTGCACATGCGGGTCGTCTCGCCGGAAGGGTCGACCGACGAGGTGCTGTCGATTCTGCGGGCCGAGCCGGGGGCCACCCATGTGCTCGCACTGCGTGGGGTCGTGGTCGAGCCGGCGGGTGACCTGGTCGAGGCCGACGTCGCCCGGGAGGCGGCCGACGAGGTGATCGCGGCGCTGTGCGCGCTGGGCATCGACCGTGCCGGCGGGATCACGCTGGAGCAGCTGGACACGTCGCTGTCCGACGCGGCGGACCGGGCCGAGGAGCAGGCGCCCGGGGACGCGGCGGACGCCGTGGTGTGGCAGGAGTTGCTGTCCCGCACCGGCGAGGAGTCCCGGCTGAACGTGACGTTCCTGGCGTTCCTGGCCATCGCCTGCCTGCTGGCCGCGGTCGGCGTGATCACCGACTCGGCCGTGACGATCGTCGGGGCCATGGTGGTCGGCCCGGAGTTCGGCCCGCTCGCCGCGATCGCGGTCGGCCTCGCCCGGCGCCGCTGGGACCTCATGCGCCGCGGTGCGCTGGCCATCGCGGTCGGGTTTCCGCTGGCCATCGGCATCACCGCGGCCGGCGCGGCGCTGGGCAGCGCGGTGAACCTGTTCGAGGCGAGCGTGCTGCGGGGGCCGCACGCGGTGGACTTCGTCTATCAGGTCGGCCCGTGGTCGTTCGTCGTCGCGGTGCTCGCCGGCGCGGCCGGGATGCTGTCCATGACCTCGGCGAAGTCCGCGGCGCTGGTCGGCGTGTTCATCTCGGTCACCACCGTGCCGGCCGCCGGCTACGCGGGCGTGGCGGCGATTCTCGGTCAGTGGGACCGGGTTGCCGACTCGGTGGGTCAGCTTGCCGTGAACATGGCCGGGATCGTGCTCGCCGCCGCACTGGTGTTGTTGCTGCGTAAGGGTGGTTGGCAGGTCGCCGATCCGGGCCGCCCGCTGTCCACCGGATGAGTGGGATCGCTTCGTACTGAATCGATTGACAAAGTTACCGTCGATACCAGGGAAACATGGACGGTCCCCGCGCGAGTAGGGTCGGAGGCGATGAGTGTGGACATCGCCGCCGACCCGCCGACCATCAATGACGATGCGGAGATCACGGCCACTGTGCTGGCGGCGGAGTCGCTGCTCGGCCGCCGGTTCGGTTCCCGGATCACCCTGGCCGACCCGGTCGACCTGGGCGGCAGCGAGCGGTCGATCGTGCTGCGGGTGAAGGTCGCGTCCGCCTCGTTCGCACTGCCCCGGACCCTGGTGCTCAAGCGGTACGTGCTGCCGCCCGACGAGCCGTGCGACAGCTTCGTCCGCGAGGCGGTGAGCTACCAGCTGTTCACGTCGCTCGCCAACGAGGACCGGGTGTGCCCGGAGCTGTTCGCGCACCAGGGCGAGCACCGGCTGCTGGTGATGGAAGATCTGGGCCGGGCGCCGACGCTGGCCGAGCGGCTGATGGGCAACGATCCCAAGGCCGCCGAGCGGGCGCTGCTGTCCTGGGCGCACTCGCTGGGCCGGCTGCACGCGACCACTGCCGGGCGGGAGGCCGACTTCGACGCGTTGCAGCGGCGGCTGGGTCAGCTCGGTTCGAAGGACCCGCTGGCCGAGGACGGGCCGGCCGCGCTGGACGAGTTGCCCGGGTTGCTGGAGGGCGAGCTGGGGTTGGCCACCTCGGCGGCGACGCTGGAGTGCGTGGAGCGGGCGCGGGGCCTGCTCGGCGCGGACCGGCACCGCGCGTTCAGCCCGTCGGACTCGTGCCCGGACAACAACCTCATCCAGAGCAAGGGCGTGCGCTTCCTCGACTTCGAGGGTGGCTGCGTGCGGAACATCCTGTTCGACGCGGCCTACCTGCGGGTGCCGTTCCCGGCCTGCTGGTGCGCGTTCGGGCTGCCCACCGGGATGACCGACGCGATGATCGCCGGGTGGCGCGCCGAGGTGAAGGCGATGTGGCCGGACCTCGGCGACGACGCCGTGCTGCGGCCCAGACTCGTTGACGCGCAACTGTTCTGGGTCTGGTTCACCACCTGGCAGCTGATGACCAACCCGGAGTTGGAAGGCTGCCCGCACGCCAAGCGCTCGATCGAGACGCCGGACCGGCCCTGGGTGCTGGCCGCACGGTGGCGCCGGCTGGCCAAGTACGCCGGGGCGGCCGGGGTGGAGCCGGTCGCCGAGCACGCCGAGCAGGTGGTGCGCGCGCTGGAGTCCCGGTTCGACGGTGATCTCTCGCTGCCGCTTTACCCTGCGTTCCGCTGATCGCCAACCCGGTCACCGATCGTGAGGTCATGACCGCGTGGATGGCGCGCAACCTGGTGGTACTCGGCGATTCGACGGCGGTGGGTCTGGGCGACCCGCTGCCCGGCGGCACCTGGCGGGGGGTCGGCCCGCTGCTGGCGGACGCCCTCGGGGCCCGGCTGACGAACCTGTCGTTCACCGGCGCACGGGTGGCGTGCGTGCGGAAGACCCAGCTGCCCGCGGCGTTGCGGGTTCGGCCGGACGCGGCCGTGGTGATCGTGGGTATGAACGACACGCTCCGCTCGGACTTCGATCCGGATGGCATGCGGGCGGATCTCGGTGCCGCGGTGGGGGAGTTGCGGGCCGCGGGCGCGGTGGTGCTGCTGGTGCGCTACCACGACCACGGCCGGGTGTTCCGGTTGCCGAAGGCGTTGCACCGGGCGCTGCGGGCGCGGATCGACCGGCTGAACGCGGTGATCGACGCGGCAGTGGCCGACCGTGGCTGCGGATACGTTGACCTGGACCGGATGCCGGGCGCGTACGAGGTGTCGTCGTGGAGCGTGGACCGGCTGCACCCGTCCGAGCTGGGGCACCGCATGCTGGCCGCCGAGTTCAGCGTCCTGCTGGCCGCGCGCGGGTGCGTGGTGCCGCGCCCGGTCAGCCTGGAGTGCTCCGGCGGGCTGGCGCCGACGCCCGCGCAGCACGTGGCCTGGTTGGTGCTGAAGGGAATTCCATGGGTTTGGCGGCGTGGCCGGGACCTGGTGCCCTACGCGCTGGCCGTGATGCTGCGCTCGCTGCTCACGCCCGAGCCGGTACTTGATCACCCTGAGCCGGCGTTGGAACACCCGTAAGTGCTGTGTCGAATGTGTCGACTGCGGCGCGCACCGCGGCATCGGCCCGCTCGGCGAGCGAGATCCCGTCCGCGGTCCGCTCGATGTCCTTGTCCATCACGAAAAGTCCGGGCACGACGTGGTAGGAGCCGAGCGCGGCGAGCACCGGGCGCAGCGCGTAGTCCAGCGCCAGCGTGTGCACCTCGCCCGCGCCGGTCAGCAGCGGCAACACGACCTTGCCGGCGAAAGCCATATGCGGCAACAGATCCAGCACGAGCTTGAGCACGCCGGTGTAGGCCGCCTTGTAGACCGCGGAGGCGACCAGGATGCCGTCCGCGTCGTGGATCGCGCCGACCACGTCCGCGATCGCGGGGTCGCCGGTGTCGGCTCCGATCAGCGCCTCGGCCGGCAGGTCCTCCCGGATGTTGACCACGCGGGTGTCGTGCCCGCGCTCGTCGAGGAGTGCGGCCAGGTACCGGGTCAGCGCCGCGGTCCGCGAGGTGTTCGACGGGCTGCCGGACAGGACGACGATCGTGGCCATGCCTCGCATCCGACCACCGGTGTGTTCGGCTGTCAAAGCGGTCGCGCGGGTGAGACCCTGTGCCGCATGGCGTACGACGAGGTGCTCGCCGGGCGGCTGCGGGACCTGCTCGGCGACGCGGCGGAGATCAGCGAGAAGAAGATGTTCGGCGGCCTGTGCTTCCTCGAGCACGGCCACATGATCGCCGGCATCATGGGCGACGGCATGATCGTCCGGGTCGGTGCGGAAGCCAAGGAGGCGGCGCTGGCCCGCCCGGGCGCCGGCGAGTTCGACTTCACCGGTCGCCCCATGCGCGGCTTCGTCGTCGTGGCCGGCGAGTACCTCGACGACGACCAGCTGGCCGAATGGCTCGAGGCCGGCCGGAAGTACGCGGCCTCCCTGCCCCCTAAGTCCTAGCCCGGAACGTCTCGAGGGCCTCCAGGTCCGACGGCGGCCGCCGCAGGTAGTGGTCGATGAACTCCTCGACCCCCGGGAAGTCGCACCCGGCGATGATCTTTGCCGCGGCCGCCTCGACGTCGAACTCCGTGCGCCGCAACTGAACCGCCGGGCCGCCACCGCCCAGCAGCGCCCAGTGCGCCCCCGTCGTGCCGTAGGGCATCCCGACCGACCCGGGGTTCACCACGGTCCGCCGGTCCACCAACCGCACGAACGGCATGTGCGTGTGCCCGCACACGACCGTCGGCGGCGCCCCCGCCAGCACCTCCCGCCACCGCTCCTCCCCGGAGTCCACCAGCACGATCTCCTCGTCGTCCCGCGGCGTCGCGTGGCAGAACAGCACCTCACCCAGCCCGCCGACCTCCAGCGTGACCGTCTTCGGCAACCCCGCGATCCGGTCGACCTGGTCCTCCCGCAACCGCCCGGCCCCCCACGCCGCCATCGTCAGGTTCGGCTCACCACCGCCCCGCTCCCCGCGCGCCAGCTCCACTGTGATCCGCTCGCAGTTCCCCCCGACCCACACCACCCGCTCACCCAGCGACTCGATCAGCTCAACCGTCTCCACCGGCATCGGCCCGACCACCAGATCACCAGGTAGCACAATGAGATCCGCTCCCCGCACGTCCGGCTCCGCCAGCACCGCCTCCAGCGCCGGCAGTACACAGTGGACATCCGAGAGCACCGCAACCCGATCGATCACGACTCCACCCTGGCCGCCCGCGCACCCCCACACCAGGTGAGTTCGCGTTCAGCGGAACCGACTTGTCGCGGGTACTTCCCACGACAAGTCCGTCCTGTCACGGGAACTTCCCGTGACAAGTCGGCAACGGCGGCCTATCGGCGGAGTGCGGCCGCGACGGTGGCGACGAAACTGTCCCGGCCGCGAGTTACGTCGGTCCAGGTGAAACGGAGAATCGTCCAGCCAAGCGAGGTCAATGCGTTCTGGCGCACCCGGTCGTTGTAGAGGGCGCGCGGCATCGCGTGAACATCGCGGCCATCGAGTTCGATGCCCACCTGTTGCCGGCGATATCCAAGGTCGAGGTAGGCCCGCCCGCCGGTGGGCAACTCGACCACCAGTTGCGGCTCTGGAGTCGGCAGCTTGGCGTCCATCAGCACCAGCCGCGCCTGGGTCTCGAGTGGCGACTGTGAGCGGGGATCCGCCGCGTTGAACCGGCTGCGCGCGCGGATGATCCACGGCGTACGCGTCAGCCGCCAGCTGGACAGATCCAGGTCGTCCCTGACCACGAGCTCGCGGCGCAAAGCATCCTCCACCGCGCAGACGGCGTCGAGTCTCGGCCACGATCGGCACAGGTCCACCAGCGTGCGCGCGACCGTCGTCACCGGAACGCCCTCGAGCACGACGACGTCGTCCTCCGGTAGACGGGCCGTGTGCAACTGCAGCCGGGGTCGATGCGGACGGCGCTCCGGGCGAGGGATGGTGATGTGCTCCCGGTCGTGAAGGTGCCCGGGTACCCGTAGTCCATGCACCAACGCCGCCGTGACGTGACTCGCGGCCGAATCGGGTTCGCTCACTGCCACGAGTGCGGCGCGTGCGGCCTCGAGTGCGCTCGCCGCCCGGCGATCAGGTAGGTACACGCCGCGCTGGAGAGCCACGATGATCTTTTGCCGAACGGCGTTGCGCACCACGTTCGACGTGGTCATCGTCGGCACCAGCGCTCGGCGCAGGATGAGTCCGTCGCGCAGGTTCGCCTGCCGCCACCACGTTTGCATGCGACCACCATGCGCAGTGCGGACCCGCCGGTCACGGTGTCCCCTCGCGCCTGTGGACACCCACCCGAGTTGTGGACAACTGCCCGCCCGAACCGGCTCACCCAGCCACCCCTGTGGTAGGGAGCCGACTTGTCGCGGGAACTTCCCGCGACAGGTGGGTCTTGTCGTGGGTACTTCCCGCGACAAGTCGGTTTGGGAAACCGGGGACGGCGGGGCAGGGGGGCGGGGGTAGCGTCGATGGTTGTGGAAGAGGGGCTTGACCTCGACTTGTTCGAGGCGCCGGACGGCGGCTTGGCCGCGCGGGATGCGCGGGTGCGGGCGAACACGCCGCTGGCGGTGCGGATGCGGCCGCAGTCGCTGGACGAGGTGGTGGGGCAGGGACATCTGCTGGGGGCGGGGTCGCCGCTGCGGCGGTTGGTGGAGGGGGCGGCGCCGGCGTCGGTGCTGCTGTACGGGCCGCCGGGGACCGGGAAGACGACGCTGGCGATGCTGGTGAGCAAGGCGATCGGGCGGCGGTTCGCGGCGCTGTCGGCGGTGTCGGCCGGGGTGAAGGAGGTGCGGGCGGTCATCGACGAGGCGCGGCGGCGGCTGGCGCACTCGGGGGAACCGACCGTGCTGTTCATCGACGAGGTGCACCGGTTCTCCAAGACCCAGCAGGACGCGCTGCTCGGCGCCGTCGAGGACCGGATCGTGCTGCTGGTGGCGGCCACCACGGAGAACCCGTTCTTTTCGGTGGTCTCGCCGCTGCTGTCCCGCTCCCTGGTGCTGCAGCTGCGCTCGCTGACCGACGAGGACGTGCGCGCCCTGATCCGCCGCGCGGTGACCGACGAGCGGGGACTCGCCGCCGCGGTCACCCTGGACGCCGACGCCGAGGACCACCTGGTTCGGCTGGCCGGGGGAGACGCCCGCCGCGCCCTCACCGCATTGGAAGCCGCCGCCGACTCCGCCGAGTCCACGCATGAGGGCCACATCGACCTGACCACCGTCGAGTCCACTGTGGACAAAGCAGCGGTCCGCTACGACCGCCAGGGCGACCAGCACTACGACGTGATCTCCGCGTTCATCAAGTCGCTCCGCGGGTCCGATGTGGACGCCGCGCTGCACTACCTGGCCCGGATGATCGAAGCCGGCGAGGACCCCCGCTTCATCGCCCGCCGCCTCGTCATCCAGGCCAGCGAAGAGGTCGGCATGGCCGACCCCACCGCGCTCCAGGTGGCCGTCGCCGCCGCCCAGGCCGTCCAGCTCATCGGCCTCCCCGAGTGCGCCCTCAACCTCGCCCAGGCCACCGTGCACATCGCCACCGCCCCCAAGTCCAACGCGGTCACCACCGGCATCTCCGCCGCCATGGCCGACATCCGCGAAGGCAGGATCGGCACCGTCCCCGCCCACCTCCGCGACGGCCACTATCCCGGCGCCAAGTCCCTCGGCAACGCCACCGGCTACCGCTACCCGCACGACGCCCCCGAAGGCATCCTCGCCCAGCAGTACCCACCCGACGAGCTCGTCGGCCGCGACTACTACCACCCCACCCAGCGCGGCGCCGAACGCCCGGTCGCCGAGCGCCTCCCCAAGCTCCGCAAGGCGGTGCGCGGGGAGGAGTGAGTCAGGCGACCCGCTCCAGCCACAGCCCGCTCGGGGTGTACTCGCCGGGGAACCGGGCCGCCACGTCCGGCATGGTCTTCCACACGAAGTCGAGGAACAGCCGCACCGCGAAGCGGTCGTTCAGCGTCAGGAACGCCCGGAGCAGGTAGTTCTCGTTCCAGTCCCGGCCCTCGTCGAGCCACTCGGTGGGGTACTCGAACGGCCAGAAGATGTCGTGGACGTGGACGAGCACCCCGACGCGGAGGCGGGGGAGCACCTCGAACAGCAGCCAGTTCACGTCGCTGCCGGGCTTGCTGACATGGGTGCTGTCGATGAACAGGATGTCGTTCGGTTGCAGCGCGTCGAAGACGTCGAGCGGAGTGTCCTGGACGGGCTCCCGGCGCAGCACCAGCTGCTCGTGATCACCGGGCCGGAGCAGCCCGAGCAGGCGGTCGGGGTAGGGCTCGATACAGGTGATGCACAGGTCGGGCAACGCCGCGTCCCGCGTGTCCAGGGCCACCGCGGTGGAGTAGCCCGAGCCCACCTCGATGATCGACTTCGGCCGGCGCAGCCGCAGCATGGCGTCGAAGGGAGCGGCCTCGGTCCGTGAGTACAGCATGTTGCCGGGCTGGAAACGCCGGCCGGAACCATTGGCCAGATAGTCGTCCCACAACGGGATCATCTGCTTGATCAGGTCGCGCTGCTCGCCGGCCCGCAGGTCGAAGCCCAGGAGCTCGGCACGGCTCGCGTTCGCCTTGGCCCGGGCCACGTCGGCAACACTGGCCAACGGCGAGTAGTAATGGCCGGGCGCCACCCACGGCGGCCGCCGCAGGACCGTTCCCACCGCGCGCGCCCGGCGCACCACCGGCCGGGCCGCATTCCTCCAGCCCATCCTGGTCCCCTCGCTCGACATGTCCGCTGTCGAGCGGGGGTCGCCCTGCGCTGTCGGCCCGTTACGGAGTGGCGCGGATATGTCCAGCGTTTGGCATCCGGTGTTGGCCGTGCCTGATCAGAGCCGGTGATCAGGCACGCGGTAGCCTGACCGCCAAGCCAAGGCACCCCAGGGTAGGAGGGCTCGTGTCAGCAGGGCAGTGGGCCGCGCTGATCGCTGCCGGCGCGTTCGTGCTGCTGGTGGTGTTCCTGGCGGTTGTGCTGATCAAGCTCGGCCGCACGCTGGACGAGGCCACGATCGCCATCCGCAAGGCGCACATGAACACGGATCCGTTGTTCACCGGGGCGAACACCACGCTCAACCACGTGAACACCCAGCTCGAGCGGGTCGACGGGATCACCGCGAACACCCAGGCGGTCACCGGCAACGTCTCCGCGCTCACCTCGGTGTTCACCGCCACGCTGGGCGGGCCGCTGGTGAAGGTGGCCGCCTTCTCCTACGGCGTGAACCGGGCGCTGAAGGCCCGGCGGAAGGCGAAGGCCGGTGCGGACGGCAAGCACGCCCGCAAGGCCCGGCGCAAGGGAGAACGCTGATGCGGCGGCTATTCTGGTTTGGAGCGGGTCTGGCCGCCGGCGTAGCGTTGACCCGCAAGGTCAGGAGCGTGGCCCGGCAGGCCACCCCGGCCGGCGTGGCGGCCAACCTGGGTGAGGCGATGCACGAGCTGGCCACCGCGGTCGGCACGTTCGGGGCGGATGTGCGCGCCGGGATGGCCGAGCGCGAGGAGGAGTTGTCCGAGATGGTCGAGCAGCGGTCCGGGGTGAGCCCGGTGACCCGCGGCGCCGGCGCGCGAGCTCGCCGGGCGAACGGCTGACGCAGCACCGCCGTTCGCCTGCGCCCGCCCAGACCCGCGACTGACCACAAAGGACACCAGCCGTGCAGACCCATGAGATCAGCAACCGGTTTCTGACCTATTTCAAGAATACCGGCCACACCGAGGTGTCCAGCGCCTCGCTCATTCTGGACGATCCGAACCTGCTGTTCGTCAACGCCGGGATGGTGCAGTTCAAGCCGTACTTCCTGGGCGAGGAACCGCCGCCCTATCCGCGGGCGACCAGCATCCAGAAATGCGTGCGCACCGGCGACATCGACGAGGTCGGCAAGACCACCCGGCACAACACGTTCTTCCAGATGGCCGGCAACTTCTCCTTCGGCGACTACTTCAAGGAAGGCGCGATCGAGCACGCCTGGAACCTGGCCACCGCGAGCCAGGCGGACGGCGGCTACGGCCTCGACCCGGGCCGCCTGTGGGCCACCGTCTACCACGACGACGACGAGTCGATCGCGTTGTGGCGCAAGATCTCCGGGCTGCCGGAGGAGCGCATCCAGCGGCGCGGCGCCGAGGACAACTACTGGGACATGGGCGTGCCCGGACCGGGCGGGCCGTGCTCGGAGATCTATTTCGACCGCGGCCCGGAATACGGCCGGGAAGGCGGTCCGGAGGCCGACGAGGACCGGTATCTCGAGTTCTGGAACCTGGTGTTCATGCAGGACATCCGGGGCGAGGGCAGCCCGAAGAAAGGCCACCCGATCCTCGGTGAGCTGCCGGCCAAGAACATCGACACCGGAATGGGTGTCGAGCGGGTGGCGATCCTGCTCCAGGGCGTGGACAACATCTACGAGACCGACCTGGTCGTGCCGGTGATCACCAGGGCGGAGGAGATGTCCGGCCGGCGGTACGGCGCCGACCTCGCCGACGACGTCCGGTTCCGGGTGATCGCCGACCACGCGCGCAGCGGCGTCCTGCTGATCGGCGACGGGGTCGTGCCCGGCAACGAGGGCCGCGGTTACGTGCTGCGCCGGCTGCTGCGCCGGATCGTCCGCTCGGTGCGGCTGCTCGGCGTGCAGGAGCCGGTGCTCGGCGAGTTCGCCGCGGTGGTGCGGACCACGATGGGCGCGTTCTACCCCAACCTGGTCAGCGACTTCGACCGGATCGACGCGATCGTGCGCAACGAGGAGGACACCTTCCTCAGCACGCTCACCAGCGGCTCGCGGATCTTCGACCTGGCCGCGACGGAGACCAGGCAGGGCGGCGGCGACGTGCTGCCCGGCGACAAGGCGTTCCAGCTGCACGACACCTACGGGTTCCCGATCGACCTGACCCTGGAGATGGCGGCCGAGCAGGGCCTCACGGTGGACGAGGAGGGCTTCCGCCGGCTCATGGCCGAGCAGCGCCAACGGTCCAAAGAGGACGCCGCGGCACGCAAGGTCGGACACGCCGGCGGTGGCGGCTACCGGTCCATCTTGGACGCTCACGGCACCACGGAGTTCCTGGGCTACAAGGATCTCGGCTCCGAGGCGCGGGTTGTCGGGCTGCTGGTCGGCGGCGAGCCGGCGCCTGCGGCCGGGGCCGGGGCCGAGGTCGAGGTGGTGTTGGACCGCACCCCGTTCTATGCCGAGGGCGGCGGCCAGCTCGCCGACACCGGCCGGATCCTCGCCGACGGCGCCGAGATCGAGGTGCACGACGTGCAGTCGCCGGTGGCCGGCCTGAACGTGCACCGCGGCAAGGTGCTCACCGGTGAGATCACCCTCGACCAGACCGTGCACGCCGAGGTCGACCCCAACCGGCGGCGGGCCGTGTCCCGGTCTCATTCGGCAACGCACCTGGTGCACGCGGGAGTCCGGCGGGCGCTGGGGACCCAGGCGGCACAGGCGGGTTCGCTGAACGCGCCCGGCCGGCTGCGGTTCGACTTCACCTCGCCCGGCGGCGCGGTCCCGCCCAGCGTGCTCGCCGACGTCGAGGACGAGGTCAACGACGTGCTGCTGCACGACTACGACGTGCGCGCGGAGATCACCACGCTGGACGAGGCGCGCAAGGCCGGCGCCATCGCGTTCTTCGGCGAGAAGTACGGCGACAAGGTCCGCGTGATCACCATCGGGGACTACTCCAAGGAGCTGTGCGGCGGCACCCACGTGCACCGCTCCGGCGAGATCGGCGTGGTCAAGCTGCTCTCCGAGGCGTCCATCGGCGCGGGTGTCCGCCGGGTCGAGGCGCTGGTCGGGCTGGACGCGTTCCGGTTCCTGGCCCGCGAGCACGTGCTGGTCGCGCAGCTCGCCGAGCAGTTCAAGGCGAAGCCGGAGGAGCTGCCGGAGCGGATCGGCGCCGTGGTGGAGAAGCTGCGCGTCGCGGAGAAGGAGCTGGAACGGCTGCGCGGCGCCCAGCTGCTGTCCTCCGCGGGCACGCTGGCCGAGCAGGCGGAGGACGTCAACGGCACCGCGCTGGTCGCGCTCGCCACGCCGGACGGGGTGGCCGGCAACGACCTGCGCACGCTGGCCGGCGAGGTGCGCAACCGGCTCGGCGCGCGGCCCGGCGTGGTCGCGCTGTTCTCCGCCGACGGCGCGAAGGTCAGCTTTGTGGTGGCCACCACCGCGGCCGCGCGGGACCGCGGGCTCGCGGCCGGCGGGCTGGTGCCCGCGTTCGCGCCGGCGATCGGTGGGCGGGGCGGCGGCAAGCCCGATCTCGCCCAGGGTGGCGGCACCAACCCGGCTGGGGTCGAGGAGGCGGTGCGGCTGCTGCGGAATGCGCTTATCGGGTGAACCCGGACAGGCCTGGTGAGCAGGACCCCGGCCCGGGCCGGCGGCTCGGCGTGGACGTCGGGTCGGTCCGGGTCGGGGTTGCACTGAGTGATCCGGGTCCGGTGCTCGCCACGCCGCTCGTTACCCTGTCCCGTGACGAGCGGTCGGGCCGCGACCTCGACCGGCTTGCCGAGCTCGTTGCCGAGTACGAGGTGGTCGAAGTGGTGGTGGGCTTACCGAGGACTCTCTCCGCTCGGCACGGCACCGCCGCCGAGCAAGCGGTGGCGTATGCAGGGGAATTGGGGGCTCGTATCGATCCGGTGCCGGTCCGGCTGGCTGACGAACGGTTGACCACGGTCAGCGCGTCCCGAATGCTCAGCGACCGGGGTGTGCGGGGCAGACGGCAGAGAGCGGTGGTTGACCAGGCCGCGGCCGTCGAGATCCTGCAGGCCTGGCTGGACGCCCGGATTGCCCTGCTGCGGAGGCGAAGTGGTGACTGACGAGCTCGGACTGTTCAGCGAGCGGCACACCGACCACGGGCGGTACCGCGCGGCGCGCCGGCGCCCGCCCAAGCGCCGAAAGAGCCGCCGGATCACCGTCTGGTTAGGCGTCCTGGTGGTGATCGGCCTGATCGGCGCCGGCGTCTGGTTCGGGCTCACCCAGGTGCTCGGCATCGACATCGGCGGCTACGACGACTACTCCGGCGCCGGCGAGAGCGACGTGGTGGTGGAGATCCCCGACGGCGCGTCCACCGCGGTGATCGCCGGGGTGCTGCACGACGGCGGCGTGGTGGCCAGCACCAAGGCGTTCGTGAAGGCGGCCGAGGGTGACAACCGCGTGCTCGGCATCCAGCCGGGCTTCTACGTGATGCGCACCCACGTGTCCGGCAAGGACGCGGTCACCCGGATCCTCACCCCGGACGCGCGCAAGGGGCGGCTGGAGATCCGCGGCGGGTACCAGCTCGACGACATCACCAAGCTGGACGGCGGCGTCGAGCCCGGCATCGTGAAGCGGCTCAGCACCGCCTCCTGCGCCGAGGTGAACGGCAAGAGCACTTGCGTGCCGGTGGAGGAACTGCGCAAGGTCGCCGAGACCGGGGACCTGGCCGCGCTCGGCGTGCCGGAGTGGGCGGTGCCGGACGCGTCCAAGCTGGAGCCCAAGCGGCGGCTCGAGGGTCTGGTGCAGCCCGGGGTGTACGACGTGAAGCCCGGGTCGACCGCGCAGGAGCTGTGGCAGAAGGTGATCTCCGAGTCGGCCACCCGGCTGCAGGCCATCGGCATGCCGAAGATGGCCTCGGACACCGGGTTCTCCGCCTATCAGGTGCTGGTGATGGCGTCGCTGATCGAGCGCGAGGGGATCGAGAAGGACTTCGCCAAGGTGTCCCGGGTGACCTACAACCGGCTCGCCGCCCAGCCGCAGATGAAGCTGGCCTACGACTCGACGGTCAACTACGTGCTGGACCGTCCGGCGATCCGGACGAAGGAGGCGGACCGCGCCAAGGCCGGTGCGTACAACACCTACGCGAACTTCGGCCTCCCACCCGGCCCGATCTCCTCGCCCAGCAAGGGGGCATTGGAGGCGGCGGCCAAGCCGGCGGACGGGAAGTGGCTGTTCTTCGTGCGCTGCCAGAAGGACGGCACCTCGTGCTTCGCCGAGACGGCGGAGCAGCACGACGCGAACGTCAGGCAGGCCCAGGCGAACGGTGCGTACTGAGCCACGTCGCGCGGCCGTGGTGGGCTCGCCGGTGTCCCACTCGCTGTCCCCGGTGCTGCACCTGGCCGCGTTCCGCGAGCTCGGGTTGCTGAATTGGACCTACGAGCGGATCGAGCGGGACGCGGACGGGTTGCCGGCGCTGGTGTCCGGGCTCGACGAGTCCTGGGTGGGTCTCTCGGTGACCATGCCGGGAAAGCACGCGGCGCTGCGGGTGGCGGACACCGCGACCGACCGGGCGGTCGCCGTCGGCGCGGCGAACACGTTGGTGCGCAAGGGTTCCGGCTGGCACGCGGACTGCACGGACGTGGACGGCGTGGTCGGCGCGCTGCGGGCCGGGGGCTTCCGGCCGGGCCCGCTCGGGGTGGTGCTGGGCGCCGGCGGCACCGCGTGCGCCGCGGTCGCGGGGCTGCGTGATCTCGGCGTGCGGTCGGTCTCGGTCGTCGTCCGGGATCCGTCCCGGGCCGGCGCGGCCGTCGCCTGCGCCGACCGGTTGGGCCTGCCGGTCACAGTTCTCCGCTGGACCTCCGCCGACCTCGCCGTGCTGGCCAAGGAGTCCGCCGTGCTGGTGAGCACGGTGCCCGCGGCCGCGATCGCACCGCATGTCGACGCCCTGGCCAGCGCCCCCTGCGTGCTCGACGTGATCTACCACCCGTGGCCGACGGCCCTGGCCACCGCCGTCCAGCGGCGGGGCGGAGTGCTCGTCACCGGGCTGGACATGTTGCTGCACCAGGCTTTCACCCAGGCCGAGCTGTTCACCGGCCACCCCGCGCCGCGCGCCGCCATGCGGACGGCCCTGCGCGAGGCGACCGGAAACACGCTCGAACTCCCGATCGCCGGCTGACTAGCCTGGCCCGCATGGCGAAGCTGGATGGTGACGACCTCATTGCCGCCGCGACCGTCGGCGAACTGAAACCGTACGCGGTGCAGGTCGTCCTCGAGGACTACAACCCGGACTGGCCGGCCTGGTACGCCGCCGACGAGGCCGCGATCCGCGCCGCCCTCGGCGACCTCGTCCTGCGCATCGAGCACACCGGCTCCACCTCCGTTCCCGGCCTCGCCGCCAAACCGATCATCGACATCCTCCTGGTGGTCCCCGACTCCGCCGACGAGCCCGCCTACGTCCCATCCCTCGAGCGCCTCGGCTACACCCTCCGCGTCCGCGAACCCGACTGGTACGAGCACCGCTGCCTGATCCAGCGCACCGAGAACGGCGCCCCGCACAGCATCAACCTCCACGTCTTCTCACCCGGCAGGTCCGACCCCGAGATCACCCGCATCCTCGCCTTCCGCGACCACCTCCGCACCCACAACGACGACCGCGCCCTCTACGAACGCACCAAACGCACCCTCGCCAAACGCAACTGGAAGTACGTCCAGCACTACGCCAATGCCAAGTCCGATATCGTCGAAGAAATCCTCACCCGCGCACTCGCCAGCTGACCGGCATCAGCGGGACTCGTCCACCGGACGATCAGAAAGGCGGCTCGACGTCCGCGGCGGGACCGGTGGGCACTGACGCGGATTGCCAGGGGTCATCAGGCGCAGCGTTCACCGCGCTGCCGCGGCTGACCTTGTTGACTCTCGCCGTCGCATACCGCAACGCCGGGCCGACCTCGTCGACCTGCACCTCGACCACCGTTCGCTTGGCGCCCTCCCGGGTCTCGAACGACCGCTGCACCAGCCGACCCTGAACCAACACCCTCGCTCCCCGGGTGAGGCTCTCGGCGACGTTCTCGGCGTACTGGCGCCACACGGTGCAGCGCAGGAATGTGGTCTCGCCGTCCTTCCATGCGCCATTCTGCTCGTCGAACGTCCGCGGCGTGCTCGCCACGGTGAAGTTCGCGACCGCCGCGCCGGATGTCGCAACTGCCGTGGGTTGCGCGCAGGCTGGTTGCTGCTGGTCTGGCGTTCGACCAGGCCATCGTGGGTTCACCGGTGGCCGGCGAAAGGTTGACCCTCCGTCGGGATTCCCGACAGGTCTCTGGTATGAGTCTTATTCAAAACCCCACTTGATCGAGAAGAAGAACAATGCTCGGGCAGCATCGAACGCGTCCCGGTATGTGGTGTAGGGGCGTCGGTAGTCGGTGTGAAGTATCCGCCAGTTCTTGAAGTGTGCCACGACCCGCTCGATGGGTGCGCGGAGTGCGGATAGTGCCGTGTTGGCTGTCTTTTCGCCTTTGCTGAGTTTTCGG
>NZ_DASYTH010000042.1:0-11618 GCF_036002505.1 Actinophytocola sp. | reverse complement strand
GGCGCGCACGATCCTCGGCGCGAACGGCATCACCCTCGACCACTCGCCACTGCGACACGCCGACAACCTCGAGAGCGTGCGGACCTACGAAGGCACCGACGAGGTGCACACCCTCATCATGGGCCGCGCAATCACCGGTATACCCGCTTTCCAACAGGCCCCCGGCGGTGCGCCCCTGTCCACAACGCCGTGAGCCGACCGCGGAGCACCACCGCGGCACTCGATCACCTCGGCGCCGACCCGTCGACAGCATGGACACCCTACCCACCCGGTACCCCGACCGAATGGAGCCCGCTCGTGAGCAACTCGCTGTTGTACAGAATCCTTCACGCGAGAGACCGCGACCTCGCGCCGATCGAGCGTTCGCAGCCCGTCGGGCATGTCCGGATGCCCTTCCTCGAACCAGGCGCCTGACCGTGCGCGCCGCGGAGATTCAGACACTCGGTCGGCCACCCGTCGTGGCCGAGCGTGACATGCCGGCGGCCGGCCCGGGCCACGTCCTGGTCGAGGTGACCGCCGCGCCAATCACTCCCCTGGACGTGCTGTGCGCCTCGGGCGCGTCATACCTCGGTGACCCCCGCACCCCCTACGTCCCCGGATTGCAAGGGGTCGGCACGCTGGACGGCCGGAACGTGTGGTTCCCGACCTCCGCGGGAACGAGGCCCGGCCACGGCAGCATGGCCGCCGTGGCGGCAGTGGCGGAGGCCGACGTCGTCGTCCTGCCCGACCGAGCCGACCCTGTGCTCGTCGCCGCGCTGGGACTGTCGGCTGTGGCCGCGTACATGGCTCTGACCTGGCGTGGCGAGCTGACTTCCGGCGAACAGGTGATCGTGCTCGGCGCCGGAGGCGTGGTCGGGCAGGCCGCCGTCCAGCTCGCCCGCGCCGCGGGCGCCCGTCGCGTGATTGCCGCGGCCCGGTCGGTCGCGGCGCAGGCCAGGGCGCGGGAGGCTGGCGCAGACGCCATCGTTGCGCTCGACACCGACAGTGTCGACGAACTCGCCACCCGGTTGGCGGCCGCCGCCGATGGACCGGTAGACCTCGTGCTCGACCCGCTCTTCGGCGTCCCTGCCGCGGCCGCGGCCCGAGCGCTCGGCCGGGACGGGCGGCTGGTGAACCTGGGCAGCTCTGCCGCCGAGACCTGCCCGGTCGACTCGTCCACGGTGCGCAGCCGGTCTCTGCGCCTTCTCGGCTATGGCAACAATGCGCTTACTCGCGAGCAGCGGGCAGCCGCGCTCACCACCATCGCCGAGCACGTCGCTCGCGGCGAGCTGACCGTCGCCCACAAGACCATACCGCTCGAACAGGTCGCTGCCGGTTGGGAACGCCAAGCGGCGGGATCCGCGGTCGGACGCATCGTCGTGACCATTTCAGGGTCTACCGAATGCGGCGAGTACGCGTCTGATGCCGGATCGTGGCGCCCGGGTCCCTGCTGCCCTGCTTGAGGCTTCGCCGAGTTACTTGACTCATTCCAGAGACGGGTGGGACGTTGAGGCTGATGGTTCCGTCGTCCGAAGTTGTGCTGCGCGAGGCAGGGCTGCGCTGACGCCGCGCAGGTTCGCCTCCGTCGGAACCAGATCCGCTTTGGCTATCTCCACCGTGGCCTCAACGCCGCCCTTGGACTCCGGATCGAACGGCTCGCACGAGTGCACGGTGGCGCCGTAGTGCCGCCCCGCCGCCACGACCGTGGGGTGGCGCACCGCGACCCCGGCCACGTGCTCGACCGTGACCGTCTTCGCGTTGTCTCCCAACAGATACGCCGGAACCCGCCGAGTCGCCGCAGCGTCGCGTCCAGGCAGGCGATCAACGTGCCCATTGTCTGGTCCCAGACCGAGAATCACCACCCGGAACCGCGACCAGGCCAACCACGCGCAGAGCAGGTACGTCTTACGTGCACCCGCGGCCCGTCGCCCCAGTCGAACTGCAGCCACAGCCCGCGCCGACAGTTTCGGGGCGGCGCGCGGTGGTTGGGTGGGCGTGTCGGTGTAGCGCGGCGATGAGCTGAGGCATCTGTTTGTAGCCCCTTGACGCGGCGGAACGAACGCTGCACGTTGAGCATGCCGGGCGGCTGTCCAGCGCAGCACCATCTGCCCGCCGTGCCAGCGGCTCACGTTGCGGTTGGTGGCTCTGGCGATGGAGATCATCGACTCTATCGGGTGGAGGTGGTCAACGTCCTGGCCAGGGGTGCCGGTGATGCCAGGCGGCCGACGGTGAACAACTCCACCCGTCCCTCGCCAGCGAGGCGGCCGCACCGGGGTACTTGCGCTCCAATGCCGTGGCGAGGGCCTTGAAGTCGCGCAGCCCGGCGGCCGCGTCCGGGTTGTTCAGGACGCGAACGAGTTTCAGGTCGACCCAGCTCCGCTCGGTCTCGGGCAGATGTTCAGCCGTGTTCCGTCTCTTGTGGACAGCAACGGCGCGCCTTCGGGACGAGCTACACCTTGGGCGCGACGTACCAAACCGTACCGAGTGGTCAGCCCCATCGCACCACGATCACGACCCCGCCAACCGCGACCACCCACCGGTTCATCGGGTCGACGCCGGTCTGCGGCGCAACTGCACTCATGCCCGCCCCGGACCCGTCCACGCTCGCTGCCGGTGCCACCCAAGCCGCAGGGATCCTCGACGGCTTGAGCACGTCTGCGGCCCGGGAGGTGGGGTGCCTACACGGAACCCGGTGGTGCGTGCGCATCTTCGGCACCCTCCCACCGCCCCGGCTCGCGATGCCACTCGAAGAGATCCTCGAACGCGCCGGAGTCATGAGGTCTCACACGCATGCCCATGTCGGTTGCGGTGAGGGAGGCCGCCGATTTTCCGGCGGCCTCCCTCGACTTGCTGACGGTGCTTCTTCAGTGTCCGAATGTGGCCAGGAAGTTGGCGCCCGGTGTCCCGAGGCCGGTCACGTTGTCCCAGCCGGGACCGGTGTGCTGCGACGGCGAGCCGGAGTAGTCGTCGAAGGTGCGCAAGAAGTCGGACGTTCCCGCGCTGGCGTCGACGCCATTGTTGAAGTTCCGGCGCGCGACGGCCGTCTTGACCGACCGGACGTCGTAGAAGGCGCCCGGGTGGGCGTAGAACAGCGGGTTGGCGAAGCCGTGGGGCGTGCCCGCGGCCTGGTCGGCGAGCGCCATCAGGCCCGCCATGATGGGGCTCGATAGGCTCGTCCCGCCGATGCGGTACTCGTCGTAGTACGTCCCGTCGGGGAAGGTCTGCGTCTGCCCGACGAGCAACCCCGTCTGCGGGTCGCCGAGCGCCGCGATGTCGGGGACCGCGCGACCCGTTGTCGATAGGCCGTAGCCGGTCTGGTAGGACGGCCTGCCGAAGAGCTGGCTCACGCCGCCGCCGGCGCCGTACAGCCAACCACTGCGGGTACACGCCAGGGTGGTCGTGTTGCATGTGTAGGAGGAGGTGCCCCAGCCAGTCTCGAGGGCCCGCGTGTTCGCCTGGTCGATGCCCAGGCTGGTGCCGCCGACGGAGGTGACCCATGGGCTCGACGCCGGCCAGTCGGTGGTCGGGAAGCCGAAGCGTGAGCTCTCGTCGCCATTATCGCCCGAGGAGAAGTAGATGCCGATGCCCTCGATAGCCGCCTGGATGAACGTCTGCTCCTGCGGAATCACGTAGCCGGGTGGGAGTAGCTCGGTCGCGAAGCCGTAGGAGTTGGTGACGATCTGGGCCAGGTGTCGGTCGACGACGTGGTTCATCGCCGCGTCCAGATCCTGGTAGTTGTTCGGTGCGCCGACGTAGACGATGTTGGCCGCCGGGGCCATGCCGTGCACGGCCTCCACGTCGAGGGTTTCCTCGCCGGACCAGCCCTGCGGGTCCTGCACCGGGTTCTCCGGCCGGCGGAAGATGCCGGGCGCCACGACCTGTGAGAACTGCCCGGCGGTCATGGTCGGTAGGCCGCGGTTGGTCGACCACTGGTTGACGTCGGCAAGGATGGTCGGCGACGCATAGGCGTCGATGATTGCCACGGTCTGCCCGGCACCGTTGTAGCCGCTGATGCCGTAGGCGCCCTTGATCTGGGCCGGGGTGTAGCCGCGGACGGTCCACGGGGCGGTGGCCGGGTTCGTCACAGCCGTGAAGCCCGCCGGATAGGCGTACGGCGAGGACAGCTGCGCCCAGTAGGTGGACAGCGGCGGCGCGTTGCGGAAGCCCGCCGGCGGTGGCGCGTTCCCGTCCACCCGGCTATTCGGGTGGACGAACTCGTAGCTCTGGTCGATCCCGACCGCGCCAGAGACGAGGCCCGCGATCGACGCCGGCACGTTGAGGTTGCTTGCGGGGGCCCGCAGCTGCTTGCCGTCAACGTTGTAGAGGTTGAGGCTGGTGCCGAACGCCGCCTCGAGCTGGCCGACGGTGCCCTCCGCCGCGATGAAGTGGTTGTTGGCGGGCACGTAGTCGACCTTGAGGCCACTGGTCCGCAGCCACTGCTGGACGGCGGCAACGTCGCTGCTTGTGGGGGCGAAGCGCTGCCGGAATTCGGCCGGTGACAGGAAGTGGCGGTAAGAAGCACTCCGCGGATCCGACACGGCACCCGCAAGTGCTTGCGCGGTGTCCGCGTTCCGCCACCCAAGATAGAGACGGAACCCGATCGTCTGATTGGGATCGGCGTGCCGCACCAGGTTCGCCGAGCTGGCCCACGACGGCTTCGTGCCGGATACGGCCACCCCAGAACCTGCGTACGCCGCCCCGCCGGCCAGGATCGAGCCAAGCACCAAGGCGGCGGAGATCGCCGCCGCGACCGACCTTCGGTTTCTCACGATCTGCTCCTCTTTGTTCACCGCACAGACGGGAATCCCTGAGATTCTCCCGCAGGAGGCTGTATCGAAGAATCCCGAATTCGGCCATGAGATCGCTGGCCGAGTTGCGTGGAGATCTTGAAACCGCTAGCAGTGGTGATCTTGCTCGTTGGGTCGAATCCCACGCCCTCCGCTTGACCAAGCGCTGCACGGCGAGCGCACACCGCGCAAGAACCACACGAGCGCTGGAACGTCGTAGGATCTGTCCTTCGTTCCACTCCGGACTGAGCGGGAGCTGCCCGCCTGCAAAGCGGGTTCCTGACGGCATCCGGTTCGAGTCCGGCCAAGGCTTCCAGCTTCTCGTGCCATTTCCCGCTGTGGAGCCGCGCGGTCGGGCGTTGGCGCTCGCCGTCGCTCATAAGGACGGGTTGCCCGGTTCGAGGCGGGGGGCCGCGACGATATTCAAGACGCGCCGAAGGTCGCCGCCGTTGGGAACGTGAGGCAGGGACGAATACGCCCGTGTGGGGGCTGGCCTCGGTCGCCGGCGAGGCGGCGGAGGCGGATCTGCTGGCCGTGGTGGCGGCGCGCGCTGGCATAGGCGAGGACACGCTGCTCGACGGGCTGCGCGAGGCGGTTGCCCAGCAACTCGTGCTGACGGAGGCCGCCGGAGAGCGGTACGTGTTCCGGCACGCGCTAGTGCGGGAAGCGGTCTACCAGCACATTTTGCTGGGCGAGCGGCGGCGGCTGCACGCTTGCATGGCTGAGGTCTTGCAGGAGCGGCACCGGGACGGACACGATGCGCGAGTCCTGGCGGAGCTGGCCCATCACTGGTACGCCGCGCGCGACGATTATCGAGCCCTAGCCGCCGCGGTGACCGCCGGCCGGGCGGCGGTCATGGCCTTCGCGCCCGCCGAGGGGGTGCGGCAGTTCGAGCGGGCTATTGCGCTGTGGGACCGGTGCCGGACGTCGGTACCGGGACACCGCGGGAACGGGTGGACCTGCTCAGCGCCGCCGCGGAGGCCGCCGATCTGATCAGCGATTGGGCTCGGGCGGCCGCTCACCTCCGTTCGGCGTTGGACCGCATCGACCGCGCGGCGGAGCCTCTACATGCGGCGCGGGTCATGCTGCAGCTGGCCAGGTGCATGTGGGGGACAGACCGCGCCGCCCGGCTGCGGCGGGATGTGGCGAATCCTCGACCGCAGCGGCACACTGGCCTGCTGAAGTTCCGCTCGTCACCGTTGTCGCCAGGATCGCCGAGGCTGCGCCAGGAACTGATCGCGCCGGCCTTCGTCGCGGTGGTTCCGCAACCCGACCGGTACCTGGTGGTCGCAGGCCAGCTGGGCGTTGAGCCCTGGGACATCGTGCTCGAAACGGAAGATCCCCCGGCGGCCGTCAACCGGGTCGAGCAGCTCCTGGTCGACTGGCATCGGTGATGTCAGCCAAACGTTCCGCAACGTCGCCGCCTCTGGCAGCGAGTAGCGAGAGCAAAGGAGCTGAACGCGACAGAACCGGTTGCTCGGCTGACTTGGTTGGCGATGGTGGAGGGCGCTTTCTGGCAGCTGCCCTCAACGAGTCGGCGTGTGCTTGAAGCTGTGCCGCATTGTGGCGGATATCGGCCGACCGGGCTACGTTGCGCAACGCTCGGTCAGCGGCATGTGCGTGCGCCGTTCTGTGGTATTGGATCAAGCGTCGGATCTCGACACGAGCTCCGGGCATCTCGTCGCTGCGAAAGGGTGCGCTTGCTGGCCTTGGCTGATCGACACGCTCATTCCCCTACCGCGATCGAACCGACCACCTGTCACCTGCGTGTACGACGGACCTCGCGCCAGCCTCGTGCGCGCTTCCCGGACAGCGGTATGACGGGGGAAAATCTGGGGACGACAACCGCAGCGTGGGAGGTGGCGGTATGGCCGATATTGCGGTGCCGATCATTGCTGCGTTGCTGGTCGCGCTCGGACTCCTCGGTCGGGTTCCTACGTCACCGGCGAGCCGGCGGCCGATTCCCTACGATGGCGCGGCGGCGGCCGGACCGGCCGACGGCCGTCGCGGCGGGTGAGGCGACCGATAGTGAGCGGCAACAACTACTGCTTGAGACCGCGTTCCTCGCCGGGGAGGTGCCCGCCGTGTGGTGTCGGCAGCAGATGGCGGCGATCGCGGCTGGCACCGCGCAGCACCACCCGAGCCTCTAGTTGACCGGTTCGGCTTCCCACGAGCGGCGGCCGTACGGCGGCAACGTTCGAGTGCATGATCATCGCCTTGATAAGTTCCCGAAGAGTCGGATCTGCAATTCACCGTTGGCGACAACAATCCGGCGATCACCCTGGACGCTGACGGTCAGCCGCAGCGCGGGTTCGTCGACTCCCTGGTGGATCGGCGGCCCCCGGGATGGAGGAGCGTGTGGCGGGACCGGGAAGCGACGGCGCTGGCGCTGCGGCGGGCGTGACCGACAGCTCGATCGGTTGGGTCGCGCGTCACATCCGACGGTACGTCGAGACCGATGGTCGCGACGGCCAGCGATGGTACGGGCACGACTCGTTGTTGCTGACCACCCGCGGCCGCATCACCGGCCGACCCCGCCGGACAGCGCTGTTCTACTGGCGCGACGGCGACGACTACTTGGTTGTCGTCTCCAACGGGGGTGTGCCGGCCTATCCGGACTGGTACCTCAACCTCTTACGGGACCCGGAGGTCGTCGTGCAGGTGGGCAGCGACATGTTCCTTGTGACTGCCCGGCCCGCAACCAGCGAGGAGCGGCCCCGGCTGTGGCAGCTGGTCATCGCCGGTCTGCCGCGATATGCCCGGTACCAGCGGAGGGCGAAGCGAGATCTGCCGGTGGTCGTCCTGCGGCCACACTGACCGGTCGGCGCGGGGGTCGCCGCGCGAGCGCTTCAGATGTCAGGTGATGCCGTCCCTGAGGTACCGGCCCGGGGTCAGGCCGACGATGCGCTTGAAGTGCCGGGTCAGGGTGGGCCTGGTCGCAGAAGCCGGCCTGGGCGGCGACGGTGGTGATCGGTAGCCCCGCGCGCAGCAGCGACCTGGCATGCCGTACCCGAACCTGCGTCTGGCAGGCATGAGGCGTCATCTCGACCGGTATGGCGCTGGGGCGCCGAACCCGGTTCGGGAGGCTACCGCTTGGGGGGCAACGAGCGGGCGTAGGCGACGCCGCGGGCGACCCATCGCTTGAGCTGTCGGTTCGTCGTCAGGCCGTTCGGGTGGATGCGCAGCCAGCCGTCCATTTCCCGCCCTCGCATCACGAACCGGCGCGCGTTGGGGTCACTCAACAACGCTCCGGTATCGGCAGGATCGACACGAAGCAGGAGTCCGCCCTGGCCACTAGCACTAACCGCCATGTTGCCGTTGATCAGGAACGCAAGGCCGCCGAACATCCGCATCTCGGTGATGCCTTCCTCAACTTGAACAAGCTCCCGTACTCGGTTGGCGAGCTCCTCGTCGTAGGCCATGGCGGGAGTGTTGCACTAACGGCGCTGTCAGTCAGGGGCCGGCCGGTACGAGATGGGTGGCCGCCTTCGGCGCGCCCGGTACCAGGCAGGCACTGCGGAACTCGCGGCGGAACAGGACGCGCCGCTACGCGGCAGATCAGCGCCATTGATCTTGGTTGGCGCTGCGGCAGAAGGGCTCCGGCTGGCGGGCAGCTTCCTCGAGACCTTGAACATAGGACTCGTGTGGCTGTTCGAGCAGTTTTGGCATGGCGACAACGCCGGCGCGTGGTGAACCCCGGGCGCGCGTTGGGCGGGTATTAGTGCGTGTATGCCGGGTCTGTATTTGCCGCGGTGTGGCGGTGCAGTCAGCCGCCACGGTCTGTTCTGGGCGTACACCACCCAACTGTCTGGTCGCCAGCACGAACGTGGAGAGGTGTTCGCATTCTTCGGGTGATCGTCGGTTACGCTGACCCAACAATCGACGTTCATGGAGTGTGTTCGGGATGGCATTGTCAGAGCTCGCCGCGGTGGAGGCGGCGTATCAGGTGTTGCACCCGCTGGACGCCGCTGGCCGTCGGCGGGCGTTGCAGTGGTTGTCCGACGCGTTGAGCGCCGAAGGGCCACTGCCAGAATCCGCGCCCGGGACGGCCACGTCGGCAGGGCCGGCCGGCGGGGACCGCGGGCCGGAACGCGCACCCGCCACCGAGTCGGCGTCGACCCGCACCCCACGACGACGCGCCAGCGCCGAGGCCACGGCGGCGCAGACCCCGGCGGGCCGTCGGCGGGTCGCGGCGGCCGGACAGGCCGCCGCGCCGGTGGAGAGCCGGGAGCGGGTGTACCGGCGGATGCCACCCGCCGAGGAGGTGATGGCCGCCTACCAGCAGGTCGGCAGCGTCAGCGGACTCGCCGATCATTTCAACGTTCCCCGGCACACCGTGCAGGGCTGGGCCCGGCAGCTGCGTAAGCAGGGCCACGCCATCGGCCGAGTCAACTGAACCACGCCGCAGAGTCAGCAGAACGCCGACTCGACCGGCCAGGGCGGCGCCGACGCTGTGCAGGCGATGAGGTCGCCGAACGTCGACGCACAGGACAGCGATGAGGAGCCTCACGAGGTCTCGAATCGCGGCGCGCCCGACCGGTCGGCGGCAGATCCGGTCGTCTATAACCTTTCGGGTGCCCACGCGCACCGCGGTGGATCCGTGCGTGGATCAGGCGTCGCAAATCGCGGATCACTGCTCCGCCGGGATGCCGGGCACCGTGCTCCTTACGATATCTGCACGATATCTGCGCGGGGATGTCGTCGAGGTCGAGGCGGAACCAGTCGGTGTCGGTCAGCGGGTGCAGGGTGGCGCCGCGACCGGAGACCCTTACCGCTGGCAGGGGCGAACCGTCGGGCAGGACGAGACGGTACTCACCGCGGTAACGGAGGTGCCTGCCGTCGAGCTCGCCGACGACCAGCCGGTCACGATCGGGACCATAACCGCCGTGCAGCGCGACCGTCGTTCGCTCACGGCCAGGGCGCGGACCCCGGACGCGACACGGTTCTGCCAGCCGGTGGGGGTGTCACCATCGGTGCGCATCACGGGAAGCCCGAGCAGTAGCACCCGGGCGGCAGCAATCCCGATCCGCCTCTGAAGAACAACTGACTCGCGCCGATTGACGGCTACGGACGTCAGGGTGCCGGGTTGCTCCAGACGCCGTGGTGGGGATGCCGGTAAGAAACGTGTCACCAGCCGCAAACGGGCTTTGATCGCGGCAAGCGGGCGGGTGATCGGGGCTTCAGCTGATTGAAGCGGGGGGGACCTGCTCCGGTCGACCTTGGTAGAGCGCGAGTTGCTTCGGCCACGGCGATCCGCTCACCGAGAACACCGCCGCCCAGCTCCGCGCCGCCGCCGCAAGCGCAGCCCAGCAGTAGTCACCGCGCCGCGGAACGTGCGGCGTCGACGGCGCGGACCGGGAGGCGGAGGGTCAGGAGCAGAGCGAGCAGGGTGAAGACGATCGACCACCAGAAGGTGACGTCGAAGGCGTGGGGCGGGGTGTGGGCGGCTAGCGCGCGGGACAGGACCACGGCCAGGACGGCGGTGCCGAACGAGCCGCCTATCTGCTGGGCCACGCGGGTGATGATGCTGGCGTGCGGGACCTCGTCCTTGGCCAGGCCCACGTAGGAGGCGGCCATCACCGGGATCGTGACGGCGCCCAGGCCGATGCCGCGGACCACCAGGGTGGCGACCAGCCACCAGCGGTTGGTGTGGTCGCCGGCCAGCGCGAACGGGACCGTCGCCACCGCCACCACCAGCAGGCCGGTGAATGTCACCCAGCGGGCGCCGAGGCGGTCGGTGAGCTTGCCGGCCAGGCCGCGGCTGGCGAGGATGCCGACGCCCTGGGCGGCGATCAGTAGGCCGGCGGTGAACGCGCTCGCGCCGCGCACCTGCTGGAAGTAGAGGGGCACCAGCAGCATGCCGCCGTACAGGGCGAAGCCGGAGAGGAACAGCAGGGCGCTCGCGGCGGAGAAGGACGGGACCCGGAACAGGCGGACGTCCACCAGAGCGGCGGCGCCGCGCTGCCAGGCCCGGATCGCGAAGGCGGCCAGCAGCGCCACGCCCGCGGCCAGTGGGAGCAGGACCGACGGGTGGGTGAAGCCGTCCTCGACCCCCACCCGGGCCAGTGCGAAGACGACGGCGGCTATGCCGGGTGAGACCAGGGCCAGGCCGACCGCGTCGAGCCGGGCGCGGCCGGTGCCGGGCAGCGGGGGCATCAGGCGCCAGGCCAGCAGCAGCCCGGCCACGCAGAACGGGACGTTCACCCAGAAGATCCAGCGCCAGCTCAGGTGCTCGACGATGAGGCCGCCGGCGAGCGGGCCGAGGATCGGGCCGAGCAGGACGGGGAGCGAGACCACGGCCACCGCGCTGCCGAGCAGATCGCCGCCGGCGGCCTGGATCAGCAGCGTCGTCAGGACGGGCAGCATGAGGCCGCCGCCGACGCCCTGCACGACCCGGCAGGCGATCAGAGTGGGCGCGTCCACCGCGAGGGAGGCGCCGACCGAGCCGGCCAGGAAGATCAGCAGGGCGGCCATCCAGACCCGCTTGCCGCCCCAGCGGTCGAGAAGCCAGCCGGTGATCGGGACGGCCACGCCGAGGGCGAGCAGGTAGCCGGTGGTCACCCACTGGACGGTGGCGACGCCGACGTGCAGCTCGCGGCCGAGGGTGTCGAGCGCGACGTTGACGATCGTGGTGTCGAAGACGACGGCGAGCACGCCGACGAGCAGGACCGCGGCCAGGCGGATCAGGCCGGGGTCGAGCTTCTGCTTGGTCGTGGTCATGGGAGACCCCCGCGTAGATAAGATACAGTGACGTATCTAGTAGTACGCCGCCGGAGGCCCCAGGTCAATAAGATGCGAGAGTGTATCTAATGTCGGGTGAGACGCGCCGCCGCGGAGCGGAGCTCGAGGAGG
>NZ_DASYTH010000041.1:0-2316 GCF_036002505.1 Actinophytocola sp. | reverse complement strand
GTTGATCAGCCACCGGTGTTCGTAGTCGGTCTGGTCCGCCAGCGCCGTGGCGATCTCCTCTAAGTCAAGACGGTTCGGGTCGAGCATCTGACCACCGTAACCACCGCCTGCGGGCGCTTCGTAGTGATCTGAACGCGGCATGAGCGGGCATCACCTCGATGGCGCTCAAGTCATCCGCAGAGCCATACCGATGGAGTGTGGGGCCGTGGCGGTGAATCCATGGCGCGCGTAAAGTCGCCGCCCCGGTGGATCAGCGAGGAGGCTGACGTAGGCACCTGCCGGCGCGTGAGTCTGCACGTGGTGCAGCAACGCCGTCAGCACCGCATCACCCAAGCCTCGGCGCTGATGCTCGGGCAGCACCGCCAGGTCGACCACGTGGAAGTACCACCCTCCATCCCCGAGCACGCGACCCATGGCCACAGCACGGCCGGTGGGCTCGTAGACGATGTGACACGCCACCCAACTGCCCTGCAGACCAACCGCTGCCTGCTCCAGGGTCCTGGGTGTGAGCCCCGACCGTTCCCTGAGCTCTAGGTATTCCTCAACAGTCGGCGCGGCGTGGATCAGCTGGTACT
This sequence comes from Actinophytocola sp., assembly GCF_036002505.1. Taxonomy (GTDB): domain Bacteria; phylum Actinomycetota; class Actinomycetes; order Mycobacteriales; family Pseudonocardiaceae; genus DASYTH01. Next base: position 1,741 of record NZ_DASYTH010000041.1, on the reverse strand, counting down.
CGTCTCCAAGACCGCGAGCCATGTCACTCATTGTCGTTCATCCGTACGGACACGGCGCGGCAACCGGAACTTGGCAATTGCGTTACCTGTCGGCGGCATAGAAAGACGTTCTGCGTGTCGGTTCGTGGCGTAGGAACGTCCTCCTGATGCGCTTGTCGGGCTTGATGTCCCATCGCAGGAGGAGGACGTTCATGGGCAACGCTAGCGGCGTGTCTCGAGGGGATCGCAACCGCAACGCTCGACTGGCGAGGTTGCGGGCACTGGTGCCGACGCAGAACGCGATCGTCGGGGTCGATCTGGCCGACCGCAAGCAGACGGTGGTGGTCTGTGACCACGATTCGAAGGTGCTGGCGCGGCGGACGTTCCGCTGCCGGGCCTGGGACCTGGGTGCGGCGTTGGATTGGGCCGTCGACCGGGCCGCGGCCAGGGGGTTTGCCGGGGTGACGGTGGCGTGCGAACCGACCGGGCACCGCTGGCGGGTCCTCGGTCAGCTCGCAGCGCAGCGGTCGATGCCGTTCGTGTGCGTGCAGCCGATGCAAACCTCGTGGGCGCGCCGCAGCGAGGACCTCACGGTCGACAAGACCGACGATACGGACGCGGTGCTGATCGCCCGGCTGACCGCGCAGCTGCGCTGCTATCTGCCCGAACCAGTCGACGAGACCTGGGGCCGGTTGCGGCATCTGGGTGCCCGCCGCGAGCAGCTGATCACCGAGGCGGGTAGCCAGATCCAGCAGATCCGGGCCCTGCTGGAGTGCGTGTGGCCGGCCGCGTTGGACACCGCCCGCCAGCCGTTCCGGTCGAAGACGTGGGCGGCGGCGATGACGGTGATCTGCGACCGCGACGGCGGACAACTGGCCCGCACTCGGCGTCTCGGGTTAGCCAGGTTCGAGCGTGCGGTCCGACGCGAGATCAGCCACCGCGGCGGGCAGAGACCGTCGCTGCGGATCCTGCGCGCGCTGTTCGCTGCACTGGCCGATCCGGCCGGGGTGACCGCGCACCGGCTCGGCGCGCTCGAGCGGGTGGCGCTGCTGCTGGAGGACTGGCAGCACGCCGGGCAGCGGCTGGCCGACACCGAAGCCCGCATGGCCGCCGTCCTCGACCAGCTCGAGCTGACCGCGCTGGCCACCTCGATCAGCGGGCTCTCCCCGATCGGAGCCGCGGCGATCCTGGCCGAGACCGGAGACCCGAGACGGTTCCCGACCGCACGGGCGCTGGTCAAGCACGCCGGCCTGGCGCCGCGGGAGAACACCTCCGGCGCGTTCACCGGCCGCACCAAACTCACCGGGCAAGGCAGACCCGGGCTTCGGCTGGCCGCGTGGCGCACCGTGTGGGGTGCCCAGAAGGCCAACCCCGTCTACGCCGCCCGCTACCACCACCTCACCACGCGCGAGCACAACAAGCTCACCCCGACCCAGGCACAGACCGTGATCGCGGCCGCGATCCTGCGACACCTACACGCGGTCATCACCACCGGCACCGCATGGGATCCCAGCATCGCCACCCACGGCACCCGACACCGCCAGGCGGCGCCCATCGCCGCTTGACTCGTCAGGCAGCCCGTCAAGCGGGCGGTCGGGGCAAGCCCTCCGCGGCATTGAGACACACCGTGATCTCGACGCTCATCATGGGCAGCCCCGCCCGTCGTCTCCTCAACCCGATTACACGCTGTTGGGCCCAGCCCCATAACCGCTATGCAGGGACAGACGACGGACCAGGGCACCGACCAAACCCTTGACCCAAA
>NZ_DASYTH010000040.1:0-3659 GCF_036002505.1 Actinophytocola sp. | reverse complement strand
AGTTCGCGTTCGCCACGGTCGTCCCGCAAGTCGTCCAGGCCGAGAACGCGTTCGGCCTCGTCGACGGCCGCGTCGAGACACGCGAGCGCATCGACGCCGCGGCCGGTCGGGGTGATCCTGGCGGCGAGGCAGTACTTGGTGGCGTAGTCGATGACGGCGCAGATGCGCCAGATCCCACCGCCCGCTGTTTCGAACTCGCTGAAGTCGGTCTGCCAGACCCGGTTGCGTTCGGTCGGCGGGTCGTGGAACACCTTGCGGCGCAGCGCGGCCCAGGACTTGCGGTCTGCCCGGAACCCCCGCGGCAGCAGCAGCCCACGGCGGCGCAGGGCTCGCTCGACCGTCGAGGTGGACGCCTGGCCGTCGGCGCGCATCATCGCGGCGATCTTGCGGTGGCCCCACGCAGGCCAGTCGGCCGCGTACTTCGCCGCCAGGGCCTCGGCCGCATCAACGGCCGGCGTCGGCCACGGCCCCTTCACCGGCGCGTCGCCGCTTCGGAGCGTGGCCAGGCGGCGGTGGTAGGTGCGCTCTGGAATGCCGGCCAGGGCGGCGAACCTCGCGACCGGCAGCTCGGCTGCCGCTCTCAGGGCCTCGAGGTCGGCGAAGGGACCAGGCCGACGTACTCCGAGCCCTTCTGCCAGATCCGCAGCTGCACCGTCGCCTCGGCCAACGCGAGCTTCAGCTCCTGGATCTCCGCGCGTTGCCGCCGCTCGACCAGGCTGCCGCGGCTGCCGGCCTTGCCCGGCATCCCGTCTTCCAGCGCCGCCTTGCCGGCGTCGACGAACCGGTTGCGCCACCGGTTGATCGACTCTGCCGAGACTGCGTGTCGACGAGCCGCCTCCGCGACGGTCATCTCATGCGCCAACACCGCGAGCACCAGCTGCAGCCGCGTCTTGACCGGCACCGGGTCGTTGCTCCTGCTCAAGATCGAACTCCCTGTCACAGATTCAGCCCCGAAACCCTGCCAGAAAGTCTGACGCACACCACAGGCCTGGCCATAGAACGGTTCCTCTGTATGTCAAGCCTTTGGCGCTGTCGGGTCTCAGGACGTCCGTGACGAAACAGGCTCAGGACGTGGGTGACACATCCAGCTAGACGATCTTGTTTGCTGGCTTCGGCGGTCGCTGTGCCAAGCCGGACAGCGTCGCCGATCTCACGTATGGCTTCGGGGGACTTGGCCGGGGACGGCTTGCAGGCGCTGGATAGCTCGCTGGTAGCGGTCGATGCGTGCCGTCACATCGGGGCTGGGGTTCAGTCGATAGTTGTTGGCCAGGTTATCGGCAAGGTCAGCGAGTTTCACGTTGCGGGCAAGACGATCGTGTGCCACCTGCTCGATGTACTGGTCGTAGGTGTGCTCTGCCCGGTGCGTCAGAGCGACCACGGCCGCGATGACATCGTCGGGAATCCGCGCCTGCCGAAGTTGGTCGACGTTGACCTCTGTGTCCTCCAGGACGTCATGGAGCACAGCGGCCGTCTGTGCCTTGAAGCCCTGCACTGCGAACATGACCCGTAGGGGATGCAGGATGTAGGGCTCGGCTTCCGGGGAGGGGTAGCGCTGCCCGCGGTGTGCGCGACATGCCAGCGCGATGGCTCGCTCCAGCGCATCGGCGTCCTGGCTCATCCCCCGATACTGCCTGAGATCAGGCGTCCGGCTTGGTGTCGCAGGGGACGCGGGAGGTCGGGGTACGAGCGGATTCATGACCGGGCTCCGTGATCATCTTGGCTGGCGGAGGATACCCGACGTGGTCGTGGAGGCTCGGGTTTGCGGACCTTGAACCGGGCGACGGGCTTGGTGGTGGTGCGGGCGACTTCGGCGATCAGTTGGTCGCCGTCGTGGACGCGGAAGGTGGCGTCGGTGGCCTCGACGACCACGGTGCGCCCGGCGAAGCGGATGCCGACGTGGATGCGCTGGCCGGCGATCATCAGGGTGCCGCGGCAGTTGACCCGCCGATCGACGCGCGGCGGTCCGGCTGGTGGGGCCGGTGGCGGTCCGGCGGGGCGGGCGTCGCGCAGCCGGGACTGCTCGGCGGTGCTGAGTGGGTTGGGCAGGCTGCGCAGCAGGGTGCGGTCGGCGTCGAGTAGGTGCAGCACGCCGTGGTCGAGGCGGGCGGTGATGCGCCGGCCGGCGAGGTGGTAGCCGATCAGGTGTTGCCGGCCGGCCAGGCTGATCACTCCGTTGGGGGCGACGGTGCGGTCGACCTCGACGGCCGCGCCGGGTCGGATCGGGCCGGGGATGGGTGGTGGTCCGGCCGGGTGGGCGCCGGCGGCCAGCAGCTGCTTGAGGTGGGCGGTGGTCAGCCTCGATGGCACGGTCTTGAGCCGGACCCCGTCGTGGAGCAGGTGCACCACGGTGGCGTCGGCCCAGAAGGCGATGGTGGTCCCTGCGCGGGTCGGGCCGAGCCAGAACTGTTGGCCGCACACGGCCAGGTTGCCCGAGGCGGGAACGGTGCGGGTGAACTCCACGGCCAGGTTGACCGGGTCGACGCCGTTGGCCGACAGCACCAGCGGCGCCGAGCCGGTCGGCCCGACCGGCACAGTCTCCGGTGGTGGTGGTGGTGGTGGTGGTGGTGGTGGTGGAGTGGCCAGCGACGACGGCAGTCGCAGCGGCAGGGCCGTGTTGGTGGGGGTGGTGGTGAACCGGTCGGCGGGGAAGGCCATGTCCAGGGCCTGGTGTGGCCGGCTGGTGTTGTAGTCGTGGCGGAAGGCGTCCACGGCGGCCTGCACCGTTTCCAGGTCCGGCCACACCTCGACGTCGTCGAGCAGTTCCCGTTGCAGTGTCTGGTGGAACCGCTCGATCTTGCCCGTCGTGGTGGGCGAGCGGGGCTTGGTGTTGCGGGCGCGATGCCGTTCTTCCGGCAGATGCGTTCGAACAGCACCTCCCCGGGGCGGGGTTTGGTGAATCGGCCGGTGAACTGCTTGCCGTTATCAGTCAGGACTTCCTCCGGGATACCGAAGGTGCGCAGCGCCTGGGCGAAGGCCGCGCAGACCGCCCGGCCGGTGGCCCGGCGCACCACGGTGGCGATGACGCAGAACCGGGAATGGTCGTCCACGCCGGTGACCACCTTGGCCTCGCCGCCGTCGGCCAGCTGGATGCCGCCGACGATGTCCAGTTGCCATAGCTCCATCGGCCGCGCGCGTTGCCACCGGCGGTAGTCCTGCCGGCGGCGGCGGCGCGAGGTCGGGTCGACCAGGCCGTGGCGGATCAGCACCCGGTGCACGGTGATCCGTGATGGGATCGGCCCGGGAAAGCCGCGGCGGCCCAGTTCGAAGACCAGCCGGCGGGCACCCCAGCGGGGATGGTTACGGCGCAGCTCGCAGATGGCCGCCTCCACCTCGGGCGGAGTCTGGCCCGGGCTGGAGTGCGGCCGGCTGGACGCCCACGCCCTGGCCGCCGCAGTGGGCGACTGGCTGGTCGCACGCGACCGCCACGACCACCCCGCCCCCGCGCAGCGGCCACGGCAGCGGGCGGTGGCCATCGACGGCAAGACGCTGCGGCTGCGACATGAGGTCGCACGTGGTGGGTGGCTGCGTTGGAGGAGGTTCGATGTGATGTCGAAGACGTAGCCCGGGTCAGTGTCGAGACCTGTCCCTGCCCTGGCGTGCGCCGCAGGCTCTGGCCTGCGGGGTGCGAAGCCCAGGGGAAAGCCCGAGGGTCCCTGCTC
>NZ_DASYTH010000039.1:0-7063 GCF_036002505.1 Actinophytocola sp. | reverse complement strand
TGACCTACTGGGCCACCGAGGTCGCGGGCTGGTTGCGGACCGGCTGACGTTTCCAGGTACGGTGCGGCCGTGACTGTGCCACCGGACGAACCGGACGAGCGGCCCGCGGAGTACCCGCCGGCGCCGCCCGTGATGCCGACGGCGGCCGAGGACGCCGCGGCGCAGCCGTACCAGGCGAAGCCGGCGCCGGTGCGCTACGCGTTCGTGGTCTGGGTGCTGGCCGGAGTGCTCTCCATCGTCAACGCGGTGATCCTGTTGCTGAACAAGCAGGAGCTCATCGACTTCTCGATCCAGCAGAACCGCAACCCGAACATCACCAACGAGCAGATCGCCAGCGGCGCGACCACGCTGCTGTGGATGTTCCTGATCGCCGCGGTGGTGTTCGCGCTGTTCTTCACGCTGTTCGCGTACAAGGCGCAGAACGGGGCGCGCCGGGCGCGGCTGCTGCTGACCATGCTGTGCCTGGTCACGGTGGCGTTCTACTTCTTCGTGCTGCGTACCATTCCCGGGCTCACCGTGGCGCTGCTCTGCCTGGCCGCGACGGTGCTGATGTACCTGCCCAAGGCGAACGAGTTCTTCGCGCCGCGCGACCTGCCCACCTGACATGACCGAGGTGCTGTTCGACGAACCGGGATCGAGCTGGTGGCCGGTGCTGTGGGGGCCGGTGTTCGCCGCCGCCGGCGCCGGCGTCGAGGCACTGGGCGGGCGGGTGCACTGGGTGGCGTGGCTGGTCGTGGGCGCCGGGCTGGCCGCCGGTGCCGCCGCCTGGGTGCGGTCCCGGCAGCGGCTGCTCGGTGTGCGGCTGACCTCGTCGACGCTGACGTGCGGCACGGAAAGCCTTGCCGTGGAACAGATCGCCGAGGTCGGTGGCGAGGCACCGGCGCGGACGAGGGTGCTCGGCGGCGGGTGGACGGTGCCGCGGAAGTTCACCGAGGTCCCGCTGCGGCTGGACGGCGGCGACATGGTGCTGGCCTGGGCCCGCGACGGCGACGGCCTGGTCGCGGCCCTACACGGATCACCGCCCGAGCGGAGGACATTTGAGCACTGACCGCACGAAACGGAGATGGCGGTGCGCGGTAGCGTAGCGTCATGACAGGTCCGAGTGAGCCGGAAGGCCAGCGCCAGCCCTTCGAACCGATGCCCGCCGCGCCGTCGCTGAACGAGCAGGAGCTGGGTCGAACCGAGGTCGTCGGCCGGCCGAGGTCGGTGGACATGGCCTTCATCCTGTGGCTGGTAACCGTGGTGGCGTTGTTGCTCAGCCTGGTCATCTACCTGGCGGTGAGCGCCGCGAGCCTGGAGGAGACGATCCGGGTCGGCCTGGAACGGCAGAACCGGACGATGTCCGCCGAGGACATCAAGGACGCGGCCGCGCTGTACCGCACGCTGGCCATCGTGATCAACCTGGTGTTCGCCGTACTGGTGGCCGCCTTCGCGTTCGCCATGCGCGGTGGGAAGAACTGGGCCCGGATCACCCTCATCGTGGTGGCCGGGCTCAACGTGGTGCTCGGGCTGTTCGGCTTCAGCGGTTCGATCCTGATCACGCTGGCCGAGCTGGTGCTGGCCGGCGTCGCGGTGGTGTTCATGTTCCGCGGCGAGGCCAAGGCGTATTTCGGTTCGGGGCAGCTCCGCCGCTAGGACCGTCCCGCGTGCGAACCTGAGCGGTATGACCGGACCTGAGCCACCGCTGAGCTACCCACCGATGCCCAGCGGCGGCTTCACCGGGCCGATGCCGCGGCCGCAGGCGGTGTCGATCGCGTTCGGGCTGGTGCTGCTGGGCATCGGCATCGTGGTGCTGATGCTGGTGCTGTCGCTGGTGATCGAGTACGACGCGCTCACCGAGTCGATGGCCGAGGAGCTGGCCAAGGACGGCCCGTACACCGAGGGCGAGCTGCACGCGGCGACGTCGTTCACCGCGGGTCTGATCTCGGTCATCGTGGGCGTGGCGGCGGGACTGTTCCTGCTGTTCGGGATCCTGATGCGGACCGGGCGGAACTGGGCGCGGGTGGTGCTGACCGTGCTGCTCTCGTTCGGCATGCTGGTGTCGATCCTGCTGGGGGCGCTCCCGTTCGGGCTGGTGATCCGATTCCTGGCGCTGCCGCTGTTCGTCGTCTGCGTGTTCGCCGTCGGCGTCATGTTCAGCCGCAGTGCCGGCCCGTATTTCGACCCGCGGGCGCGGATGGGAAGCTGGGGGGCGTGAGTGCGAGTGCGCCGTCCGTGACCGAGGAGCCCGAGGTCGACCTGCCGCTGGTCGCGGCCGGGTTGAACCAGCCGTGGCGGGCGCTGATCGCCGTGATCGAGGTGCTGGTCGCGGCCGGTGCGGTGTGGGCGGCCTACTGGGCCTGGCCGCGCGGCATCGCCACGATCACGCTCGAGCTCAGCGACGGCAGCCGGCTGGAGTCCACCCGGTACTTCGGAAACTGGATGGGCGCGGCCATCCTGCTCGGCACGGTCGCGGCGCTGCTGGTGCTGGACGCGGTGCGGCAGGTGGTGCTGGCGGTTCGGGCCCGCCCGCGGCGCGGGCGAAAGCATGCGGCGCCCAGCTAACTCCCAGGTTGTTCCAAGCTAATCCGAACCCCCGCTGGCCAGTATCGCGGCATGAGTCGCAAAGCGCGGATTCTGGCGCTCAACGGTGTTCTCCTGCTGGTGCTCGGCGGGGCCGCCTGGGGGGCCTACGAGCTGCTCTGGCCGAGCACGCAGAGCAACGCGGCGTCGGATGTGCGGCGCGTGGCGGTCACCCGGACCAGCGTGATCGACACGGTGTCCGCGGCGGCGACCGTGCAGAGCTCCTACACCGGCAACGCCGACTTCGGCACGTCCGGCACGGTCACCGAGATCGACGTGAAGGTCGGCGACGTGGTGGCGGTCGGCCAGCAGCTGGCGAAGCTGGACGCCACCGAGGCGAACCAGCAGGTCACCGTCGCTCAGTCCAATGTGGACGTCGCGGAGGAGGGACTCGACGACGCCCAGGCCGCCGCGGCGACCACCACCACGGCGGCGCCGGGCGGCGGGGGCTCGCAGGCCAGCAGCGCGCAGAGCGTCACCTCGGCGAAGGCCAAGCTGGACCAGGCGAAGCTGGCGTTGCAGCAGGCCAAGGACGCGCTGGCGGCCACGGTCCTGAAGGCGCCGGCCCCGGGCACGGTCACCGCGATCAACGGCAGCGTCGGGCAGCGGGTCGGGTCATCGTCGTCCTCAGCGGGTGGGAACGGCTCGTCCGCGCAGAGCTCAGGGTCGACCGGGTTCATCGTGCTGACCGACATGTCGAACCTGGTGGTCAAGGCGAACGTGGCGGAGATCGACGTCAGCAAGATCAAGGCCGGGCAGGACGCGACCGTCACGATCAACGCGCTGCCGGACACCCCGGTGCAGGCCAAGGTGATCGCCGCCGACCTGACCCCGACGTCCAGCAACAACATCGTGCAGTTCGGGGTGCAGCTCAGCCTGGTCACGCCGCCGGCCGGGATCCGGCCCGGACAGTCGGCCAGCGTGTCGATCATCGTGGCGCGCGCGGACGATGCGCTGTCGGTGCCGTCGGCCGCGGTGCGCACGGTCAACGGGCTGAACTCGGTGACCGTTCTTTCCGGCGGCCAGCAGGTGACCCGGGCGGTCGAGGTCGGGGTGCGCAGCGAGTCGCGGGTGCAGATCACCTCCGGGCTCACCGAGGGCGAGGAGGTCGTGCTGAGCACCGCCGGGACGGCCGGGACCGGCAACAACGGGGTGTTCCCCGGCGGCGGCCAGTTCGGTGGCGGTGGCGGTGGGCGCGGCGGCGGGACCGGGGGCGCGGGCGGTGGCGGCGCGGTGATCCCGGGCGCGGGCGGTGCGGGCCGGTGAGCCCGGTCATCGAGGTGGTCAACCTGCAGAAGGTCTACGGCTCCGGGGCGACCGCGGTGCGGGCGCTGCGCGGGGTGGACCTGAGCGTGCAGACCGGCGAGTACCTGGCGATCATGGGTGCGTCCGGGTCCGGGAAGTCCACGTTGCTCAACCTGATCGGCTGCCTGGACGTGCCGAGCGGGGGTTCGTACCGGCTGGACGGGATCGACGTCGGCTCGCTCAACGAGCGGCAATTGTCCTTGCTGCGTAACCGGAAGATCGGTTTCATCTTCCAGTCGTACAACCTGGTGCCGCGGACCAGCGCGCTGTCCAATGTGGAGCTTCCATTGGTGTACGCGGGGTTGGGACGCAAGGAAAGGCGGCTGCGGGCGCGGGCCGCGCTGGATCTGGTCGGACTCACCGACCGGGCCCGGCACCTGCCCAGCGAGTTGTCCGGCGGGCAGCAGCAGCGCGTCGCGGTGGCCCGGGCGCTGGTGAACGCGCCGGCGATCGTGCTCGCCGACGAGCCGACCGGGAACCTGGACAGCGAGAGCACGGCCGAGGTGCTGGCCGTGTTCGACCGGCTGAACGCCCTCGGCCGGACCATCGTCGTGATCACGCACGAGGACGACGTGGCCTGGCACGCCCAGCGCACCGTGCGGGTCACCGACGGCCGGATCGTGTCCGACACGGCTTTGCAGGGAGCGTGGGCGGCGCGATGAACGTCATCGAGATCCTTCGGTTCGCCGTGCGGGGCTTGGCGGCCAACAAGTTGCGCTCGTCGCTGACCACGCTGGGCATCACGATCGGTGTGGGCGCGGTGATCCTGCTCGTCGCGGTGGGCAGCGGGGCGTCGGCGGCGGTGGAGCAGAGCATCGCCGGGCTCGGCACGAACGTGCTCACCGTGACCCGGCAGGGCGGCGGGTTCGGCGGGGCCGGCAACAACAGCGGCTCGACCCGTCAGCTGACCGTGGACGACGCGAAGTCGTTGGTGGATCCCCTTGGTGCGCCGGATGTTCAGGCCGCCTCGCCGGTGGTGTCCACCTCGGCCACCGCGGTGTACGGCGGGTTCAGCCACGACGTGCCGCAGTTCACCGGCACCTACCCGGCCTATTTCGAGACCACGAACAGTCCCTTGTCGAGCGGCGCGGCGTTCACCGACGACGACGTGACGCAGGCGCGCCGGGTCGTCGTGCTCGGTGCCACCGCGGCGCAGGACCTGTTCGGCGCCGAGGATCCGTTGGGGCAGCAGGTGTTGGTGAACAGCATCCAGTTCACCGTGGTCGGCGTGCTCGCCTCGAAGGGCGCCAACGGGTTGCAGAACGCCGACGACAGCGCGGTGGCTCCGCTGCCCGCCGTGCAGAACTCGATCACCGGATACGGCGGCCTCAACCAGATCGTGGTGCAGGCGAAGTCCGCCGACGCGGTGACCGCGGCGCAGGCGGAGGTGACCGCGATCCTTAACGCGCGGCACCGGATCGCGGCCAACCGCGCGTCCGACTTCCGGATCCTGAATCCGTCGCAACTGCTCGCCGCCCGGACCGAGACGACCCAGACGTTCACGGTGCTTCTTGGCGCGGTGGCCGCGATCTCGCTGCTGGTAGGCGGGATCGGGGTCACCAACATCATGCTGGTCACGGTCACCGAGCGGATCCGCGAGATCGGCATCCGCAAGGCCATCGGCGCCACCCGCTCGGCCATCCTCGGCCAGTTCCTCGCCGAGGCCACGCTGCTGAGCCTGTTCGGCGGGCTGCTGGGCGTCGCCGTCGGCGTGATCGGCAGCCAGTTCCGGATCGTCGGCATCGAGCCCGTCGTCGCACCCGCGTCGATCCCGCTCGCGTTCGGCGTGTCCGCCCTGATCGGCCTGTTCTTCGGCAGTTACCCGGCCAGCCGGGCCGCCTCGCTTCGCCCCATCGAAGCGCTGCGTCATGAGTGAAGGGAACCGACCTGTGTCAGAGTCCGACGTGCAATATCCGCAACCGGTCCCGCAGGTTCCCCAGGGTCAGCCGGACCAGATCCTCGACCGGCCGATCGTCATGGGCGACCTCGACACCGAGCTCAAGCAGAACAAGCGCTCCATCGGCAAGGCCACCGTCGGCCTGGTCGCCGCGGTGCTTCTGGTCGGCGCCTTCTTCGGCGGCGTCGCCACCCACGCCGCCCTCGCCAAGCCCGCCACGCAAACCAACAACGCGGCGCCCGGCGCCGGCAACGGACGCCAGTTCCCCGGCGCCGGCGGCGGCACCGGTGGCACCGGCCAAGGCAACAACGGCCAAGGCCCCGGCGGCGGCTTCCGCGGCGGCACCGCCGGCACCATCGACCACGTCGACGGCACCGACGTCTACGTCAAAACCCAGAACGGCTCCGTGGTCAAGGTGTCCACCTCCGACACCACCCAGATCCGCATCTCCCAGCCGGGCAAGCTCGCCGATCTCAAACCCGGCGAGACCGTTATCGTGCAAGGCAACACCGGCACCGATGGCACCGTCATCGCCAACGCCATCACCCAGGGCCAGCTTCGCGGGCAAAACTGATGGTGTGATCCCGGTCACAAACCCGACCGGATTTCATGATCAGATCCCTCCCGGGGATAAAACAGTCCGGCCCCGGCCCGGAACCCCGCCCGGTCCCGCCCGCGCACGGCACGCAATACCGTCGTCCGCGTGACCGTGACCATCCGCCCCCAGCACCCGGACGACCGGCCGGCGGTCCGAGCCCTCGTCACCGCCGCGTTCGGCCGCGCCGTGATCGCCGACCTCGCCGACGCCCTGCTCGCTCGCGGCGCCCACGCGTACGTGGCGGACCTCGCCGGCCACGTCGCCGGCCACGTGCAGCTCTCGCGCTCCTGGCTGGACGCGCCCGCGCGCCTGGTCGAGGTGCTGGTGCTCAGCCCGCTCAGCGTGCACCCCTTGCTGCAGGGCCGCGGCGTCGGCGGCGCGCTGGTGCGGCACGCGCTCGCGGAGGCCGCCCAGCTCGGCGCCCCAGTGGTGTTCCTCGAGGGCTCCCCGCGGTACTACGGCCGGTTCGGCTTCGCGCCGGCGCGGCCGCTCGGGTTCACCGCTCCGTCGGTGCGCATCCCGGACGCCGCGTTCCAGGTCGTGTTGCTGCCGGCATACGAGCCGTGGATGACCGGCGCGCTGGTGTACGCCGAGGCGTTCTGGGCCTTCGACTGCGTCGGCCTGCGCTAGGGGCCGCTTGGTACTACAGCCGCACCTGTGGGGCGGTCGGTGCGATGAACGCGTCTTTCCTCGCGCTGGGC
>NZ_DASYTH010000038.1:0-11951 GCF_036002505.1 Actinophytocola sp. | reverse complement strand
GGCAGCAGGTGCGCCGGCGGGACCCGGAACGGGATGCCGGCGTTGCGGATCTTCCGCTTGGCCCGGACCAGTCGCTGCGACATCGTCTCCTCGGCGACCAGGAACGCCCGGGCGATCTCCGCCGTGGACAGCCCGGCCAGCGTGCGCAGCGTGAGCGCGACCTGCGCCTCCAGCGCCAGCGCCGGGTGGCAGCAGGTGAACATCAGCCGCAGCCGGTCGTCCGGGAAGTCGTCCACCTCGGGTTGGTCCCCCGGCGCGGCGAGGTCGCGGAGCTTGGCCGCGCCGGCAGCCTCGCGGCGCAGCCGGTCCGTGGCGCGGTTGCGGGCGACGGTGGTCAGCCACGCTCCCGGCCGGCTCGGGATGCCGTCCTCCGGCCAGCGTTGCAGCGCCTGGGCGAACGCGTCCTGCGCGCACTCCTCGGCGAGGTCCCAGTCGCCGGTCGCCCGGATCAGGGTGGCCACGACCTGGCCCCACTCCTCGCGAAACAGCTGAGTGACGGCGCCTTGGAAGGCACTGTTCAGGGCTCCCAGACCGGCCTCACCTCGATCTTCCCGACCGCGGCCCAGGGGTGCTTCGCCGCGAGGTCGAGCGCCTCGTCCAGGTCTGCCGCCTCGATCAGGCTGAACCCGCCGATCTGGTCCTTGGTCTCGGCGAACGGCCCGTCGGTCAGCAGCACGTCACCGCTCCGCACCCGGACGGTGGTCGCGTCCGTGCTCGGCCGCAGCCCTTCGCTGCGGAGCAACTGCCCGCGCCGGGACAGCTCCTCCGACCAGTTCCCGCAGCCGGTCTCCAGCGCGGCGTCCTCGACGTCCGCCCGGTACGCCACGTCGCTTGCGAGCATCAGCATGTACTTCACGGCACCTCCACCGAATTGTCCGCGGCCTTGCGCGCCGACGGAATCGCTCCGGCAGGGCGCCATTGATCGAAGCTCATGATCCAACTGGTCGGCGCCCTGCCACCGCGATACCGTGCCTTCGGCCGGGGGCGCGCTCTGTGCTCAGCCTGGGTGCCGCGCGTCATTCTGGCTACCTCCTTTCCTGGGTGGCAGGGTGGTCGCATGGTCAAGCCGTTCGCCTCCAGCGCCGACACTACGGCGAAGGAGGAGACGTTCACCGAGCTCGCCGCGGGTGTGTACGCGCTGACCGCCGAGGGTGACCCGAACGTGGGCGCCATCGAGGGCGAGGACTTCCTGGTCTGCTTCGAGGCCAGGGCCACCCCGGTGGCCGCGCGCCGCTGGCTCGACAAGCTACGCGAGCACACCGACAAACCCGTGCGGTACCTGGTGCTCAGCCACTACCACGCGGTGCGGGTGCTCGGCGCGAGCGCGTTCGGCGCCGCGGAGATCGTGGCGCACGACCAGACCCGGATGCTGATCGCCGAGCGCGGCCGGCAGGACTGGGACAGCGAGTACGGCCGGATGCCGCGGCTGTTCGAGGAGCCGTCCTCGATCCCCGGCCTGACCTGGCCGACGGTCACGTTCTCCGACCGGCTGACCATCCCGCTCGGCGGTTCCCGCGGCGACCTGGTGCTGGCCTACTGCGGCCGCGGGCACACCGCCGGCGACATCGTGGCGTGGCTGCCGGGGGAGCGGATCCTGTTCGCCGGGGACCTGGTGGAGGCGCGGGCCGCGCTGTACACCGGGGACGCGTTCCACAACGACTGGGCGACGTCCACATTGGACAACGTGGCGGCGTTCCCGGCCGAGGCGCTGGTCGGCGGGCGCGGCGCGGTGGCGGTCGGCGCCGACGCGGTGGCCGCGGCGATCGCGCAGAGCCGGCACTTCCTGGACGAGCTGCGCCGCACGGTCGGCTGGGTGCACGGCGACGGCGGCACGCTGGCCGACGCGTTCCGCGCCGCGCACACCGCGCTCGCCCCCGGCTACGGCGGCTGGCCGATCTTCGAGCACTGCCTGCCGTTCAACGTGCAGCGCTACTGGGACGAGCTGGACGGCATCGACTGGCCGCGGGTCTGGACCGCCGAGCGGGACCGCGAAGTCTGGGAAGCGCTGCAGGGATGACCGTGCTGATCGTCGGCGCCGGGCCGGTCGGGATGTCGGCCGCGCTGCTGCTGGCCCGGTTCGGGGTGCCGAGCGTGCTGCTGGAGGCGGCGCCGGAGCGGCAGACCGTGGGCAGCCGGTCGCTCTGCGTGCAGCGGGACGTGCTGGACATCCTGGAGCGGGTCGGTCTGGGACGGTCCATTATGGACGCCGGAATGACGTGGTACACGGGCCGGATCTACTACCGCGAGCACGAGGTCGCCACGATCACGTTCCCGGAGACCGGGGCCGGCGAGTTCCCGCCGTTCGTCAACATCTCGCAAAGCGACGTGGAGGCGTTGCTGGAGCAGCGGATCCGGACCGAGGCGCTGATCGACCTGCGCTACGGTCACCGGGTCGTCGACGTTATGCCCGGCGCCGAGACCGTCGCCGTGCGCGTGTCCACATTGGATAATGATGAGGACGAGTTCATCGGCACGCACTGCATCGGGGCGGACGGCCCGCGATCGGTGGTGCGGGAGCTACTCGGGCTGCCGTTCGAGGGGCACTCGTTCGACGATCAGTTCCTGATCACCGACATCCACGCGAAGCTCGACTTTCCCGTGCCGGAGCGACGTTTCTATTTCGATCCGGCGGCGAACCCCGGTCGCCAGGTGCTGCTGCACCCGCAACCCGGCTCGGTCTGGCGGATCGACTGGCAGGTGCCGGACAACTTCGACCTTTACACGGACCGCGCCGGCGGTGGGCTGGAGCGCCGGATGCGGGCCATCGTCGGCGACGCGCCGTACCAGGTGGTGTGGATGTCGGTGTACCGGTTCCACCAGCGCCGGGTGCCGGTCATGGGGCGCGGCCGGGTGCTGCTGGCCGGGGACGCGGCGCACGTGATGAGCCCGTTCGGCGCGCGGGGCATGAACTCCGGGATCGCCGACGTGGAGAACCTGGCGTGGAAGATCGCCCTGGACCGGGCCGGGCGGGCCGGCCCGGCGCTGCTCCCGTCCTACGACCACGAACGGGGCGCAGCGGCCGCGGAGAACCTGCGGATCACCGACACGACCATGCGCTTCCTGGTGCCGCGCACCGATGCGGAGCGGGCGCACCGGCGGGACGTCCTGGAGCGCAGCGTGCACGATCCGGCGGCCCGGTTGGAGATCGACTCCGGCAAGCTCGCCGAGCCGTTCTGGTACCTCGACTCCCCGCTCACCACGTCCGCGGATCCGGCTTCGCTGGCCGGCTTTCCCACCGCACCGGGTGTGCCGCGGCCGCCGCTGCCCGGTGTGCTCTGCCCCGACCTGCCGCTGCCCGGCGGCCGGCTGCGCGACCGGTTCGGCACCGGGTTCACCGTGCTGGCCGGCGCCCGGGCCGAGGTCGACGGCGTGGTCGTGCCCGAATCCGTGGCCACGGCGCTGGGTTTCGGTCCGCACGGAGCCGCGCTGGTCCGCCCGGACGGCTACCTGGCCGCCGTGCTGCCGGGCGGCGATCTCGACGCGGGCCTGGCCGCCGCGCGCCGCCGGGCCTGCGGGTTCTGAGGTCCTGTGAGGGCTCACCGGCGACGAGGTGGGCCCGAGGAACTGGGTCTGGGGGCTTGCCCCCGGTGGAACACGGTCTGTCCGAGGAGTCGGTCGCTGTCACAGTGCCCACAGCGGTGGTGGAGCGGGGCCCGAGCCCTCACCTTGGACTCAACGCAGCCAACCTGAAGTGATCGCCGCACGTCCGTACGGTGGGAGGTGTCCGTGACGATCACACGCAGGGCCGTTCTGCGAGCGGCGGGGATGGGTGCGGTGGCAGCGTGGTCCACTTCGTGCACCGCCCGGCCGGGCTCGTCCCCGCCGGCGGCCGGCCCGGCGCCGTCCAGCCCGGCACCGGCCGCACCGCCGGACTGGAACGCGCTGCGGGCCCGGCTCTCCGGTGGCCTCGTGCTGCCCGGTGATGCCGGCTACGAGACCGCGCGGCGCTCGTTCAACGTGCTGTTCGACGCCCGGAAGCCGGCCGCGGTGGCCGCCTGCGCCCGTCCCGAGGACGTGCAGGCCTGCGTCGAGACCGCCCGACAGGCCCGCCTTCCCCTCGCCGCGCGCAGCGGCGGGCACAGCTACGCCGGCTACAGCACACCCGACGGCGGCCTCGTCGCCGACCTGAGCCGGATGTCCGGCGTCCGCGTCGCATCCGACGGAACCGCGGAGATCGGCGCCGGCACCAAGCTGATCGACGTCTACGCCGGCCTCGCCAAGGCCGGCCGCTGCCTGCCCGGTGGCTCCTGCCCGTCCGTCGGCATCGCCGGCCTCACCCTCGGCGGCGGCATCGGCGTCCTCATGCGCAAGTTCGGCCTCACCTGCGACCGCCTCGTCTCCGCCCGCATCGTCACCGCCGACGGCACCCTCCGCACCGCCTCCGCCGAGTCCGAGCCCGACCTGTTCTGGGCCCTCCGCGGCGGTGGAGGCGGCAACCTCGGCATCGTCACCTCGTTCACCTTCGCCACCGAACCCGCCCCCGACCTCACCGTGTTCTCCCTGCACTTCCCCGCCGGCGCAACCTCCAACGTCCTCGGCGCCTGGCAGCAATGGATCGCCGCCGCCCCCGACGAGCTCTGGTCCAACTGCGTCATCTCCGCCGGCCGCCCCCCGACCTGCCGCGTCGGCGGCTGCTACGTCGGCTCGCCCGCCTCCCTCAACTCACTCCTGGATTCCTTCCTGGCCAAAACCTCTGCCCGCCCCGACTCCCGCTCCGCGCAGCCCAAGGGTTTCCTTGACGCCATGCGCTACTTCGCCGCCTGCTCCCAGCGCACCGTCGAACAGTGCCGCCCCCAGCCTGGCGGCCAACTCACCCGCGAAGGTTACGTCGCCACTTCCCGCATGCTCCCCCACGCCGCCGACCCCGCCCACCTGGTGTCCACAGTAGACGGACGTTCCGGCGTCGACCTGCTCCTCGACTCCTTCGGCGGCGCCGTCTCCCGCCTCGCCCCCGACGCCACCGCCTTCGCCCACCGCACCGCCCTGGCCAGCGCCCAGATCTACGCCACGGCCACAACCGCCACCCGCGACCAGGCCACCCGCGCCGTCACCGAAGTCCGCGCCGCCCTCACCGGTATCACCAGCGATTCGGCCTACGTCAACTACATCGACCCCGACCTGCCCGACTGGCCCACCGCGTACTACGGCGCGAACCTCGCACGCCTGCGCACGGTCGCGCGGAAATACGACCCGGACAGCATTTTCACGTTCGCCCAGTCCCTGCATCAGGCCCACTGAACGCCAACCGGCGGCACCCGGATTCGTCGCTCCGGCGGCTAGCCCCTTTCCGGAAGCGGTTGCTAATTTTCCGTTACAGGACCGGAAGAAGGGGCATACAGATGACCAGGACCAGGCTTGGCGCGAGATCATTGGCTCTCGGCGCGGTCGTGTCGGCGGGGTTGGCACTGCTGGCGGCACCCGCGAGCGCGGCACCCCCGTCGTTCACCCCGGCCTGCCCCGAGTCCGGGAACTCCATGTTCTGGTGCAATGCCACGGATTCCACCGGCCAGCCCGCCCCCAACATCTACACCTACACCTGGACTCCGGTCCGCAACGCGGTCCTGATCACGTCGACCGGTGTGGGCATCACCGGTCGCTGCGCCCCCAACAACGGCACCTTCCAGGTCGATCTCACGATCTCCGACAGCACCGGCTCCACCACGGTTCGCAGCGCCGCCTGGCGCTGCCGCGGCGGCATCATCATGTGACTGGTTACAGGCTCACGCCGGTGAGGACCATGACGCGTTCCTCAGTGAGGTCGGTCATGGCGGAGAGGAGGCCTTCGCGGCCGGTGCCGGAGGCTTTGGTGCCGCCATAGGGCATCTGGTCGGCGCGGTAGGAGGGGACGTCGCCGATGATCAGGCCGCCGACGTCGAGCTCGACGCGGGCGCGGAAGGCGGTGTGGACGTCGCGGGTGAAGATGCCGGCCTGGAGGCCGTACTGGGAGTCGTTCACGGCGGCCAGGGCTTCGTCCACACTGTCCACGATGGACACGGCGAGGACCGGGCCGAAGACTTCCTCCGCCCAGACGCGGGTGTCGGGCGGGACGTCGGTGAGGACGGTCGGCTCGACGGTGGTGCCGTCGCGTTTGCCGCCGGTGAGCAGGCGGGCGCCGCGGTCGAGGGCTTCGGTGATCCACTCCTCGACGCGGGCGGCGGCGGGCTCGTCGACCATGGGGCCGACGTCGACGGCGGGGTCGTGCGGGTCGCCGGTGCGCAGCGCCGAAACCGCGGACAGCAAAAGGGGCAGGAAGGAGTCGGCGACGGCTCGCTCGACCAGCACCCGCTGCACGGCGATGCAGGACTGGCCGGCCTGGTAGTTGCCGAACGCCGCGATCCGGGACGCGGCGAAGTCGAGGTCCGGCCAGTCCGCGCACACCACGGCGGCCGCGTTGCCGCCCAGCTCGAGCACGACCTGCTTGCGCGGCGCGGCGTCGGCGATCGACCAGCCGACCGGCCCGGAGCCGGTGAACGAGACCACCGGCAGCCGCGGATCCCGTACCAGCGCCTGGGTTTCCTCGTTGCCGACCGGAAGTACCGAGAACGCGCCCGACGGCAGGTCCGTCCCCGCGATCAACTCGCCCAGCAGCAGCGCCGACAGCGGGGTCCGCGGCGCCGGCTTGACCACGATCGGCGCGCCCACCGCGATCGCCGGTGCCACCTTGTGCGCCACCAGGTTCAGCGGGAAGTTGAACGGGCTGATGCCCAGCACCGGCCCGCGCGGCACCCGGCGCACCACGGCCAGGCGGCCCTCCGCGGCCGGATCGGTGTCCAGCCGCTGCACGAAACCGCTGAACCGGCGGGCCTCCTCGGCGGCGAACCGGAACGTCGAGACCGCGCGCCGGACCTCGGCCGTGGCCCACTTCAGCGGCTTGCCGTTCTCCGCGGTGATCTGCTCGGCCACCTCCTCGGCGCGCGCGGCCAGCGACTGGGACACGTGATCCAGCGCCGCGGCCCGCAGGTGCGCCGGCGAGGTCCGGAACGAACGCGCGACGTCCCAGGCGGCGGCGACGGCGCGCTCCACCTGCTCGGCCGACGGCACGCTGACGGTGGCGACCTCGGAGCCGTCGAACGGATGGCGCACGGTGAGCGTGCCGGCGCCCTGCTCGGCGCGGCCGGCGATCCAGCACGGACGGGCGGTTGGCGACGTGGCGTCCATGGCTCAACCGTAGGCCCATGACATGCTGTAATCATGACCGAGCAGCACCCGGTTCTCGTTGTGGACTTCGGCGCGCAGTACGCCCAGCTGATCGCCCGCCGGGTGCGGGAAGCCCAGGTGTACTCCGAGGTCGTGCCGCACACCACGGCCGTCGCCGAGCTGCTGGCCGCCAACCCGGCTGCGGTGATCCTCTCCGGTGGCCCGTCCAGCGTCTACGCCGACGGCGCACCGGGCATCGACCCCGCCCTGCTGGACGCCGGCATCCCGGTGTTCGGCATCTGCTACGGCTTCCAGGTGATCGCCCAGGCTCTCGGCGGCACGGTGGAGCACACCGGCACCCGCGAGTTCGGCCGCACCGAGTTGGCCGCCACCGACAAGGGGGTGCTGCACGCCGACCTGCCGGCCCGGCACCCGGTCTGGATGAGCCACGGCGACTGCGTGACCGCCGCGCCTCAGGGTTTCACGGTCACCGCGAGCAGTGCGGGCGCCCCGGTCGCCGGGTTCGAGGACGCCGGGCGCCGCATCGCCGGGGTGCAGTACCACCCGGAGGTGGCGCACTCCCCGCACGGCCAGGAGGTGCTCCGCCGGTTCCTGCACGACATCGCCGGCATCCGTCCACAGTGGACGACAGCATCCATCGTGGACGAACAGACAGCTGCCATCCGCGAGCAGGTGGGTGGCGGCCGGGCGCTCTGCGGGCTGTCCGGCGGGGTGGACTCCGCGGTCGCCGCCGCCCTGGTGCAGCGTGCCATCGGCGACCGGCTCACCTGCGTGTTCGTCGATCACGGCCTGCTGCGGGCCGGCGAACGCGCCCAGGTGGAACGCGACTTCGTGTCGGCCACCGGGGTCAACCTGGTCACCGTGGACGCCGCCGGCCGGTTCCTGGCCGCGCTCAAGGGGGTCACCGAGCCCGAGGAGAAGCGCAAGATCATCGGCCGGGAGTTCATCCGGGTGTTCGAGCAGGCCGAGCTGGATCTTCAGCAGGAGGCCGGCATGCACGGGGAGCGGTTCGACTTCCTGGTGCAGGGCACGCTCTATCCGGACGTGGTGGAGTCCGGCGGCGGGGCGAGCGCGGCGAACATCAAGAGCCACCACAACGTCGGCGGCCTGCCGGATGATCTGAAGTTCGAGCTGGTGGAGCCGCTGCGGTCGCTGTTCAAGGACGAGGTCCGCCGGGTCGGGCTGGAGCTCGGCCTGCCCGAGACGATCGTGCACCGCCAGCCGTTCCCCGGACCGGGCCTGGGGATCCGGATCATCGGCGAGGTCACCGCCGAGCGGCTCGCCGTTCTCCGGGCCGCGGACGCGATCGCCCGCGAGGAGCTCACCACCGCCGGGCTGGACCGCGACATCTGGCAGTGTCCGGTGGTGCTTCTTGCCGACGTGCGCAGCGTCGGCGTGCAGGGCGACTTCCGTACCTACGGCCACCCGGTCGTGCTCCGCCCGGTGTCCAGTGAGGACGCCATGACCGCGGACTGGGCCAGGCTCCCTTACGAGGTACTGGAACAGATCTCGACCCGGATCACCAACGAGGTGCCGGAGGTGAACCGGGTCGTGCTCGACGTGACCAGCAAACCCCCGGGCACCATCGAGTGGGAGTGAAATCTAGCGTTTTCGGCCGCGCAGCGACGCGATCAGCAGGAGCAGGCCGATCAGCAGCGCGCCGCCGGCGATCACCCAGCGCAGGTCGGGACCCGAGATCCGAATCGCACCGTCGGTGAGCACGTAGCTGGAGACCAGCAGGGCGGCCACCCCGGCGATCAGGGTCAGCACGTCCGGGCCGCGCCGCTCGACCTGACGGTCGCTGTCCTGGTCAGCCACGTCGCACCTCCACGCTTCCCGCTCCGACCTCGACATGCAGCGTGACGCTCAGCCCGCCGCGCCCGTCCGGGCCGTGATCCATGATGCTCTTCTCCACGTCGGGACCCGAGTCGTTGCGGCCGAGGCAGTTGATGTCGCCGATGTCCGCCCGGCAGAACAGGTCGACGTCGGCGTTCGCCGGCACGATCACCGTCACGTCACCCGCGTCGACCGAGACGGTGGTGCCGACGTCGCCGGACTCCGGCAGCGCGGTGAGGTCGAGGTCGATCGTGCCGGCCGACCGCTCGTAGCTGCCCTGCACCTCCGCGATCGACGTGGGCCGCTCGTTGATCTCGCCGACCCCGTGCCAGCCGTGCGGCGCGATGGCCGTCAGACCCATACCGATGATCGAGAGCGGCACCGCCAGCCCGATCAGGCCTCGGCCGCTGCGGACGAACGAGCCGCCCACCATGCCCAGGCCGATCACACCCAGCACCACGCCGACGATGTGCGCGGGGGTGAGCCAGCCACCGTCGCCGCCCGGCGCCAGCCAGATGGCGGTCAGCCCGCCGGCCGCGATGAGCGCCACGGCGAACGTCATCAGGCCGATCTTGGGCCGCTTGCGGGGGGCCGGTGGCTCCGGCTCGGGCGGAGTCGGCTCCGGCAGGTCCCACGCGAACGGGGCGGCGCCCAGCGGATCCCAGGAGGGCGGCCGGACCGGAACCGGCTCCGGCGGGGCCGGGTGGCTCGGCTCGCCGTACCGCGGGGGCGCATACGTTGGCTCAGTGACACCGAAAACCGGAGTGTCGAACGGCTCGGCGGCCGGTGCCGGGCTCGGTGCGGGGGTGGCGACGGGCCGGTTGAGGTGCCCCCGGCTGCGGTGCAGCAGGTAGAGCGCGCCGGCCACGATGAGCAGGCCGAGGATGCCGCTGAACCGGTTGTTGTCCATGACGAGGAAATAGAACGCCGGGATCAGCGCCAGGCACAGCAGCACGGTGAACGCCGACGAGGTGGAGCTCCGCCGGTGATGGATCATCGACTCGAACGGCGCCGCCTGGTCGTCCTGCTCCGGCAGCAGCAGCCAGCCGAGCAGGTACACCAGGATGCCCGCGCCGCCGTAGAACGTGGCCACCACGAAGGCCACCCGCACCACGATCGGGTCGATGCCGTAGCGGTTGCCGATCCCGGCGGCCACACCGGCGAGTTTGCGCCCTCGCCGCGGCCGTCTCGGCCGGGTCGCCCAGAAGTCCTTGAGCGTGTCTTCCACGCTCGTCGCCTGTCCAGTCACGTTGTCGAGCATCCGTTCCGATCGCCGATCCCGCATCGGGGACTTGCCCTGATCTCGACCCGGAGATCGGTGTTCCGGGTATTTCCCCGATGATGCCGGTAGCGCCCCGTGTGACCATGATGAGGTGAGCCTGGGCGTTGACGAGAGGTCGGTGGGTGGCGCGGAGGTCGAGCGGGTGACGCCGGGGACGGTCGAGCCGGCGGCGAACCGGATGCGCCGCCGCAGGTCCGGCCGTGCCGTCGCGGGCGTGGCCGGCGGTCTGGCCGACCATCTCGGCATCCAGGTGCTCTGGGTGCGGATCGCGTTCGCCGTGCTGGCCGCCCTGAACGGCGCCGGCGTGCTGGCGTACGGCCTGTTCTGGGTGTTCGTGCGGCAGGAGGCCCGGGAGGCGCCGGCCCGGCCGAGCTCGGCCAAGGAACGCCAGCAGGCGTTCGGCCTGGTGGCGCTGGGTATCGGCCTGGCGATCGCGGTGGGCACGCTGTCCACCGAGGTCAACGGATGGCTGGTCGGCGGGCTCGGGGTGGCCCTGGTCGGCGCCGTGCTGGTCTGGCGGGAGGCTGACGAGTCGCAGCGCCGGCGGCTCCGGGACGGGGCGCGCACCGGCATGCTCGGCGCGGTGCTCGGCAGCGGCGGCACGTCCGCGCTGGTCCGGGTGCTCAGCGGCGCCGGCCTGGTGATCGCCGGGATCGCCCTGTTCCTGTGGCGCAGCGTCGCGCTGAGCCAGATGCAGTTCGCCCTGCTCGCGGTGCTGGCGACGCTGGCCGGGGTGGCGGTGCTGACCGTGCCGTTCTGGCTGCGGCTGGTGCGGGATCTGGGCGAGGAGCGCACCGCCCGCATCCGTACCGAGGAGCGCGCCGAGATCGCCGCCCACCTGCACGACTCCGTGCTGCAGACCCTGGCGTTGATCCAGAAGCACACCGACACCCCGCGCGAGGTGCTCCGGCTCGCCCGCGGCCAGGAGCGCCAGCTGCGGGAATGGCTCTACCCCAGCCCGAAACTGGGCGTCGCGGGCGAGGCGGTGGTCCTGTCCGACGCGATCGCCCAGGCCGCCGGCACGGTCGAGGACACGTTCGCGGTCAAGATCGACCAGGTGGTCGTCGGCGACGTGGAGCTCGACGAGCCGCTGGGCGCCCTCGTCCAGGCCGCCCGCGAGGCCATGGTCAACGCCGCCAAGCACGCCAACGTGCCGGAGTTCAGCGTCTACGCCGAGGTCGAGCGGGATCGGGTCCACGTGTTCGTCCGCGACCGCGGCAAGGGCTTCGACCCGGATGCGGTCTCCGCGGACCGCCATGGCCTGGCCGACTCGATCAGGGGCAGGATGGAGCGCAACGGCGGCGAGGTGCGCCTGCGCACCTCGCCGGGTGAGGGCACCGAGGTGCAGCTGGAAATGCCCCGAGCGAAGGTGAGCACGTGAGCGAGCTTGCGAGGTGGATGGCGTGACGGAAGCAGAAGCGACGACGGCGAAGCGACCCGTCCGGGTTTTCCTCGTCGACGACCACGGGTTGTTCCGCGCCGGGGTGCGGGCCGAGCTGGACTCGATCACCGACGAGATCGAGGTGGTCGGCGAGGCCGGCACGGTCGAGGACACGTTCGCGGTCAAGATCGACCAGGTGGTCGTCGGCGACGTGGAGCTCGACGAGCCGCTGGGCGCCCTCGTCCAGGCCGCCCGCGAGGCCATGGTCAACGCCGCCAAGCACGCCAACGTGCC
>NZ_DASYTH010000037.1:0-3683 GCF_036002505.1 Actinophytocola sp. | reverse complement strand
ACCGGCGGTTTCGTGCCGCGCAGGGAAACCTTGATCTGGTACACCGGCGCGGAACCCTTGCGCCCCTTCGGCTTCGCCGGCAGCTTGCGGTTCGCGGCGCTCAGCAGCCGTGGCACCGGGCTCGGCGTGGCGAAGAGCGTGTCGCGGTGCGGTGCCTTCGGCTTGCCGGAGTGGGGAAGCGCGCCTATCCGGGACCGCAACAGCACGGCCAGCGTGCGGTAGTTCGGCAGCTCGGACTCGGCGAAGAGCGGATCGGCCAACCCCGTCCGCGCGTCCTGGTCGTCATGCACGGCCCGCGCGTCCAGGGCGTCCTCGACCAGCCAGCGGAACTCGGCCAGGTCCACGCTCTCCCCGGTGACCTCGACACCGCGCGTTGCGCCGGAAGCCTGTGCCTGCTCCAGGAGCAGCGGCAGTTGATCCAGGTCGGTGAGCGCGATGTCGGAGGCCGCGCCGCAATGGGTGTGGTCGACCATGACCACGGCCGTGTGTCCGTGCTCGTTTCGATGAAATGAGCAGGCAAGGATGGACGCGGCGCCCTCGGTGTCGGTGAGGTGCCAGCACTCGCCGGCCGTGACGGGTTCGCGCAACTCGGCGACCCAACCCGGCATCGGGACGGCGGCGTCGATGAGCCGGTCCGCGGCCGCCGCGGCGGCCTTGCCCACCCGGTCGCCCGCGACCGACGCGATGGCCAGCAGCAGGGTGAGCGCCGGTGTGGTCGCCTTGGCCTCGAACTCGGGGATGAGCCCACCGATCAGCGCGTCCTCGCCCCCGGCCACCTCGAACATGGCCACCAACGCGGCCGCGGCCAACTCAGTCTCCATCGGGTCAGTGGGCTCCGCTTCACCGAAGCCGCCCAGCATCTGGTCGACCAACTCCGGCACGTCGACGCCCTCACCGGAGCAGGCCGGGCAGTCACAGGGCTCGGTGTCGGCGAACGGGCCGGTCAGGACCCGTTGCCGAGCGATTTTGTTGCTCTTCTTGGTTTTCCGCCTACGACTCACGGGGCTCATCCGCCAAGTCTGCTCGGCTCGCGGCCAGCTGCCGGGAACCCCTCGCGGCGTGTCAGCCCTTGAATCCGCAAGGGTCATGGTCGGCTTGTTCCTGGGCGTGCAGCGCATCCATCTCACGGAGCGCCTCGTCGCCAACCCGGAGCAACTCACGCAGCGCCTCGGAGTCGATCTCGAACTCGAACGCCGGCGGCTTCCCGCACAGCACTCGTGTCCCGCCGCTGCCGTAGAGCTCGTACCTGATCGGGCAGCCGTCGTGGATCGCCACCCACGAGCCGAACGTCACGTCTTCCATGCTCCACTCCAGACCTTTGCACCCAATTGTCCGCACATTAGCTGATGCACTGTGCATCGGCATTTAACCGATCGGGTGATGTTCGGTCACGCGCTGCTTCAATAATGTTTGGGCATGTCTCCGAGGCCAGAGCAGACTCGCCGGAAGATCCTTTTTGGACGCTTCATGCAGATGCGGCGTGAGCGCTGCGACAAGCGATGGACTCCGGAGATGCTCGGCGAAGAGCTCCAGGTCGCCCGGACCACCATCACCAGGATGGAAGGCGGCTACACGGTGCCGGGCTTCCTGCTGATCCGTGCTCTGCTGGAGATCTACCAGGCAACGCCCGGTGAGCGCGCAGAAGCCGAGGGGCTTCGGGCGGCCGCCAAGGCCAGCATGGCCCGACTGGAGCACGGGGCCAACATGGTGGAGCAGTACCGCACCTTCCGCCGTGACGAAGCGGACGCCGAGCGCGTACGGACTCTGGACAACGTGATCATCCCGGGCTTCCTGCAAACCCCGGCTTATGCGGCCGAGATCTGGCGCGGAAGTCACCGGCTGAACCCGGCGGGCGGTGACGAGAACGGCTCCGCCGCGGAACGGCGGGAGCGTCAGGAGCTGCTCGATCGCGAGGACCCACCGCTCGCGCTGCACGCGTTGATCGATGAGGCCGCGTTGCGGCGCATGATCGGCGGGCCGGATGTCATGGTTGCCCAGCTAGACCACCTGCTTGCCGCTGGATCTCGGCCGAATGTGACGATCCAGGTACTCCCGTTCAGCCTTGGTGCGTACGGCCCGCTGACCGGAGCACTGGTGCTGCTCGACTTCGCCGACCCGGATGAGCCAGGGCTGGCGTACCTGGAATACATCGCTGGTGGTGAAACGGTGGAGAATGGAGACGGCGTGGCAACGCTCTCTGCTGTGTGGGAGGACGTCGCCGCTGCCGCTCCGTCACCACGACGGTCCAGGCAGATCATTCGGGCAGCGAGGGAAGCGATAGCAGGCCATGAGCACTGATCAGACCTGGCGCAAGAGCAGCCGAAGCGCGGCCGCGAACACGTGCGTCGAGTTATCCGTGGGTGGGACACGCACTAGGGTCCGGGACAGTAAGAATCCCACCGGGCCGGTCCTCAAGATCACCTTCGGGCCGTTCCTGGCCGCGATCAAGTCGGGCCGGCTGGGCGCCTGACGCGCGAGGGTTCAGCCGGGCTAATCACGAGAACGGCGTTCCGTGCGTTTTACCGCACCGCGTGTGACATTCACCGCATCGGGGGAACGTTGGGGCTGAAGTGGGTGCAAGAGGTCTCTTAGACTGCCTGGGTACCTCAGGCGTTTAGGGAGTTCGTGTTGAGCGACATGGCCGTCCGTTGTCTCGTTCCGGCGAGACTCATCGTGCGGCTCCGCGCCGCCGGGCCACAGGCCTGACGGACGGCGGAGCGGGTGGGAGCGGCCGTGGACATCAGCGTGGTGGTCGGAGCGCTCCTGGGCCTGGTCGCGGTCATCATGGCGTGTCTGGTGTTCCGCCGCCTGCGGCTGCTCCGTTCCGGTGGTGTGCACGTCGCGCTGCGCATCCGGCTCGACAAGTCCGGCAAGGGCTGGCATCTGGGCGTCGGCCGCTACGTCGGCGACGAGTTCGTCTGGTTCCGCGTGCTCAGCCTGCGCTCCGGCCCGGACCGGGTGATCCGGCGCAACGGCTTGGAGATCGTCGACCGTCGGGAGCCGGAGGGGCCGGAGGCCTACAGCATGCCGGCCGGTGCCCGGGTGGTCCGGTTCCGCAACCGCCGCGCGGGCACCGACGCCGAGGTCGAGCTCGCCATGGGGACGGACGCGCTCACCGGGTTCCTCTCCTGGCTCGAATCCGCGCCGCCCGGCCGACTTCCCTGGGCTTCCTGAATCGGTTAGTCGTTCACTGTCTATACAAGTAAGTCGTGAACGAGGCACACTGTCGCGCATGAAACTGGCCGTGATTCTCGCGCTGACCGCGACATTGCTGAGCGTTCCGGTGTCGGCGGCTGCGAGCACGCCGTCCTGCGACCCGCCCAATCCCGCGACGCCCAAGCGGCAACTGCGCGCCGAGTGGATCGCCAGCGTGACGAACATCGACTGGCCGTCCCGCCCGGGGCTGCCGGCGGCCGAGCAGCAGGCGGAGCTGGTGCGCTGGCTGGACGAGGCGGTGGCGCACCGGTTCAACACGGTCATCCTCCAGGTGCGGCCCACCGCGGACGCGTTCTGGCCGTCGCCGCTCGAGCCGTGGTCGGAGTGGCTGACCGGAACCCAGGGCCAGGACCCCGGCTACGACCCGCTCGGCTTCGCGGTCGCCGAGGCGCACCGGCGCAACCTCGACCTGCACGCCTGGTTCAACCCGTACCGGGTCTCGATGACCGCCGACCCCGGCCGGCTGA
>NZ_DASYTH010000036.1:0-14348 GCF_036002505.1 Actinophytocola sp. | reverse complement strand
CTCCGCGCCCTGCAGACCGGTCATCTCCAGCTTCTCGAACACGATCCGCCGGATCTCCGCCTCGGACCTCTTCGTGTGCTCCCGCAACGGAAACGCCACGTTGTCATACAGGTTCATCGACCCGAACAACGCACCATCCTGGAACAGCACCCCGAACAACTTCCGCGTCTCGTAGAGCTTGTGCTCCGAGCACGTGACGATGTCGACGCCGTTGATCACGCACTTGCCGCGGTCGGGCTTGAGCAGGCCGATCATGGACTTGAGGAACACGGACTTGCCGGTGCCGGACGGGCCGAGCATCACGCTGATCTCACCCGGCGGCAACGTGAGCGTGACGTCGCGCCAGATAGCCTGCCTGCCGAAGGACTTCGTCAGGCCCTCGACGACCACCTCGGCGCCCATCGAACCTCCTGCTGTCCCGCTTACCTACGTGCAACGACCACGAGGCGCGTAGGTTACTCGCCAGTTAGGTTCAGCAAGGTACCCAGTCACCAAGCGTGCGGCCACCCGGGGTGCGGCTTACCCGAACGGCTGGAAGGGCGATGAATGACTCATTCGATGCACCTGCCGCACTGAATGGGGCATTCATCGCACGTTGAGCCGCCTGGTCATGACCTGCGGCCGAGGTCGCACGGCGGCGCTCCGATGCGCGGCCAGCAGCTCGGCGACGACGGCATCCGGCTCGTTCCGGAGCCGATTGGGCAGCGTTCGCACGACCGTGATCCCGTTCGCCGCGTACGTGGTGTTCCTGGCCAACGTCCGCGCATAGTCGGTCCGGCCGAAGTGGAACTCGTAGGAGTCGATCTCCCAGGCAAGACCGACTTCACCGCACCAGCCGTCCGGGCAGGCTATGAACCTTCCTTCCGCGTCGAACAGTTCGCAGTTCCACGTCAACGGCGGAAGTCCGGTGCGCTTCCAGACGCGCATCGCGTCGAGCTCGGCAACGGACCGAGCCCCGCCGACGATGTCCCGGAGTACCTCACGTGGTACTGAAGTGCCGCGCCGGCTCCCCATGCTGAGTTCGTGCGCCAAGCGCTCGGGATGTATCCGTCGGCGCTGAACCGCCTCCGTGATGAGTGCGCCGACCGTATCGAAGGCTCGCAGCCGCCGGCATGCATCGAGCACCGACCGCACCAGAGGTGCCAACGGGAGACCATCCCGGATCACGGGTTCCGGCAACCTGGTCGTGCGCTCGATGGTCACATAGGCGCTGCTGATGACCTTCCGGTCGGCCGGCAGGAGCAGGTGCACAGACGCTTCGTCCGGAAGCCGGACGAGCCCGTGCTGCCGGCAGGCTTCAAGCCCGGTCACCACAGCTCCTGTCCCTGCATACAGGAGAGCCGCCTCGATGAGTTGCCGGCGGGTGGGTTGAGCGTTGTGTAGGACGACGATGCCCGGCAGTGGCCGTTGCCACGGACCGTTCGGCACACATCTCCGATATGCCGTGCTCGGCGTCACGCCAAGTTTCGCCAGGGTACCGACCGCAATGACACCGTGACGGCTGTGGTCACGCAACCGCTGCAGGTCAGCGAGGGGGCCTCTATCCACGGACTGATCGTGCGACACGAGGCCGGGATGTGGCCAACTGGTTGTCCACAGGCCGCGATGAATGCCTCATTCAGTGCGGCTGCCGCACTGAATGAGGCATTCATCGCACGTGTCACTTGAGCGAGACGGAGGCGCCGGCCGATTCCAGCTTCTCCTTGGCGGCGTCGGCCTGCTCCTTGTTGACCTTCTCGAGGACCGCCTTGGGGGCGGCCTCGACGAGCTCCTTGGCCTCCTTGAGGCCGAGCCCGGAGACGACCTCCCGGACGACCTTGATGACCTGGATCTTCTTCTCGCCGGCGGCCTCGAGGACGACGTCGAACTCGTCCTTCTCCTCGGGGGCCTCGGCGACGGCGGCGGGGCCGGCAGCGGCGGCGACCGCGACCGGGGCGGCGGCGGTGACCTCGAACTTGTCCTCGAACGCCTTCACGAACGCCGAGAGCTCGAGCAGCGTCATGTCCGCGAATACGTCGAGCAGCTCCTCGGTGCTGAGCTTCGCCATGATGGCGGTTTCCTTTCTGATGTAATGATTTTCTAGCTCTCGGCGGGAGCCTCGGCCGCCGCGGCGGCGGGTGCCTCCGCGGCGGACATCTTCTCCTGCAGCGCGGCGGCCAGGCGGGCCACCTGCGACGCGGGCGCGGCGAACAGGCCGGCCGCCTTCGCGAGGTTGCCCTTCATCGCGCCCGCAAGCTTTGCGAGCAGCACCTCACGCGAGTCGAGGTCGGCGATCTGGGTGACCTCGTCCACGGAGAGCGGGCGGCCGTCCATGTAGCCGCCCTTGATGACCAGACCCTTGTTGTCCTTGGCGAAGTCCCGAATCGCCTTCGCGGCGTCCACCGGCTCGCCCGTGACGAAGGCGATCGCGGTGGGCCCGACGAAGAGCTCCTCGAGACCCTGCACCCCGGCATCCGCCGCGGCACGCTTGACCAGGGTGTTCTTCGCAACGCGGTAGGTCGCGCCAGCGCCGAGAGAGCGACGTAGCGTGGTGATCTGGGACACGGTGAGGCCGCTGTACTCGGTGATCACCGCAGCCGAGCTGGAGCGGAACTTGTCCGCGATCTCGGCGACCGCAGTCACCTTGTCCGGCTTCGCCATGTGCGTCGCCTCCTCTCCAATGGTCGGGACCGCCGGCCAGACCCCGGAGACGACGAACGCCCCGGCGCAGCAGCACGGGGCGTGGACAAGCACACGAGTGCTCGAGTGCTCGAACGTTCCGCGTCCTCCTGCGCGGGCCGCCCGCACGCTGACGGGACCTTCGCCTCACAAGGAGGGACCTGCGGTCTTCGGTAGAACCAGCAACAGGTTACGTGACCGGGTATCGGCACTCCAAATCACCCTGCATGATGGAGGCCGTGTCGGAGGAAGACAGGCATAGTGCTCCACCCGCCGTGCGGCCGCCGAGCGAGCCGGTGCCGCACCCGCGCGCGCCCGCACCGGAGCCGATCGATCCAGAGCAGGTGCGCCAGTTCCAGCAGTTCCAACAGTTTCAGGAGCTGATGCGGCAGCAGGGTGACCTGCCGCTGCTGCCGCCGGCAGCGAAGAAACCACCCTGGAAGCGGATCCTGGGCAGCCGTCTGGTCCGCAAGCTGACCACGGTGCTGATCGTCGTGCTCGCGCTGTACTTCGCCTACCAGCACTTCTTCGGGAGCAAGGACGAGAACCTGCCGGCGTCGCAGACCGGCGGGCACACCTTCACCGACCGCACCTTGCTGAAGACCAGCCCGGACCAGTCGGTGCGGATGGTCTACGAACGGATCGCCGACGGCAACCCGGAAGTCGGGTGTGGACAGTTCACCGACGAGGCCAGAGCGCTGTTCGTCAAGCACTTCAACGCGGGCAGTTGCGACGATGCCGTCAAGGCGCTGCACGAGCGCATCGGCGTGAGCTGGCGCAACGCCTACGCCGAGCCGCGCTTCCCCGACGACGTGCGCAACCTGCCGAACTCGGCAACCGAAGTCGTGATCAGCTCCTGCCGGCTCGAGTTCAGGATCGACAACCTCCCGGACGACCTGCGGCTTGGCACGTTCACCGTGACCAAGACCCCCTACCAGGGCCAGTGGATCATCAGCGATTGGCGGAGCGAGAGTTGCTGAACAGGCGTTCGCGGGCCACGTCGAGGGCGCGGGCGACGGCGCCCTGAAGCACGCCGCCGTCGCCGAGGGTGCTGGCCACGATGGACGGGCGGAGCGGGCCGAGCTCCTCGATGCGGCGGGAGATGGCGTCGCCGAGCATGGCGAGGTTGCGGCCGACTCCGCCGGCGAGGACGACGATGTCGGGGTCGAGGATCGCGGCGACGGCGACGACGAGGGCGCCGAGGCGGCGGCCTTCGGCTTCGACCACGGCGAGGGCGCGGTGGTCGCCGGAGGCGGCGGCGGCGAACACTTCTTTGGCTGAGGCGAAGGAAAGTCCGGCGGCGCGGGCGGCACGGGCGATCCCGCCGGCGGAGGTGGCCGCCTCGGTCATGCCGCGCTGGCGGGCTTCGGGCGAGGGGATGCCGGGGTCGGCGGCCGGCACGTAGGCGACCTCGCCGGCGGCGCCGCGGGCACCGACGTAGAGGCTGCCGTTGATCACGATGCCCATGCCGACGCCGGTGCCGACGGAGACCAGGACGAAGTCGGAGTGGCCGCGGCCGGCGCCGAAGGCGAGCTCGCCGACGGCGGCGAGGTTGATGTCGTTCTCGATGGCGAAGTCGACCTCGAGCGTGGCGCGGAGCTTGTCGACCAGGCCGGGGCGGCCCCAGCCGGGCAGGTTCGGCGCGAAGTCCAGCCGACCGGTCGACGGGTTGAGCACACCGGGGCTGCCGATCACCGCGTGGCTGACCGAGGTCCACGGAACCCCGGCCTCGTCGGCCACCGCGTCGGCGAGCTGGCGCACGCGGCGGACCAGGTCGGCCGCGGACCGGGCGCCGTTGCGCACGTCGCGCCGGGCGATGAAGGCGCCGCGCAGGTCGGCGATGGCCAGCCGGATCCAGTCGCGGCCGATGTCGATGCCGGCCACGTGCCCGGCGGCGGTGTTCAGGTCGTAGATCGCGGTGGTCGGGCCGGGCCGCCCGCCGAGCGAGCCGACCAGGTGCACCAGCCCGGCGGCTTCCAGGCCGGCCAGCGCCGCGGACACGGTCGGCTTGGAGAGGCCCGTGGCCTTGGCCAGGTCGCCGCGCGAGGCCGGGCCGCCCGCCAGCAGATGATCGAGCAGCAACCGCTCGTTCATCGTCCGCAACAGTTGCGGGTTGCCCACCAGCCCCCTCATCCGGCGCCTCCTGAAAACCAACCGGCAGAGGGTACCCCGGAACCCTTGCGTCCCCTCTGGACGCTGATAGTAAACTACCTTTCTTACTAACACTCAACCAGCCAGAGGGTGACTCGTATGTGTCGAGGACGGTTGACGGCCGTGGCGGCCGCGGTTCTTCTCCTGTCGGCCGGCTGCGGTTCCACCGGCGGCGATTCCGGCTCGGGCTCGAACTCCGGTGGTGGCAAGACGATCGCGCTGTTCCTGCCGGAGTCCAAGACGACCCGCTACGAGGCGTTCGACCGGCCGATCTTCGAGAAGAAGGTCAAGGAGCTGTGCGCCGACTGCAAGGTCCTCTACTCCAACGCCGACCAGGACGCGGCCAAGCAGCAGAACCAGGTCGAGTCCGCGCTCACCCAGGGCGCCAACGTGCTGGTGCTGGACGCGGTGGACGCCGCCGCGGTCGCCCCGCTGGTGAACCAGGCCAAGCAGAAGAACCTGCCGGTGATCGCCTACGACCGGCTGATCTCCGGCATCGGCTACGAGTACTACGTGTCCTTCGACAACGTGAAGGTCGGCGAGGCGCAGGGCGAGGCGCTGCTCGGCGAGCTGAGCAAGCGCGGCAGCACGGACAAGGGCCAGATCGTGGTGATCAACGGCTCGCCCACCGACCCGAGCGCCGGCGACTACAAGAAGGGCGCGCACCAGGCGCTGGACGGCAAGGTCAAGATCGGCCGCGAGTTCGACACCCCGGACTGGAGCCCGGACCAGGCGCAGACCCAGATGGAGCAGGCGATCACCGCGCTCGGCCGGGACCAGATCGTCGGCGTGTACTCGGCCAACGACGGCATGGCCGGCGGCGCCATCGCGGCCATGAAGCGCGCCGGGTACGCCACGCTGCCGCCGATCACCGGCCAGGACGCCGAGCTCGCCGCCGTGCAGCGGATCATCACCGGCGAGCAGACCATGACGATCTACCTCAACATCCGGGCGCAGGCGGAGAAGTCGGCCGAGCTGGCGGTGGCGCTGGCCAAGGGCGAGAAGCCGTCCGCACCGACCAGTGTGGACAACGGCACCGCCAAGATCCCGTCGTTCCTGCTCGACCCGATCGCGGTGAGCAAGGACAAGATCAAGGACACGATCGTGAAGGACGGCTTCTACACCGTCGCGCAGATTTGCACCGCCGAGGTGGCCGCGGCCTGCAAGGCGGCCGGGCTGCAGTGATCACGACCGAGCAGCAGGTGGTGCTTCGCGCCCGGGGCGTCACCAAGACCTACGGCGCGGTGCGCGCGCTGACCGGCGTGGACCTCGACGTGGCCGCGGGCGAGGTGGTGGCGCTGGTCGGCGACAACGGCGCCGGAAAGTCCACTTTGGTCAAAGTGATCTCCGGCGCGGTGACCGCCGACGAAGGCATGATCTCCTTCGCCGGCGAGCCGGTGCGCATCCACCGGCCACACGACGCGCAGGCGCTCGGCATCACCACGGTGTTCCAGGACCTCGCGCTCTGCGAGAACCTCGACGTGGTGGCGAATCTGTTCCTGGGTACGGAAACCCGGCGCTTCTCGGTGCTCGGCGAGGTGGCCATGGAGCGCTCCGCCCGGGACCTGCTGGCCTCGCTGGAGGTCAAGATCCCGGACGTGCGCACCCCGGTCGCGCTGCTCTCCGGCGGCCAGCGGCAGTCGGTGGCGATCGCCCGGGCGCTGCTCGGCGAGCCGCGGATGGTGATCCTGGACGAGCCGACCGCGGCGCTGGGGGTGGAGCAGACCGCGCAGGTGCTCGAGCTGATCGGGCGGCTGCGCGACCGCGGCCTGGCCGTGCTGCTGATCTCGCACAACCTCGCCGACGTGCGCGCGGTCAGCGACCGGGTGGTGGTCCTGCGGCTGGGCCGCAACGTCGCCGACTTCGCCACCGCCTCGGCCAGCCAGGAGCAGATCGTGGCCGCGATCACCGGAGCCGCCTGATGCGCGGGATCGTTGTCGCGGCACGGGACCGGCTGCGCCGCGGGGACCTCGGCGCGGCGCCGGTCGCGGTCGGGCTGGTGATCATCGCGGTGATCTTCAACGGGCTGAACGACCGGTTCCTGTCCGCGGAGAACCTCACCAACCTGGCGCTGCAGATGGCCGCCACCGGCACGATCGCGCTGGGCATCATCATGGTGCTGCTGCTCGGCGAGATCGACCTGTCGGCCGGCTCGGTCAGCGGCCTGTGCGCGGTCGTCATGACGATCCTGTACGTGCGGCAGCACTGGCCGCCGGTGCTCGCGGTGCTGGCCGCACTCGGAGTCGCCGCGCTGATCGGCGTGCTGCACGGGATCATGTTCACCCAGCTCGGCATGCCGTCGTTCGTGGTGACGCTGGCCGGGCTGATCGGCTGGCTCGGGCTGATGCTGTTCCTGCTGGGCCGGGGCGGCACGATCAACCTGCCGTTCGACCACGGCATCGCCACGCTCAGCGGCACCTGGCTGCGGGCCTGGCTGGGCTGGCTCATCGTGGCCGGCATCGCCGCCGCGCACCTGGCGGCCGCGCTGATCACCCGGGCGCGCCGGGCCGCGGCGGGACTGCGCACGCCGGCGCTGCCGTGGGTGCTGGCCCGCTCCGCCGCGCTGCTCCTGCTGCTGGGTGCGGCCGTCGCGGTGCTCAACACCGACCGCGGGGTGCCGCTCACCCTGGTGATCTTCGGTGGGCTGGTGGTGCTGCTCGACCTGGTGCTGCGCCGCACGGTGTTCGGCCGCCGGATGTACGCCGTGGGCGGCAACGCGGAGGCGGCGCGCCGGGCCGGGATCAACGTGACCGCGGTGCGCGTGCTGGCGTTCATCACGGCCTCGGCGCTCGCCGGGTTCGGCGGCATCCTGGCCGCGTCCCGGCTCGCCGCGGTCAACCAGAGCTCCGGCGGCAGCGACATCCTGCTGATGGCCATCGCCGCCGCGGTGATCGGCGGCACCAGCCTGTTCGGCGGCCGCGGCCGGGCCTACGCGGCGCTGCTCGGCATCCTGGTGATCCAGTCCATCCGCAACGGCATGGACCTGCTCAGCGTCGACTCCTCGGTGCGCCTCATGGTCACCGGCGGCGTGCTCGCCGTCGCCGTCGCGGTCGACTCGCTGGCGCGGCGGGGTGCCACGCGGTGAGTGAGCTTGCGAGCGAACCATCAGGCACAGGGTCACCATCACCGAGCCTACGAGGTGATGGCTTTGAGTGAGTACGTGGTGGCCGTCGACTTCGGCGGCACCAAGGCAACCGTGGCCGCCGCCGACCGCGCGGGCGCGCTGCTGGCCAACGTGCGGCTGCCGATGCACGCCTCGCGCGGCGCCGATCAGGCCGTCGACCGGGCGCTGGCCACCGCGGCCGAGGTGATCGCCGGGCTGCCGACTCCCCCGCGCGCGGTCGGCGTGGCCAGCCCGGGCATCGTGCTCGACGACCGGATCCTGCTGGCGCCCAACGTTCCCGGCTGGACGGAACTGCACCTCGGGAAGCGCTTCTCGTCGGCCCTGGGGGTGCCGACGGTGTGCGCCACCGACGTCAAGGCCGCCACCCTGGCCGAGGCCCGCTGGGGCAACCTGCGCGGCGTGCATTCCGGCTTCCACCTGAACCTCGGCACCGGCATCGCGGTCGGCATCCTGGTTGACGATCGGGTGCTGACCGGCGCCCACGGCGCGGCTGGCGAGATCGGCTACAACCTCGTGTCCGCGGCCAGTGCGGCCGGCCCGCACGACGGCCGCGCCCCGCTCGAGCAGATCGCCGGTGGCGGTGCGATCGGCCTGCGGGGCCGGGAGTTCGGCGGAACCGGGGACGCCGGTTCGGTGTTCGAGCTGGCCACGCGCGACTCCGCGGCCCGGACGTTCGTCGACGAGACGCTGGACGAACTGGCCGTCCACGTGGCCAATACGGCGATCCTGCTCGATCCGGAGCGGATCACCGTCGGCGGTGGGCTGGTGGGCTCGGCGGGCGTCATCCTCCCGGCTCTGGACCGGGTGCTGCGGCGGGCGGTGCCGTTTCCGCCGGAGCTGATGCTGGCCCGGTTCGCCCAGGACGGCCCGCTGGTGGGCGCGGCGGCCCTGGCCTGGGAAGCAACGTAGCTGCGATGAATGCCTCATTCAGTGCGTCAGCCGCACTGAATGAGGCATTCATCGCAGTTGGCTCTAGGAAACGGCTTCCTCGGTGAGCAGGTTCCGGGTGCGCGCCGGGTCGACCGGGATGCCCGGGCCCATGGTCGTGCTGAAGGTGACCTTCTTGAGGTACCGGCCCTTGGCGGCGGACGGCTTGGCCCTGATCACCTCGTCCAGCGCGGCGGCGTAGTTCTCGATGAGCTTCTCCGGCTCGAACGAGGACTTGCCGATCACCAGGTGGAGGTTGGCCTGCTTGTCCACCTTGAAGTTGATCTTGCCGC
Source organism: Actinophytocola sp. (assembly GCF_036002505.1). Classification (GTDB taxonomy): domain Bacteria; phylum Actinomycetota; class Actinomycetes; order Mycobacteriales; family Pseudonocardiaceae; genus DASYTH01. Next base: position 5,195 of record NZ_DASYTH010000036.1, on the reverse strand, counting down.
CCTTGATGTCCTGCACGGCCTTGGCCACGTCCATGGTGACCGTGCCGGTCTTCGGGTTCGGCATCAGGCCGCGCGGGCCGAGGATGCGGGCGATCCGGCCGACCTTGGCCATCTGGTCGGGTGTGGCGACGGCGGCGTCGAAGTCGGTCCAGCCGCCCTGGACCCGCTCGATCAGCTCCTCGACACCGACCACGTCGGCGCCGGCCATCTCGGCCTCGAGCGCCTTGTCACCGGTGGCGAACACCACCACGCGGGCGGTCTTCCCGGTGCCGTGCGGCAGGTTCACGGTGCCGCGCACCATCTGGTCGGCCTTGCGCGGGTCGACGCCCAGCCGGATGGCGACCTCGACGGTGGCGTCCAGCTTGACCTTGTTGGTCTCCTTGGCGAGCCGGGCGGCCTCCAGCGGGGAGTACAGCTTCGTCTTGTCCACCAGCTCCGCGGCCGCGCGATATGCCTTGCTGCGCTTTGCCATTGCTGTCCTTCACTCCTTGGATCAGTTGTGGTGACGAGCCAGCGCCTGGCCCTCCCACTGTGTTTGATTGCCTCGCTCCGCTCGGGTGCGCGGACCTTGACGCGGTGTCTTCCCTCCTGCGCTGCTCGCCTCACTCGCTGGCGCTCGCTCGGCTGCGCTGCTCGTCAGTCCAGACACCGCCGGTCCGCGCGGGCACCCACGGTCAATCAGAGACCGTGATGCCCATTGAGCGGGCGGTGCCGGCGATGATCTTGGCGGCCTGGTCGACGTCGTTGGCGTTGAGGTCGGCCTTCTTCTGCTCGGCGATCTCGCGGACCTGGGCCCAGGTCACCTTGCCGACCTTGTTGCGGTGCGGCTCGCCGCTGCCCTTGTCCACCCCGGCGGCCTTGAGCAGCAGCTTCGCCGCGGGCGGGGTCTTGAGCTTGAAGTCGAACGACCGGTCCTCGTACACGGAGATCTCGACCGGCACCACGGTGCCCCGCTGCGACTCGGTCGCGGCGTTGTAGGCCTTGCAGAACTCCATGATGTTCACGCCGTGCTGACCGAGCGCCGGGCCCACCGGGGGCGCCGGGTTGGCCATGCCGGCCGTGATCTGCAGCTTGATGATCGCTGCGAGCTTCTTCTTCCTGGGTGGCATTTCCGTTTCCTGTGCTCGCTTGCTTTCCCCGCGCGCGAATGGCGGCGCACGCGTGGCCTGTCGGTCGATGGACCGTCAGATCTTGGAGACCTGGCTGAACGACAGCTCGACCGGGGTCTCCCGGCCGAAGATCGACACCAGGACCTTGAGCTTCTGCCCGTCCGCGTTGACCTCGCTGATCGTCGCGGGCAGCGTGGCGAACGGCCCGTCCATGACCGTCACCGACTCGCCGACCTCGAAGTCCACCTCGACCGTCGTGCTCTTCGTCGCGGCGCTGGCCGCCTTGCCCCCGGCGGCCGGCTTGGCCTGCTGGTCCTGCGGCAGCAGGAACTTCAGCACGTCGTCGATGGACAGCGGAGACGGCCGCGAGGTGGCGCCGACGAACCCGGTCACCCCGGGGGTGTTGCGCACCGCCGACCAGGACGGGTCGTTGAGGTCCATCCGGACCAGGATGTAGCCGGGGAGCACCTTGCGCTGGACCTGCTTGCGCTGCCCGTTCTTGATCTCGGTGACCTCTTCGGTGGGCACCTCGACCTGGAAGATGTAGTCCTCCATGTCCAGCGAGTGGATGCGGGTCTCGAGGTTGGCCTTGACCTTGTTCTCGTAGCCGGCGTAGGAGTGCACCACGTACCACTCGCCCGGGGCCTTCTTCAGCGCCTCGCGCATCTCCGCGGCCGGGTCGGGCTCGTCGTTTTCCGTCGACTCGGCAGGCTCCTCGGCCTCCGCGGGCGCGGGCACGGCCGTGTCAGCAAGGTCGATGCCGTCGACCTCGCCGGGCAGGCTGGTCAGCTCCTCGCTGCCCACGGTGCCGTTGTCGGAGCTCACGATAGGTCTCGCTTCCTTTCTTCGTTACGGCGTCAGCCGAACAGCCACAGCACGCCGCGCTGCAGACCGATGTCCATGCCATAGATCAGGGCCACCATGACCGCGAGGAACACCAGCACCACCGAGGTGTAGGTGATCATCTGCTTGCGGGACGGCCAGATGACCTTGCGGAGCTCGGCGACCACCTCGCGGAGGAAGCGGAACATCCGGGAGAACAGGCCCACCCGGGTGGCCCGGCTGTCGTCCCGGGCCCGGGTCGGCCGGCCCTTGGCGTCCGGCGCCTTGGCCGCGGCCTCGGCGCGCGCCGCCCGGCGCTTGTCGAGGCCCTTGCCCTTCGGGCTCGGCTTCGCGGCGGTATCCGTACCCGGCTCCGCCTCGGCCGCGTCCTTCCTGGCCGCGGGCCGTGCCGCCGCCCGGCGCTCCCGCCGCGCCGCGGCGGTGACCGGACGTGACGGGCGCTTCTGCCCGTCCTCCCGCTCCGTTTCCCGGTCCTCGGCCACGCCAGTTCCTCCACTCGCTCTAGGTCTGGTGCAGGGGCGACAGGACTTGAACCTGCAACCTGCGGTTTTGGAGACCGCTGCTCTGCCAGTTGAGCTACGCCCCTCCGCGGCCACCGCGAGGGGGCTGTGAGCCGCGTTTGGTGGACGCCAGCGGACCTCCCCACATACAACTGCGGGGCGGCCTCAGACGTTCCAAGTCCCGCAGTCTACGGCAACACCTGCAGAACTCCCCAACCGAGTCGTCTGCGACGATATCGGCCATGGCAGCAAGGCGTGTCTCGGCGCGAATCGGTGGCATCAGCGAGTCGGCGACCCTGGCGGTGGACGCGAAGGCGAAGGCGCTCAAGGCGGCCGGCCGGCCGGTCATCGGCTTCGGCGCCGGCGAGCCCGACTTCCCGACCCCGGAGCCGATCGTGGCCGCCGCGGTCGAGGCCGCCCGCGACCCGCGCAACCACCGGTACACCCCGGCCGCCGGACTGCCCGAGCTGCGCGCGGCGGTCGCGGCGAAGACGCTGCGGGACAGCGGGTACGCCGTGCAGGCGAGCCAGGTCGTGGTCACCAACGGCGGCAAGCAGGCGGTGTACCAGGCGTTCGCGACGCTGCTCGACCCCGGCGACGAGGTGCTGCTGCCGGCCCCGTACTGGACCACCTACCCGGAGGCGATCACGCTGGCCGGCGGCGTAGCGGTCCCCGTGGTCACCGACGAGTCGAGCGGCTACCTGGCCGGCGTCGAACAGCTCGAGGCGGCCCGCACGCCGCGGACCAAGGCGCTGCTGTTCTGCTCGCCGTCCAATCCGACCGGCGCGGTCTACCCGCCGCACCTGGTGGAGGCCATCGGCCGGTGGGCGGTCGAGCACGGCATCTGGGTGATCACCGACGAGATCTACGAGCACCTCGTGTACGACGGCGTGCGTGCGGTGTCGATGCCGGTGGCGGTGCCGGAACTCGCCGACACCTGCGTGGTGGTCAACGGGGTGGCCAAGACGTACGCGATGACCGGCTGGCGGGTCGGCTGGATGATCAGCCCGGCGGACGTCACCAAGGCGGCGGCGAACCTGCAGTCGCACCTGTCGTCCAACGTGGCCAACGTGTCCCAGCGTGCGGCTCTGGCCGCGGTGTCCGGGCCGCTGGACGCCGTCGCCGAGATGCGCGAGGCGTTCGACCGGCGCCGCCGCACCATCGTCAAGCTGCTCAGCGACATCCCGGGCGTCGAAGTGCCCACCCCGCAGGGCGCCTTCTACGTCTACCCCTCGGTGAAACCCTTGCTGGGCAAGGAGATCCGCGGCACCCGGGCGGAGACCAGCGTGGATCTGGCCGCCCTGGTGCTGGAGCACGCCGAGGTGGCGGTCGTTCCGGGCGAGGCGTTCGGCACGCCCGGCTACTTCCGGCTGTCCTACGCCTTGGGCGACGACGACCTGTCGGTCGGCGTCACGCGGATGGGTGACCTGCTGCGTGAGGCCCGCTGACCGGAGCGTCGAACTCAGTTGCCCGGGTGCACAACTCACTTGCTGGAGTGTCGAACTCGGTTGCTGGAGCGTCGAACTCGCGGTTGTACTAGAAGCGGACCAGGGCGGTGGCCTTGCCGAGGACGGTGCGGCCGTCGAACTTGGCGGTGATGTCGACCCGGAGGGTGCCGTCGTCGCGGCGTTCGCCGATCTTGCCGGTCAGCTCGACGAGCGCGCCTTCGTCGTCGTCGGGAACCACGACCGGGCGGGTGAAGCGGACGCCGTACTCCACCACGGCGCCGGGGTCGCCGGTCCAGTCGGTCACCAGGCGGCCGCCGAGGGCCATGGTCAGCATGCCGTGCGCGATCACGTCGGGCAGACCGACCTCGCGGGCCCGCCGCTCGTTCCAGTGGATCGGGTTGAAGTCCAGCGCGGCGCCGGCGTAGCGGATGAGGTCGTTTCGGGTCACCCGCACCTGCAGCGGCGGCAGCTCGTCGCCGACCTGAGCGTCGGCCGGGGTGCTCATCAGGTGCCCCGCACCCGGACCACGAGCGAGGCGCGAGCGGTACACACCAGCTCGCCGTCGTCGCTGTTGATCTCCGCACGGATCCCGAGGAAGTCGTTGCCCAGCCGGGTGGCGACGTCGTCCACGAAGGCGGTGACGGTCAGCCGGTCGCCGGCGCGCACCGGCCGCTGGTGGCTGAACCTCTGGTCGGCGTGCACCATGCGGCCGTAGTCGAGCCCGAGCTCCGGGTCGTGGATGATCACGTCGATGGCCCGCAGGTTGATGATCGTGACGAAGGTGGGCGGTGCGATGACGTCCTTGTGCCCCGCCGCCTGGGCCGCGTCGGCGTCGCGGTAGATCGGGTTGGGGTCGCCGATCGCGTCGGCGAACTCCTTGATCTTCTCCCGGCTGACCTCGTAGACCCAGGTCGGCGGGTAGGTGCGGCCCTTGAAGGACTCGGCTAACGCCATCGGTACCGCGCGCTCAGCGGGTTTCCCGGTGCGAGGTGTGCTTGCCGCAGTTCGGGCAGAACTTCTTCAGCGTCATGCGGTCCGGGTCGTTGCGCCGGTTCTTCTTGGTGATGTAGTTGCGGTGCTTGCACTCCTCGCACGCCATCGTGATCTTGGGACGCACATCAGTGGCAGCCACGGCGGAGCCTCTCCTTCTTCACCTACGGGTAGCGGTGGCCGGACTTGAACCGGCGACACAGCGATTATGAGCCGCTTGCTCTACCGACTGAGCTACACCGCCATACAACAACTCGGGCCCCGCGCTCCCGGGGGTCCGGGGGCTCGCCCCCGGCCGGGGGTCT
>NZ_DASYTH010000035.1:0-8083 GCF_036002505.1 Actinophytocola sp. | reverse complement strand
GATCCCGCTGCCGGCGGCGAGGAGCAGCAGGTCGCCGTCGAGGGACCGCGGGGTGAAGATGCCGGCCGGGGCGAGGGCTTCGAGCGTGGTGCCGGGCTTGACGTTGTCGCAGAGCCAGTTCGAGGCGTAGCCGTCCGGGGTGCGCTTGACGGTCACCCGGAGCTGCGATTCGGTGTGCGGGCAGCTGCACAGGGAATAGCAGCGCGCCACGGATCCCGTGCGCTCACTGGGAATCCGAAGGGTGAGGAACTGCCCGGGCCGGTAGGCGAAGTGCTCGCGCTGCTCGGCCGACAGCTCGAACACGAGCGTGCGGGCCTCGGAGGTCTCTGTGATCACTTCGGCCACCGTGAGCCGGAACGAGACCGGGTCAGCCATCGCAACGTCCCCAGCTACGCGAGCACGTCACACGCCTACCCGAAGGCGGGACACGCCTACGTGAAAGCGGGACACGGCTACCTGAAGCCGGGACACGCCCGGGGTCCTGGCGGCGGGCCGGCGTGTCCCGCGTCTGCGTAGGCATGTCCCGGCTTGGCGTAGTCGTGTTACGCGTTCGGGGAGGCATGGTGGTCGGGTCAGGCATCGGGGACCTCGACGAGGCCTTCGGCTACGGCGTGCTCGATGCTGGCGCGGAGCTTGGGGCAGGTGTCGATGCGGGCGGTGAGCTCGCCGGCGGCGACCCGGGCGGCGAACTCGGGGCAGCTGGTGACCGGGTTGGAGATCCACTGCACGCTGGTGTGGGCGGCGCTTGTCTTCTTGACCAGCACGCGGTTCGCGCAGCTGTGGCAGTCGACGGGGACCAGGCCCGCGGTGAGGAACTCGTGGGTCTCGGCGCGGGTGCCGGCCGCCTGGTCGGTCCGCGGAGCCTTGGCCCAGGCCGGCATCACGGCACCCCGGCTTCCTCGGTCGCCTTGCGGCGGGCCAGGTTCTCCTCGACCTCCCGCTCCCACACCTGGTTCGCCCGGGTAGTGTCCACTTCGAACTCGAAGCGGCTGGTCATGTCCTCGGTGACGTCCTCGGTGTCCACATAGAACTGCTCGTACCAGCGGCGCAGCTGGTACACCGGGCCGTCCTCCTCGCACAGCAGCGGGTTGTCGATGCGGGTCTTGTTCCGCCAGATCTCCACGTCCTGCAGGAACCCCACGCCGAAGCTCTTGGCCAGCTTGGCGGCCACCTTGTCCGCCTTCTCCTTCGGCAGGCCGGGGAGCTTCTTGACGCTGACACCCCACTGCAACACGAAGGAGTCCGCGCTGACCGGGTAGTGGCAGTTGATCAGGACGGTCTCGATCACGGTGCCGCCGAAGTCCTGCCACAGGTCGTTGATCATGTAGGAGGGACCGTAGTAGGAGGCCTCGGAACGCAGTGTCATGCCGTCGACGCTGTAGCTGGAGCCGACGTTCATGTCCGGACGGGCCCGCGAGGTGAGGTACTGGGTGGCGATGTGGCCCTCGAAGACGTTCTTGAAGAAGGTCGGAAAGGCGAAGTGGATGTAGTAGAAGTGCGCCATGTCGACCATGTTGTCGATGATCTCGCGGCAGTTGGAGCCGTCGATCCGCACGGTGTCCCAGGTCCAGTCGCTCCACTCGTCCGACGAGGCGCCCTTGGTCTCCGGGATCACCACGTGCTTGGGGGGCTCGCTGCCCTGCGGGTCGTGCCAGACGAACAACTGCTGGTTGCGCTCCAGGGTGAGCCAGGACCGGGTCCTGGCGCGCAGCGGAATGCGCTTGGCGTAAGGGATTCCGGCGCATTTGCCGGAGCCGCTCCAGCGCCAGTCGTGGAATGGGCAGGCGATCGCGTCGCCCTTGACGGTGCCCTGCGAGAGGTCGCCGCCCATGTGCCGGCAGTAGGCGTCGAGCACGTTGAGGGTGCCGTCCTCGGTGGCGAACACGACGAGCTTGGTGCCGAACGCCTCCACCGCATGGGGTTCGCCGTCCCGGTAGGTGTCGGCCAGACCCAGGCAGTGCCAGCCGCGGGCGAACCGGGTCGGCGGCGCGCCCACGTCGATCGTGCGTACACCGGTCGTCATGCGGTTCCTCCCAGGTCGAGGGCGGCCAGGTAGCCGAACACCATGGCCGGGCCGAGGGTCGCGCCGGGGCCGGCGTAGGTGTGGCCCATCACCGCCGCGGCCGCGTTGCCGGCGGCGTAGAGCCCGGCGATCACGGTGCCGTCCGGGCGCAGCACCCGGGCGCGGGTGTCGGTGCGCAGGCCGCCCTTGGTGCCGAGGTCACCCGGCACGATCCGGATGGCGTAGAACGGCGCGCGGTCCACCGGGCCCAGGCACGGGTTGGGCCGGTTGCGGGGATCGCCGTAGTAGCGGTCGTAGGCGCTCTCCCCGCGGTGGAAGTCCTCGTCGACTCCATTGCGGGCGAACATATTGAACTTGTCTACTGTGGACATCAGGTTGGCGGCCGGGACGTTGATCGCGCCGGCCAGCTCGGCCAGCGTCGGCGCCTTGACCACCGCGCCGTGCTTGTACCAGCGGCCGGGGAACGGCTGGCGGGGGCCGAGCCCGGCGAACACGTAGCGGTTGCGGTAGCGCTGGTCGGCGATCAGCCAGGCGGGGATGTGCGGGTCGGCCTCGGTGTGGTTGTCGTACATGGCGTGCACGGCGTCCACGTACGGCGCGGCCTCGTTGACGAACCGCCGTCCGGACTGGTTCACCAGCAGGCAACCGGGAAGCGTGCGCTCGGCCAGGCAGAAGTACGGCCCCCGGGGCAGTTCGATGGACGGGCCCCACCAGGCGTCGTCCATGAGCTCCACCGCGGCACCCAGCCGAAGGCCCGCCTCGATGCCGTCCCCGGTGTTCTCCGGCGCACCCACCGTCCACTCGGTACCGATCGGACCGCGCTGGTATTCCTTGCGCATCCGCTCGTTGTGCTCGAACCCGCCGGCGGTGATGATCACGCCGCGCTTGGCGCGCACCAGGATCGGCTTGCCGTCGCGGGAGACCTCGACCCAGCTCACCCGGTTGCCGGCGGTGTGCAGGGACAGCAGCGGGGTGTTCAGCCAGACCGGCACGCCGGCCTCGGCCAGGCCCACCCGGAGCCCCGCGCTCAGCGCCTGGCCCATCGTGAGCAGCTCCCGCCGGCGCAGCAAGGAGATCGCCCTTCGACTCGCGACCCGGACGGTGCGCAGCAGGCCGCGGGGGTGCCGGGCCATCAGGTTCATCCAGCGGTAGTCGGCCTGGGTGACCGCCATTCCGGTGGGTGCCTTGAGGTATGGCGGGTTGAGGTTGGCCCGCTCGGCGCCGAGCACCCGGGCGTCCAGGGGTTGCGCCTCGATGGAGCGGCCTCGTGGCTGCCCGCCGGGTGCCTCCGGGTAGTAGTCGGAGTAGTCCGGCACCCAGCCGAACCGCAGTGGCGTGTTGGCCAGCACGAAGGAGATCACCTCGGGCGCGTGGTCCAGGAAGGCCCGCTGGCGTTCGGTGTCGACGGCGTCGCCGACGATGTGCGCGAGGTAGGCGCGGGCCTGCTCCGGCGTGTCCGGGACGCCCGCGGCGCGCAGCACCTCGTTGTTCGGCGCCCAGACGCCGCCGCCGGAGCGGGCGGTCGAGCCGCCGAACGTGGCCGCCTTCTCCACCAGCAGGACGCGCAGGCCGTGGCGGGCCGCGGTGAGCGCCGCGGTCATGCCGGCCGCCCCGCTGCCGGCGACGACCACGTCGAACTCTGGTTCCGCGCTGGTCATCGTGCCTCCCTGGCATCCATACTAGAACAGGTTATAGTTTTGTGGGGCCGAGCGCTACCGAGGAGGGCACCGTGGCAGCCACCTGGGATGACCAGGCCGACGTGGTCGTGGTCGGCTTCGGCTCGGCGGGCGCGTGCGCGGCGATCGAGGCGGCCGGGCGCGGCGCGGATGTGCTGGTGCTCGACCGGTTCACCGGCGGCGGCGCGACCGCGGTGTCCGGCGGGGTGGTGTATGCCGGCGGTGGCACGGCGATCCAGGCCGCGGCCGGGGTGGTGGACACGACTGAGGCGATGGTCGGCTACCTGCGCCAGGAGGTCGGCGACGTGGTGTCGGCGGCGACACTGCGGCGGTTCTGCACGGAGAGCGCCGGCATGATCGACTGGCTGGCGGCGCAGGGCGTGCCGTTCGATGCGAGCCTGTGCCCGTACAAGACCTCCTATCCCAATAACGAGTTCTACCTTTACTACTCGGGCAGCGAGAACGCCTGGCCGTTCCGGGATCTGGCGAAGCCGGCGCCGCGTGGGCACCGGGCGCACGGTCCGGGGACCTCGGGCCGGGTGCTGTTCGCGGCACTGCGGGGCGCGGCGGAGCGGGCGGGTGCACGGGTGCGGGGCCAGACCGGTGTGACGCGGCTGGTCACCGAGGGCGGGCGGGTGGTCGGCGTGGAGTGCCTGACCCTGTCCGGTGCACCGGCCCGGGTTCGGCGCCGGCACGCGATGCTGTACGGGTACGCCACGAAGCCCGGCCTGTACGCGCCCGCCCTGGGTCGCCGGCTCGGCCGGCGGATCGAGGCTCTCGAGCGCCGGTACGGACAGCCGTACCGGGTTTTCGCACGGCACGGTGTGGTGCTCGCGGCGGGCGGGTTCATCGGCAACCGCGCGATGATGCGGGAGCACGCGCCGGCGTTCCGGGGCGGTCTGCCGCTCGGCACGCTGGGGGACGACGGGAGCGGCATCCGGCTCGGGGTCGAGGTCGGTGGTGTCGCTGACCGGATGGGCAACGTCTCGGCGTGGCGGTTCCTCAACCCGCCGAGCGCGCTGCTCGGCGGGATCCTGGTCAACCGGGCGGGAAAGCGGTTCATCGACGAGTCGAGCTACGGTGCCGCGCTGGGCCACCGCATGATCACCGAGCACGGCGGGAAGGCCTGGCTGCTGATCGACCGGGCCGTACTGGGGGAGGCCCGGCGCCAGCTGAAGACGGAAACCCTGTGGTTCCAACGGCTTCAGGCACGCTACCTGCTCGGTGTCGGGCGGGTGGACGGCCCGCTCCCGCAGGTCGCCGAGCGGGCGGGGATCGACGCGGCGGGGTTGGCGGCGACGGTGGCGTCCTACAACTCCGGGTCGCCGGACGAGTTCGGCAAGGATCCCGCCCTGGTTCATGGCTTGACCGAGCCGTTCTCGTTGATCGACTGCTCGTCGCGGCCGCGGATCGCCTATCCCTGCCCGATGCTGACGCTGGGCGGTCTGGTGGTGGACGAGTGGACCGGGCAGGTGCTGTCCGCGTCGGGTGGCGCGGTGCCGGGGCTCTATGCGGCCGGGCGCAATGCCGTCGGGATCTGCTCGAACTCCTATGTCAGCGGGTTGTCGCTGGCCGACTGTGTGTTCTCCGGGCGGCGGGCCGGCCGGGCGTCCACTGTGTACTTTGAGGAGGTGCGGGATGCTCACGGCTGAGCAGCGTTCCGAGGTTGCGGGTTGGCTTCGGGAGGCGGAGCGGGACCGGGCGCCGATCGATCCGTTGATCGCGGCGTACCCGGCGCTGGACGCCACGGACGCCTACGAGATCCAGCTGGAGAACATCCGACGGCGCCCCGGACCCGTGGTGGGGCACAAGGTCGGGCTGTCGTCCTTGGCCATGCAGCAGATGATGGGGGTGGACGAGCCGGACTACGGCCACCTGCTGTCGGAGATGCGGCTGTCTTCGGACGTTCCGGTGGACGCGGGCCGGTACTGCTACCCGCGGGTAGAGGTGGAGGTCGGCTTCGTGCTCGGCGACGACCTGCCGGGGGAGGGCTGCACCGAGGCCGACGTACTGGACCGCACGGAGGCGCTGGCGCCGGCGATCGAGCTGATCGACAGCCGGATCGTGGACTGGCGGATCAGCCTGGCCGACACGATCGCGGACAACGCTTCCTCGGCCGGTTTCGTGCTCGGCGCTGCGCGAGTGCGGCCGTCCGATGTGGACATCTGCGGCATCGACGCGACGCTGACGCGCAACGGGGATCTCGTCGCGGCCGGCCGGTCGGACGCGGTGCTGGGGAACCCGGTGATCGCGGTGGCGTGGCTGGCGCGCACGGTGGCCGGGTTCGGGGTTCGGCTGCGGGCAGGCCACATCGTGCTGCCCGGTTCGTGCACCCGGGCCATCGACGCACGGCCCGGGGACGAGTTCCGGGCGTCGTTCACAGGATTGGGAGACGTGGCCTTGTCGTTCAACGGAAGTGCATCGTGAAGACCGCGGCGATCGTGGGCTCCGGGAACATCGGGACCGACCTGATGTACAAGCTGCTGCGCTCACCGGTGATCAAGCCGCTCTGGATGGTCGGAATCGACCCGGCCAGCGAGGGCCTCCGCCGCGCGGCGTCGTCAGGGTTGGCGACCACTGTGGACGGTGTGGACTGGCTGCTCGCCCAGGACCCGTTGCCGGACCTGGTGTTCGAGGCCACGTCGGCGTACGTGCACCGGGAGAACGCGCCACGCTACGCCGAGGCCGGCATCCGCGCGATCGACCTCACCCCGGCCGCGGTCGGGCCCGCCGTCGTCCCGCCGGTGAACCTCGGTGCGCACGCCGGCGCGCCCAACGTCAACCTGATCACCTGCGGCGGCCAGGCCACGATCCCGATCGTGCACGCGGTGTCCCGGGTGGTCCCGGTCAGCTACGCGGAGATCGTCGCCACGGTGTCCTCGGCGTCGGCCGGTCCCGGGACCCGCGCCAACATCGACGAGTTCACCCGGACCACGGCCCGCGGCGTCGAGACGATCGGCGGCGCCCGGCGCGGCAAGGCGATCATCGTGCTCAACCCGGCCGAGCCGCCCATGATCATGCGCGACACCGTGTTCTGCGCCGTGCCGCCCGACGCCGACGTTGACGCCGTGGCAGAGTCGATCACCCGGATGGTCGCCGACGTGGCCGCTTACGTGCCCGGCTACCGGCTCCTCTCCGAACCCCAGTTCGACCCGCCCGGCCCCGCGACCGGTGGCCTCGCGCGGGTGGCGGTGTTCCTCGAGGTCGAAGGCGCCGGCGACTTCCTGCCGCCGTACTCCGGAAACCTCGACATCATGACCGCCGCGGCGGTTCGTGCCGGCGAGGCGTTCGCAACGTTGGACGGGAGGGTTTCCGTTGCTGCCCAAGACATTCTCTGATTCCCTGGACGTGCGGGTCACCGACACGTCCCTGCGCGACGGCTCCCACCACAAACGCCACCAGTTCACGGTGGACGAGACCCGCGCCATGGTCGCCGCCATCGACGGCGCCGGCGTCCCGGTGATCGAGGTGGCCCACGGCGACGGCCTCGGCGGCTCCTCGTTCACCTACGGCTTCAGCCACACCCCCGAACAAGACCTGATCTCCATCGCCGCCAACACCGCCCGCCAGGCGCGGATCGCCTTCCTCATGCTCCCCGGCGTCGGCGTCAAAGACGACATCCTCATCGCCGCCGACAACGGCGCCTCCCTCTGCCGCATCGCCACCCACTGCACCGAAGCCGACATCTCGATCCAACACTTCGGCCTGGCCCGCTCCCGCGGCCTGGAAACCGTCGGCTTCCTCATGATGTCCCACTCCCAACCCCCGGAAGTACTCGCCCGCCAAGCCCGCATCATGGCCGACGCCGGCTGCCAGTGCGTGTACATAGTGGACTCCGCCGGCGCCCTCGTCCTCGAGCAGGTCTCCGATCGGGTCTCCGCCCTCGTCGCCGAGTTGGGCCCCGACGCCCAAGTAGGCTTCCACGGCCACGAAAACCTCGGCCTCGGCGTCGCCAACTCCATCGCCGCCGCCCGAGCCGGCGCCGTCCAGATCGACGGCTCCACCCGCCGCTTCGGCGCCGGCGCCGGCAACACCCCCGTAGAGGCGTTCGTCGGCGTCTGCGACAAGTTGGGCATCCGAACCGGCGTCGACTTCTTCAAGATCGTCGACGCCGCCGAGGACGTCGTCCGCCCAGCAATGCCCCAGGAGTGCCTACTGGATCGGATGGCCCTGGTCATGGGCTATGCCGGCGTGTACTCGAGCTTCCTCCGCCACGCTTACACCCAAGCCGAGCGCTACAACGTCTCCGGAGCCCAGATCCTCGTCCGCGCCGGACAGCGAAAGCTGGTCGGCGGACAGGAGGACCAACTGATCGACATCGCCCTGGAACTCCAGCGCGAGGCCACGAGAGCCTGATTCATCGCTGTCCTCGCGGCAGCCGGCT
>NZ_DASYTH010000034.1:0-42955 GCF_036002505.1 Actinophytocola sp. | reverse complement strand
CCAAGCCCCACCCGAACTCCGCGCCGCGCTGCACACCATCGACCGTCACATCGATCACCGACTCGCCCAAGCACGGCTACCTGCCGCCGCCTGAAACTCAGGACAACTGACAAAGACTCAGAGACCAAGGGTCTCTAGCCGGAGCACGGGCGAAGGGATCGGACCATGGACCTGTCGGTCGTCATCCCCGCGTTCAATGAGGCCGATTACCTGCCGCGCTATCTGCCGACGGTGCGGGCAGCCGTGTGCCGTTGGGAGAACCGGTCACGCTCGCGCGGCGAGATCATCGTGGTGGACAACGCCAGCAGCGACGCCACTGCCCACGTTGCGCGCAGCCTCGGGGCGAGGGTGATCCACGAGCCGAGGCGGAACATCGCCCATGCTCGGAACACCGGCGCCGCCGCCGCGAGCGCGCCGATGTTGTTCTTCGTCGATGCCGACGTCGCCCTGCCGCTGGAGGCCGTGGACGTCGTGACGACGCATCTGCGGTCAGGCAGTTGTGTGGGCGGGGCGATTCCGCCGTCGTATGCGCCGCGCCGGCTTGGTGCCCGGTTGCTCTGTGGCTATTGGGACTGGTACCGCCGACGCCGCGGTGGTGCCCAGGGTGTTGCCCAGTTCTGCACGGCCGACGCGTTCCATGCGCTGCGCGGCTACCGCACGGACCTGTACATGAGCGAGGATGTGGAGTTCTTCCGACGCCTGCGGGAGTACGGGGAGGACTGCCGGCGTCCGGTCCTCATCGTGAATGAGCTGCGGGTCTGGCCGTCCACCCGCCGGTATGACCAGTGGCCGACGTGGCGAATGGTGTTCTGGCAGAACCCGATCACCGCCCGGGCCTTTCTCACCTCCGCGAGGTTTTGGCGGCACTGGTACGACGACACGACGGTCAGGTAGCGGCGATGACACCGGCCGCGGCGAGTTCCGCAAGACAGCTCCGGACCAGGCGGGATGCCCGCTCCCGAGCGCGCCGGGCACATTCGGCCCACGCCGGGCCGTCGAGCGAACGGATTGCCGCGGCCCAAGCCAGAACTTCGCCGGAGGGGATCACCAGGCCGCCGTCCTCGATGGCCTCGGCGATGCCGCCGCGGTCCGACCCGATGGTGGGCAGACCGGCGAGTCCGGCCTCGATGATGACGCGTGGGAAGGCGTCCTCGACGACCGACGGGACAAGCAACAGCCGATGGCTGCGATAGAGCCGATCCATCTCGTACGTCCGCCGGACGTAGCGCACGTTGTCCGCGCCGATGAACTCATCGCTGGTATCCCACCAGCCCTCAACGAGAGTGAACCGCCGCTCGGGAAGCTGCCGGGCCAACTCCGTCACGAGCTGGGCGCCCTTCGCGGGGACTGGGTTGACCATGAGCAGGTCGTCCGTGCGGGCGCTGGCGTCGGGCACGTCAACCCCGGAGACGGTGAACGGTGGGTAACAGAGGATGGCAGTCGTGTCCGGCGATGCACCCAGCCGCGACTGCACGAACCGAGAAACCACCAACGCGTATCTGGGGCGGCCGCGGAGCACCTCTGTGCCGGTGCGCGACACGGAGTGGATCCAGCCCACCACGGGAGCGACCCGGCCAGCGCGCACGGCCAGTTCGGCCGAGCCCTCCTGAGAGGTCACCACCAGCTCAGGTGTGGGCTCGCGCAGGACCGTGTCCAGCTCGGCCAGCACGGCGACTTGGCGAACCGACCGGCAGTCAACGCCATTCCACCGGTAGCGCAGCATGTCACGTGCCTTGTCATAGGTGTACTCGACTCCCCGGGCAGCCAGTTGATACCGCATGTCCGCCAGCACCGACGAGCCGTCCCACGGCGCTTCATGCGCCCCGAGATACGTGACCTGCCATCCAGCACCGGCGAACTCCTCGGCCAGCAGTTGCTGGGTCACCTCGGCACCGCCGATCAGGAAGGGTGGAGTGAACCGTCGCCAGGCGAACAGCACCGAACGCATCGGGGTGCCGTCATTTGTCGGTCACGACGAGGTCCCACACCGCTGCCACGGCCTCATCAGGACTACGCACGTACCGGCTGGTGCCGCCGGCCTGCTCGAACGCCCGGCAGTTCGCCTTGCCGTCATCAAGCAGGACGGCGTCAGCGAACGACAGGCCGTGGCGGTCGAGCCAAGCGCCGAAGAAACCGGCTGGATCTTCGGCTTTGAGCACGCCAACCTCGGATGACGAGATCAGATCATCGGAGAAGTTACGGATATCCTGTCGCTGGCGGGCCATGGAAACCAGGCAATCCATGTTGTCTGTGGCGATGACGATGTTCCAACTGGCAGCCGCGTAGCGAAGAGCCTCGATCAGCGGTTCGTGCAGGGGCATCGTCCGGCAATCGTGATAGAGCCGCCGGATAAAGTAGTCCCCTCGGGCGCTCTGCGGCTGTTCGATCTCCAGTAGATCGACGATCTCCTCGGCGGTGTGCCTGCCGCGCATCCAGTCATCGACGGTCTGCCAACGCTGGCCGAACAGTTCTGCCGCCTTGGGCTCCAACCGAGCCCGGAAAGGGTGCCGGATATTCGACCGGATGCTGTACCACAGTGGCGCCTTGCTCAACACACCGTGCCAGTCGACAAAAAGCACGCGCGGCCACAAAGTCAACTGGCGGCTCGGCCATTCTCTGAACCGGTGGATCACGCGCGTTCCCACAATGCCCTCCTCACTACGACAGCTCCTGCGCGATAGTGTACGCCACTGTGGACAGACTTTGTTCGGCATAAATCCAACTCACCTGCGTAGCACGAGCAAGCCCTTTCCTGGTAAAATAGTCACGGAAATACGTAATGAAATCCGGATCGAGCAAGAAAGAGTCGAACGGCTCCGCGAGCCGTTCGCGCCGCCGCTGCAGCTCCTGTGGACCGGCGTCGAGGTAGAAGGTCCGGTCGGGACGCAGGTGTGCCAGGCGTGCGAGCAGTTCGCGAGCCTGTTCGTGGACGCCGTAACCGAAAAGCCGGTCGAGTGCGTAGGCATGCGCCAGCAGGGTGTCCACGGAGCGATCAAGCAGGACCAGGTCCGCGCTGCCCGCCCGATCGTTCAGGTGGGCGACGCGCCGAGCCTCGATGCGCATGAACACCCTGAACGCGTCGAGTTGTTCCTGCGCGCTGCTCGTGCGGGCCGGCGGAACGTCGTCACGGTTGTCGATCTCATCGACGTAGCAACCGAACGTGACGAGCCCGTCCGCGGGAAGCAGCGACCTCAGCGCCGCCAGGATGCTCGTCTTCCCCGCGAACGACGGTCCCTCCAAGGCGATGATCCTCACGCGGACCCCTGCCCCGCGACGCGGAAGAAGCGCTCCGCGAACCGAGCGTTCCCCGAGACGCCGTCGTCCGAGTGGAGCGGAGCCGCGACCGTCCAGTTGTACCGCAGCACGCGGTACATCTCCCGCTGCGGCTGCATCTGCGACTGGTACATGTGGAGCAGGACGAGCTTGTCCAGGGCGACGTCGGTGATGTCCTGGACCTCGCTCGTGAGGATCCGGCCGACGCGTAGGTCGAAGAGGTGACGATCATCCACGTTGGCCGCGTAGGTCGGATAGAAGCTCGTGTCGTCCCAGAACCACCGGCAGCCGAGCCGACGAGCGGCCTCGTGCACCCGGAGGTGATCCGGATGGCGCGTCACCCCGGCCGGAGCGATCAGCTCAGCGTCCGGATGCTCGTCGAGACAGGGGCGCAGCAGGTCGGCCAGCAGCGGGACCGACCTGGGATCGTTCGCCTGGTACGGGGCATCGGCATCGTTGAGCCCGAGCAGGTGATGCCGGGTGACGTGGAGGGGTAGGAACGCCTGCCGCGACTCTTCGGCCCGCAGCGCCGAAATCTCGTCGATCGAGGACAACCCCGGGCTGATCCCGGGGTGCACGCTGGTCGTCTGCGTGAAGACCGTGACCACGGTCAATGGCCGCGTCCGGGAGAGGACGTAGCCGCCGGCGGAGAGGACCAAGTCGTCGTGGTGCGGTTCGAGCGCCAGGACCGGCCGCCCGCGGGGTGCCCGTTCCTCGATGAGATACCTCGTTTCGGTGAGCGGTGCGACGAGCTCGAGAATTCCCGGCTCGCCACTCTCCCGACGCGACCTCAACCGGCCTTGCCACTCATCGAGTGAAGCCAACATGTCGTCAGGGAATCCGTAGATGCCGATGCCGTCCGGAACCGGCAGCGGCCGTCGGGGCATGGCTTCTCCCGGCATGCGATGTGGCGGTGGACGAGCAGCGGACGCAAGCTAGCCCGACCCGCTTGTGGAGCGCCAGTGCACAACACGCCGGCAGCATGTGGATGGCATTCGAACATTCCACCGTGCGGCTGTGGACGACTAGGGTCTCTACCCACCGAAACACCAGGTCACGCTTGTGGATGAAGCAAATGTCCCTGGGGATCGCAAACAGGGCAGATCACACCCGATCGGGCGACGATAGCCAACAATTCGCATACACGCGACTACTCTGGGTATACCGCCGGGGTTCGGCAGTCGGGTGGTCAGTGCGTGAGTCGGTCCTCCCGCAGCAGGTTGCGGCGAATCAACTACGTGGAAATCCGCGTTAGCGATCATTTAGCTCGTGCGGCCCGCACGTGCTTCTTGATCACGGCGGCCGTGTCGGCCGGGGTGAGCGCCCAACCTGGCGTGTCTCGCATCTGCGTAGTCGTGTTCTGCGCTGGCGTAGTCATGACACGCGTCCACGTAGCCAACCGCGTCGACGCGAGAAGCCGGAGACCGGGAAGATCGCGGTCAAGGTCATCAACGACTACGGGGACGAAGTGATGAAGATCATCGACGCCTGACCGGCCGGTTACAACGCGAGGTGAGTGCGGAGGGCCGTGTCCAGCTTGGTGAGGAGGTCGTCGGGCACGGTGCCGGCGCGGTGGTTGAGGCGGGTGACGGCGACCGAGCGGATCTGTTCGGCCTGAGCCTTGGATTCCTTGTCGAGGCCGCATTCCGCGGCGGGCAGCAGGATCTGGAAGGGGAAGATGCGGTCGGTGTTCGAGGTGATCGGGACGACGGTCACGACGCCGCGACCGGATCGTTGGGCGGCACGGTTCGCCGCGTCGTTGCTGACGATCACGGCCTGACGGATCTTGTTCGCTTCGGAGCCGCGGACCGGTTCAAGATCGACCCAGTAGATGTCACCTCTGCGCATCGGTGAGCCCGTCGGCGGACGTGGCGTCCCACAGGTCGGCCTCCCCGCTGTCCGCCCACTCCTGCCAGGCCAGGTCATACGCGTGCTCGAGGTCGGCGGCGCGCAACAGTTCCAGTCCCCGGTGAATGACCGACGACCGTGACGGCGCGCCTGCCTTCGCGGCGTACTCGTCGATGAACGCCACGTCATCGTCCGGCAGGCTGACGCTGAGCTTCATACCCACAATGCTACCTGGAGTAGCACCAGATTGGCTACCCCAGGTGGCCGCTCATGACCGTGCCGAGTAGGCCACGCACGTCGCCGTGAATGACTGGGCCGGTGGGGTTCTTGCTGTCGCGGATGGCGCCTAAGCCCTCGGCGACCTCGACGCATGCATTGTTCTGACCGCCGGAGACGCTGCTCTTGCGCCAGCGGACAGTGTCGTTAGTGATCATTTAGTTCTTGAGTGCCCTCACGTGCTTCTTGATCAGGGTGGCTGTGTCGGCCGGGGTGAGCGCCAACCGGGTCACCTCATCGAACATGGTGGTGAAGCGCTTGACGTCCTCCTCATTGTCCACCCAGGCACCGCCGGCGGGGTACTCGAGGTAGACGCCGGACGTGGCGTCAGGCTCGGGGTAGTCAACGATGATGCATGAGCCGGCCATGGTGCCGTAGGCGCCGGCGGCGAACGGGATCACTTGCACAGAGATGTTCGGCTGCTCGGCCATGGCCAGCAGGTGCACGAGCTGCTCGCGCTGCACCTCGACGTCGCCGACCTCGCGATGGATCACTGCCTCGTCAATCAGCGCGTGCACGATGAGCGGATCCGGACCATCAAGAGGTTTCTGCCGGTCCATGCGCACCGCGACGACACTGTCCGCCCGTGTTTCGGGACGCTCCAAGATCCGCCCCGCGTCGAGCAAGGCGCGTGTGTAGCGCTCGGTCTGTAGCAAGCCTGGCACTACCAACGGCGCCAACTCCCGTTCCCGCACCGCCTCGCGCTCGGCGTTGACGAGCCTCCGGTAGCCGCTGGGTGCGCCGGCAGGCAGGCGTACCGACCGGGGCTCGTCCTTGGCGTCGTCGTAGCAGCGCGAGGCTTGGTCGAGGTCTTCGGCGGTCGCCTCGTAGAACGTCAGCAGGGTGCGCACGGTGCCCCAGGCCGGCAGGACCTCGCCGGTCTCGTAGCGGTTGAGCGTGCTGGCCGTGCTCTGCTTCAGCTCGGCGGCGGCCGCCAGCGCCGGCTTCCCCGACCGCTCCCGCACCTCGCGCAGGAGCCGGCCCAGCCGTTTCTTCAATCTCGTCGCCGTCGCCACGCACGGGAGCCTACGCAACTCGTGCTGGAAGCACATTCACACGATCGAGCGATCGATATGTGCGTACGCACGACTTATCGTTGCATGCATCAAGCTGGATCGCGTGCGGAAAGGAGTGTGGGATATGAGCCAGCAGGTGCACCGGGCTCGCTGGTGCAAGGACTGTCTCGCCGGGGTGCACAGCATCCACCCCGAGACCTGGCGAACCGGCTTCCTACTCCTGGTCCGCCGGCAATGCGCCTGCGTGGACTGCGACTGCACCTTCCGGCGCGTGCGCGTCGAGGAGCCGCGCTACCACCAGCGGCACCACCAGCCACATGTGCACCGCCGGCGCCGGACCGGGCGCCGGCACGCGGCGTGAACAGAAGGGACCGACATGCCGACCGGTACTGATTCGCCCGAACCCCGGCCCGGGTTGCGGCACAAATCGGCGATCGTGCCGTACACCACGCGATGGAGCGGCGAGACGAAGCTCCCCACCGCCGTGGTGGCCCGCGCCCGCGGATTCGGCATCGCCTTCGCCGACGAGATCATCAGCGATCGCGACCGGCATGGCGCGCTGTGGCAGCGGGATCCCTCCCGTCCGGGCACGGGGCTACCCGAGTTCGGCAACGTCCACTCCGGACGGCAGCGCCGCGCGATGCGCAACCTGCTCTGCCAGGTCTGTTCCGGCCCGGCCGACCGGGACGAGCTCGGCACGCTGTGGCTGCTCCCGGACTACTCCGACTACCACCAGGACTGGGCGGGCTGGCCCGAGCGGATGGCGACGCCCGAACCGCCGGTCTGCCTCGCGTGCGCCAACACCGCGGTCCGCGTCTGCCCGGCGCTCCGCAAAGGTCATGTCGCCATCCGCGTCGGCCATTCCGTCGTCAGCGGCGTTCGCGGCGCGCTGTACGTTCCCGGGCCTTTGCTTCCCAAACCGGTGGACGACGTCATGGTCCCCTACGAGGACCCCGCCATGCGCTGGACCCTTGCCGCACATCTGGTCCGGGAACTGTTCCAGTGCACCATCGTGCGCCTGGACGAATGAGCTCAGGCGGTGATGGTGTCGCGTTCGATGGTCAGGTTCGCGCGGTCGGCGGCGGCGCGGCCGGCATGCCAGCCGGCTCCGTTCGTGACCGACACCGACCGTTGGACGGTGTGGCTGAACATCGCCTGGAAGGTTGCCTCGACCACCCGGGACCGCCTGGCCAGCACCGGCAGCAGGCGGGCGTCTTCGGCCGGGTCGTGGGCGCGCGTCGCGGCCTCGTCGAGACGCTCGCCGATCCGGGTGGCGTAGGCGACGAGGAAGGACTGGCGGAACGACCGGGTCCGGGATGTTCCGGCCCGGGTGATCTGGCTGCCCTCGGCGACCATCGCGCGGGTCGCCTGCACCAGCAGGGACATCACCAGCAGCTCGGTGATCTCCAGGTCCATCTCCTCGCCCACCAGAGCGACGAACCCGAGCGTGGAGTAGAACACCGACCTGCACCGGTTGGCCGCGGCGACCGCGGCCACCAGATGGGATTTCGCCTCCACATAAGGGTTGTCCAGCCACAGCCGGACCGAGGCCGCCGTCTGCTCGCGGTCCGTGTCGGCGTCGAGCAGGGCTCGCTCGAAGGCATGCCGGTTCATCAGCTCCTGCGCCTTGGCCGACAGCGCCTCCGCCTCCTCGGGGTACTGCGTGGACTCCGCCTTGGCCAGCAGACCCCGGACCCGGGTGAGGATCTTCTGGTCCACTCTGGACACCGCGGCGCCGCCGGCGGCCGTGCCGGGTGGCGCGACGATCCGCGGCAGCTCCGGAAGGGTCATCAGCATGGCCAGCAACCCGATGGTGACCAGCAGGGCCTGCTCGAGGCCGGCGCCTTCGCGCTCGGCCCACTGCAGCAGCTGGGGCCGGTCGCGGTCCCACCAGACCGTGGCGTCGAGCTGGCGGACCTGCGCCGACCACCGGTCGTCCACCGCCGATCCGTACCGCGCGGAGTCCGCGGCGATCGTGTCCACCAGCAGGGCGGTCGACCCGGCGTCCGCGCGCCGCCGGGTGATCTCCCACAGGTCGGCGGGCATCCAGCCGGCCGACCAGAGCCGCTGGAGCACGTCGGCCAGGGCGATGCCGGCGCCGGTGGCGACGGTGCGCGGCTGTATGGCGAAGCGGCCGCCGGACAGCTCGGCCGCCCGGGCGGCCGCCGCGGTGGTGCTGCCCGCCCGGTGTGCCCGCGCCGTGTCCAGCAGCAGACCCGCCACCAGCTCGGGGGGCGGACCCGCCTGCGAGGCCCAGAAGTCTTCCTGCTCACACGTGCAACCCGGTCCGTGCGGACCGGAGAAGCCGTACCGGGACGGCGTGGGGCCGCGATGCGACCGGTTCCGCTTCTTGTTCGCCCGCTTCTCGCGGTTCCGCGTCGACACCAGCCAGAGGGTACTGAGCACGGACCCGCGAACGGGCGAGCCGCGCCGGTCGGGGACCCAACTCAGTCACAGCCCGAGCACTTGCCGCAGGCCCGAGTCCACGTCGCGCATCAGGACCATGGGAACGTCCCCGACCCGGCGCGTCAGGTCCTCTTTGTTGAGGGTGACGAGTGCGGTCACGTTCACCACAGAATCGCGGGGCAGTCCTGTCGCCGATGCAGGTAGGAACACGTTCCCAGGCGCGGTCGCCAAGTTCGTGTTGGAGGTGACTATCGCCACCAGCACGGTCGACAGGCGGCTTGCGTTGTACGGATCAGCTTGCACGACGAGCACAGGGCGCCGTTTGGCTGGACGTGAACCGTCGGGCTCGCCCAGGTCAGCCCAGTGGATGCTGCCCCGTTCAATCACCACTCGTCGTCCGCCGCCGCCAGCCGCCGCCGACCTGCCTCAACAGCCGCCACCGCCGAGTCGTCACTGTCGCCGATCAAGTCGAGGGCAGCATCGATCTCTTTGGTCAGCGTCTGCTGTTCCAGATGCTCGAGGTAGAAACGCGCAGCACGCGTGTAGAACTCGGAGCGCGTGACACCGAGATGTTTCGCACCGCGATCTACCTGGGCGAATGTCTCATCTGGAACCGATATGGCCGTCTTCACACCATCGAGTATAACTCGGTATTACCGAACTGTCGATCAGCCCTGGGCGGCGAGTTGGCCGCAGGCGGCGGCGATCTCGCGGCCCCTGGTGTCGCGAACGGTGCAAGCGACGCCGCCGGCGTTGACCCGGTGCACGAACTCCGACTCGACCGCCTTCGGGGACGCGTCCCACTGCGAGCCGGGGGTGGGATTGAGCGGGATGAGGTTGACATGCACCAGTTGGCCGAGCTGCTCGCGCAGCCGCTTGGCCAGGAGATCAGCCCGCCAGGGTTGGTCGTTGATGTCCCTGATCAGGGCGTACTCGATCGAGACCCGCCGGCCCGTCGTGTCGGCGTAGTAACGGGCCGCCTGTAGCACCTCGTCAACCGGCCACCGGGTGTTCACCGGCACCAACGTGTCCCGCAGCTCGTCGTCCGGAGTGTGCAGCGACACCGCGAGCCGCACCTGCATCCGTTCGTCGGCAAGCTTGCGGATCGCCGGCACCAGACCCACCGTGGACACCGTTACCGAGCGCTGCGAGATCCCCAACCCGGACGGTGCCGGATCACAGATGCGGTGCACCGCATCGACCACCCGGCGGTAGTTGGCCAACGGCTCGCCCATGCCCATGAAGACGATGTTGGACAGGCGGGTGGGGGTGCCGAGGGAGCCGTCGCGGGCGGCGGAGGCGGCGAGGCGGACCTGGTCGACGATCTCGGCGGTGGAGAGGTTGCGGGTGAGGCCCGCTTGGCCGGTGGCGCAGAACGGGCAGGCCATGCCGCAGCCGGCCTGGCTGGAGACGCAGACGGTGGTGCGGTCCGGGTAGCGCATGAGGACGGACTCGACCAGGGTGCCGTCGTGGGCGCGGAGCAGGGACTTGCGGGTGCGGCCGTCGTCGCAGGCGACCGCGCGGACCTCGGTGAACAGCGGCGGCATCAGCTCGGCGACCAGGCGCTCGCGGCTCGCGGCGGGGATGTCGGTCATCGACGACGGGTCGGCGGTCAGCCGGCCGAAATAGTGCCGGGACAGCTGGTCGGCCCGGAACGGCTGCTCCCCCAACGCCTGGACGGCCGCGCGGCGCTCGCCGGTGGACAGGTCGGCGAGGTGGCGTGGCGGCAGCGCGCGCTTGGGCGCGTCGAACACGAGGGGGAGGGAGGTCATAGCCCCTTCATCATCCCATGACGGCGCGAGGCCCCGACAGAATGGGACGACGGAGGCCCCGCGCACGAGGAGTCGAGATGACCGTTGCCGAGGAGAAGGCGTCCAGCACAGTCGCCAGCCACCCGCTGGATCCGATGACGGCGGACGAGGTCGACGCGGTTCGGGCGATCCTGGACCGCGCGGGGTTGCTGGGTGAGGCGGTGCGGTTCGCCTTCCTGGGGCCGGAGGAGCCCGGCAAAGCCGCGGTGCTCGGGTTCGCCCCGGGCGACGCGCTGAACCGGCGGTTCCGGGTGGTCCTGCTCGACCTCGCCGACGGGACCTCGCGGGACGTCGTGGTGTCCGCCACGCACGGCACGGTGGACCGGCTGACCGACCTGGATCCGTCGGTGACCGGGCAGCCGCCGATCATCGACACCGAGTTCGAGCTGGTCGAGGACATCGTCCGGGCGGACGAGGGGTGGTGTGCGGCGCTGGCCCGGCGCGGCCTCGACCCGCAGACCGTGCGCGCGGTGCCGCTGTCCGCCGGCGTGTACGGCTACCCCGAAGAGCGCGGCCGGCGGATGCTGCGCACGGTCGGGTTCCACCAGCCGCACGAGAAGGATCACCCGTGGGCGCACCCGGTGGACGGCCTTGCCGCCTACGTGGACCTCACCGCGCGCACGGTGCTCCGGCTGATCGATCACCGGGTCCACCCGGTGCCCGCCGAGCCCGGCAACTACGACGATCCGGAGCAGGTCGGGCCGCCGCGCACCACGCTCAAGCCGATCGTGATCACGCAGCCGGACGGCCCGAGCTTCACCGTCGACGGCCACGCCGTCCAGTGGGAGAACTGGAGCCTGCGGATCGGGTTCAACGAGCGCGAGGGCCTCACCCTGCACCAGCTCGCCTTCGCCGGCCGGCCGGTGCTGTACCGGGCCTCCATCGCGGAGATGGTGGTGCCCTACGCCGACCCGTCGCCGGTGCGCTTCTGGCAGAACTACTTCGACTGCGGCGAGTACATGTTCGCCCGCTACACCAACCCGCTCGAGCACGGTTGCGACTGCCTCGGTGAGATCCGCTACTTCGACGCGGTGATCGCCGACGACGACGGCGCGCCGCGGGTCGTCCCGAACGCGATCTGCCTGCACGAGGAGGACCACGGCGTGCTGTGGAAGCACACCGACCTGTTCACCGGCGCGCACGAGACCCGCCGCCAGCGCCGCCTGGTGATCTCCACGTTCACCACGGTCGGCAACTACGACTACGGCTTCTTCTGGTACCTCTACCTGGACGGCACGATCCAGCTCGAGGCCAAGGCCACCGGCGTGCTGTTCACCGCGGCCTACCCGCCCGAGGGCAACGAGCACGCCACCGAGGTCGCGCCCGGGCTCGGCGCCGTCCACCACCAGCACCTGTTCTGCGCGCGGCTGGACATGAGCGTCGACGGGCCGGTCAACGCCGTGGACGAGGTCGACGTCACCGCGGATCCCGTCGGCCCGGACAACCCGCACGGCAACGCGTTCCGGGCCGTCCGCACCCGGCTGGCCACCGAGTCGGCGGCGGCCCGGCTCGCCGACCCAGCGCGGGCGCGGACCTGGCAGATCATCAACCCGGAGGTGCGCAACCGGCTCGGCCAGAACGTGGCCTACGCCCTGATCCCGCAGGGCCACCCGACGCTGCTGGCCGACGCATCGGCAGCGATCCGGACCCGGGCCGCGTTCGCCACCCGGCACCTCTGGGTGACCCGGTACGACCCGGCGGAGCGCCATCCGGCCGGCGACTTCGTCAACCAGCATCCGGGCGGCGCCGGCCTGCCCGCGTGGACCGCGGCCGACCGGGCCGTCGACGGCGAGGACATCGTGCTGTGGCACGTCTTCGGCATGACCCACGTGCCCCGGCCCGAGGACTGGCCGGTGATGCCGGTCGACAACGCCAGCTTCACGCTCAAGCCGGTCGGCTTCTTCGACCGCAACCCGACACTGGACGTGCCACCGGCGGCCGGCCACTGCGAGACCGAGGAGTCACTTCCGTCATAGCGCGGTTGCATCGCGACAGGTTCCGATATATCGTGAACGTGTCGCGATACAGCGACGTACCTGAGTGAAGGAAGTGAACAACCATGCGTACGCATTCGAGGCACCAAGAGCACGGCTTCGACCAGGTCCGCGGCGCGTTCCGCCGCGGCTTTCCGCCGCGCCCGCCGTTCCCGCCGGAGCCCCCGTTCGGCCCCTGGCCGCCGGGCGCACCGGGCGGCGGTTTCCCCGGCTGGGGGCCCGGACCCGGGCGGGGAGGCCGTGGCGGCGGCCGGGGCCGGCGCAGTCGCCGCGGCGATGTCCGGGCGGCGATCCTGGCCCTGCTGGCCGAACGGCCCATGCACGGCTACGAGATGATCCAGGAGATCGGCGAGCGCAGCGGCGGGTTCTGGCGCCCGAGCCCCGGCTCGGTCTACCCGACGCTGCAGTTGCTCTCCGACGAGGGCCTGGTCACCAGCAGCGAGGGCAGCGGCAGCAAGCGCCGCTACGAGCTGACCGACGAGGGCCGCGCGGCCGCCGCCGGCCGGGAGGGCGCCCCGCCGTGGGAGCAGATCGCCCAGGACGTGGACCCGGACGACGTCAGCCTGCATTCCGCGACCCACCTGCTGATGGGCGCGATGCACCAGGTGCTGCACGCCGCGTCCCCGGCCCAGAAGGCCCGGGCCATCGACGTGATCAACAGCGCCCGGCGCGAGCTCTACGCCATCCTCGGCGAGGTGGAGCCGCCGGCCACCCCGGTGGACGACGAGGACTGACCACGCGAGTCCCCGATTCCAGCACGCGAGTCCCCAGTCCGAGCACGCGAGTTCGCGGTTCGGAACTGCGAACTCGCCGGCCTGAACCGGGGACTCGCGTGCCTGAAGTGGGGACTCGCGAGTTAGCCGCGGGCGCGCTTGAGCAGCTCCGCGAAGAGGTCACCGATCTCCTCGTCGGTGACCTCATCCAGCTGCTCGTTCGCAGTCAGCTCGAAGGCGCTGTGCCGCGGGGAGGGCGCCGGCCAGGTGTAGCGCGGCGGGACGAGCTCGCCCTCGTCGCGAAGCTCCTGGGACGCGGCCGTGACCGCGGCCGGCTCGGCGTCCATGTGCAGGTGGAACATGGCGGTCTGCGGCGGATCCGGCACGACGTGCACCCCGGGCAACTGGGACAGGTGCGCGGCCAGCGAGCGCGCCCGGTCGGCGAACTCCGCCATCCGCGGCATCAGCTCGTCGAGGCCGCGCTCGGCGATCATGGCGAGCGGCCAGGCCCGGTCCACCGCGCCGCCCAGCCGGTCCCGCCACACCCGGGCGTGGCCGATCACCTCGGTCTCCCCGGCCAGCACCGCGCCGGCGATGCCCATCAGTCCTTTGTAGAGGGACACGTAGACGGTGTCGAACAGCGCGGCGATCTCCGCGTGCGGGCGGCCGTAGAACGGCTGGGCCTCCCACAACCGGGCGCCGTCCATGTGCACCGCGGCACCGTGCTCCCGCGCCCAGGCGGTCTGCGCCACCAGCTCGTCCCAGCTCGGCAGCTGCCCGCCGATCTCGCGCTGCGGCAGCTCCAGCAGCAGCGCCGCGACCGGTTCGCGCACCTCCTCCAGATCGGACCGCCCGATCAGCGTGTACTGCCCGCCGACCAGGACCGCGTTCAGGCCGTGCACCACCGAATAGCCCTTGTGCTCGTGCACCTCGAGGTGGCACTGCGGATGGAAGGCCACCGAACGGATCCCGCGGCGGTCGGCATGCAGGCGCATCGCCACCTGCTGGGCCATTGTCCCGGACGGGAACATCGCCGCGGCCGGCTTGCCGAGCAGCTCGGCGATCCGCTGCTCCAGCCGGGGCACGGCGTCGGTTTCGATCTCGCTCGGCTGGACCCGGCCCTGCAGCGTGGACAGGACGCCGGCCGGAAAGCGGGACTTGGCGGTGACGGGTGAGACGAAGCGTTTCCTGTCGTCGCTGGGCACGCCGCCGAGGCTACGGACCACCGGCCGGGCCGCGCATCCGAGTTATCGAACGATCAACCCGGGCGGCTTGCGCCGCACCAGAATCCGGTAGCCGACCGGGAAGCTCAGCCCGGACACCTCGGCCACCGCCCGGGCGGCGACGCGCGCCGAGAACTCGATCCTGAGCACCGCCTCCAGGCTGGCCCGGTCGGTGAACCGCCACGTGGCGCACACCCGGCGGCACGCGAAACCGGCCCGCTCGAAGAACGTGTCGATCTCCGCGGGGTGGTACGTGGGCAGGTCGGCCCGCAGCCAGTCGCCGTACGGCCGCACGGTGGCGTCCAGGTCCACGATCGCCAGCGCGCCGCCCGGCCGCAGCACCCGGTCCGCCTCGCGCAGCCCGGGCTGGCAGCTCGGCCCGAAGAAGTACGCCGTCCGGGCGTGCACCAGATCGCAGCTACCGTCCGGCAGCGGCAACCGCTGTGCCGACCCGACCCGAACGTCCACATTGGACAGACCCGCGACCCGCTCGCGGGCGCGCGGCACCAGCGGCTCGTGCGGCTCCACCCCGGTCACCTGGCGTGCGGTGGCCGCGAACCGCAGCAGGTGAAAGCCGTCCCCGCAGCCCACATCCACCACGTCCCGGCCCGACCAGTCACACAGCTCCCCCAGCACCCGCCAGATCTCGTCGCCGACGTCCTGCGCCCGGTTCTCCACCTCATAGGTCTCGGGCCAGTGCCAGATGTTCGGGCTCGGCAGCACGTCAAGCGCGCGCAACTTCTCCCGCGCCCTCGCCAGCACTCCCATACCGCAAGCAAACCACGTCTCAGCCGCCGCGCGCGGCGAGCAGCTCGCGGGCGGCCTCGTTGCCGTCGTGCTCGGCCCAGCCCGCCGGGGTCGAGTCGTACAGCTCGTCGCGGATCTTCGGATCGGCACCGCCATCGAGCAGCACCGTGAGCACGTCCAGGTGACCGCTCTGCGCGGCCAGGTGCAGCGCGGTGACCCCCTCGCCGTGCCTCGGCCCACCGAACGTGGCGCGCCGGTCCGGGTCGGCTCCCAACTGGAGCAGCTGGCGCGCAGCCGGAACCTTCCCCCTGGCCGCCGCCCAGATCAGCGGCGTCCCGCGGTACACATCCGTGTCCAGGTCGGCCCCGAGCCGGTGCAACCGCCCGATCGCCAGCACGGCGTCGTTGCGGGCGGCCCAGGACAGCGCCTCGTCCACGATCTCCTTCGGGTCGCCGGAGGGTTGCCAGTCCGGGAAACCGCCGTGCGGCCGGTAGAACGCCCGGTGCGCACCGGCCTGGCGGGTCGGCCGGCCAGGCTCGGGCAGCAGCTCGTTGATCAGCCCGACGTCGTCGAGACCGGCCGCGGCCCGCAGGTTCCGCGGCGGCACCCCCCGCTCGGCCAGCACCGCGGCCACCTCCCGGTGACCCCAGAACAACGCGGCGATCAGCGGAGTGCCGCCGTCGCCGCGTCCGGAGACGTCGACCCGCGCACCCGCGGCCAGCAGCACCCTGGCCATGTGCGGAAGGTTCGAATAGCCGGCCTGATGCAGGGGCGTCCAGCCGTGGGCGTTGCTACGCGTCACGTCCGCACCGCGCTCGATCAGCAGCGCCACCAGCCGCTCGTCGCAGGTCCCGGCGGCCAGGCCGAGCAGGTCGTTGCCGTTGGTCCCGTTCGCGCCGACCAGCTCGGGAAACCGGTCGAGCTGCTCGCCGAGCCCGGCCAGGTCGTGTTTTCTGATCGCCTGGAACGCCCGGCGGAACGGCTCACCGCTGGTCGCCAGGGACGAGACGTGATCGTGCAGCGCCGTCCAGGTGGCGAACCCGTGCTCCCTCGCCACCACCGTCCGGGCGCCCGCCTCGGTCAGCGGAGCCGACCAGCTCCCGAAGGCCGCGACCGCGTCGGCCGTACCGTCCCGGGCCGACGCCAGCAGGCCACCGGCCCGTTCGGCGTAGTAGCCGACCCGGTCCTCGAACGCGTGCTGCAGGCCGGGACCGTGCTCGGCCACCCGCCGGACGTAGGCGTTCAGCTTGGGCCAGCTGGGAAATCCGTACTCCCGCGCGACCACGAGCTGGGCGTCGGTGAGCCTGGGTGGCTCCGCCGATGCGGGGTGGCTCGCGGTGAACCGCTCGACCGCACCGGGGTCCCCGGCACGGTGCGCGCGCAGCAGGTCCTTGGCCTGCTTGCGCAGCTGCTCCAGATTGGCGGCAGCGGGCAGGGTCGGCTTCACGGCAGCCTCCTTTCCACGTCGCCCGCGGTCCGCTGCATCGGGCGGGAAAGAAGGTACGTTCGGTGAAAGCTCAGGCTGGGGGTGGGCGCAGCCCTTTCCGCGGACCGGGCGCGGCCCCGGCCGCGCCCGCCCACAATAGCCGGTCGACGTGTCGGTCCGGACCGTCCGATCCGGTCTCTAGCGTCGATGGTGATGACTGAATCGCCTCGCGACACGCGAATCCTGCTGATCACCATGTGTGCCGGGTACTTCCTGGTGCTGCTGGACGTCACCGCGATGAACGTGGCGCTTCCGCGGCTTGGCACGGAGTTGCACGCCGAGGGAGCGCTGCTGGCCTGGGTGGTGACCGGGTACTCGGTGCCGTTCGCGTCGTTGCTGCTGGTGGGTGGCACGACCGGGGACCGGGTCGGACACCGGCCGGTGGTCCTTGCCGGACTGGCGGTGTTCGGCGTGGCCTCGCTCGCATGCACGCTGGCACCCGGAGTCGGGTGGCTGGTCGGGGCGCGGGCGGCGCAGGGTGTGGGAGCGGCGTTGCTGCTGCCCGGGACGCTGGCGGTGATCACCAGGGCGTATCCGGACGACCGGGCGCGGGCCCGGGCGGCGGGACCGGTGCTCGGCGGGGTCCTGGTCAGCGCGGCTGGATGGCGCTCGGTGTTCTGGCTGAACGTGCCGATCGTGGCGGCGGCGCTGCTGGTGGCGGCTCGGGTCCTGCCGCGGGAGCCGGGTGACCGGTCGCGGCGGCCGGACCTGGCCGGCACCGCGCTCGGCTCGGCCTGCCTGGCCCCTCTGGTCGCGGGGGTGGCCGAGCGGATGTGGGCGATCGCCGCGGCTGCGGTACCCGTCGGCGTGCTGTTCGTGCTGGTGGAGCGGCGCCAGGCGGAGCCCGTGCTGCCGCTGCGGCTGTTCGGCGACCGGCGGTTCACCTTGCCGAACCTGGGCGGAGTGGTGATAAACGGGAGCAGCCTCGGCATGCTGTTCCTGCTCACCCAGTTCCTGCAGGGGATGTGGCGGTTCGACCCGCTGCACGCCGGGCCGGCGATCTTGCCCGCTGAGATCCCGCTGGTCGCGGTCCCGCCGTTGGCCGGGCGGCTGGTGGCGCGGTTCGGTCCGGCCCGAGTGGCCACGATCGCGCTCGGCATCACCGTCGCCGGTATCGCCCTGCTGGCAGCGGGTTCGAGCTATCTCACGCTGCTGCCCGCGCTGATCATCTGGGGTGTGGGCCTCGGCGTGCTGACACCGGCGCTGGTCAGTCCGGTGCGGTGCGGTTGATGAAACTCGTGCCGACCAACGAAACCTCAGGGGACCGTGACGGCACCCAGCCACCGTCAACCTGCCACCCGCACCACCGGCTGGAACGCAACCACCGTTAGAAATTCCGGAGAGGCGGGACTGTGGGACGTGCGCCGCCATGGCGCTGGCCACCGGGCTGCTCAGCCCGGCACGAACAGCCGGAGCAGCAGCCAGGACACCACCGCGGACGGCAGCAGCGAGTCCAGCCGGTCCATCAGGCCGCCATGCCCGGGCAGCAACTGGCCCATGTCCTTGACGCCCAGGTCCCGCTTCATCAGCGATTCGATGAGGTCCCCGACCGTGGCGGTGAGGACCAGCGCGGCGCCGAACAGCACACCCTGCCACCAGTGGCCCGGCAGCAGCAGGCTCACCGAGAGGGCCCCGGCCACCACGCCGCCGGTGAGCGAGCCGGCGAAGCCCTCCCAGGACTTCTTCGGACTGATCGACGGCGCCATCGGATGCCGGCCGAACAGCACGCCGGCGATGTAGCCGCAGGTGTCCGAGCTGACCACCAGGATCAGGAAGCAGAGCACCCGCGCCCGGCCGTCGGCGGGCACCACCAGCATGGCCGCGAACGCGGCGAACATCGGCACATAAGCCGCGGTCAGCACGGACGCGCTGACATCGCGCAGGTAGCCGGCGGCGCCGCCGGGCAGCCGCCACACCAGGCAGGCCAGCACGGTCAGCACGAACGCGGAGAGCAGGCCGTTGCGGCCGAACGGCCAGGACAGCCACACCATCGCCTGGCCACCGGCCAGCACCGGCCACAGCGCCACCCGGATGCCGGCGCCGCGACGCAGCGCGCCGACCAGCTCGACGGTGGCGACCGCTACCGCCGCCGCCACGATGCCGACGAAGATCTGCCGGACGGTGAGCAGGGCGACCAGCACGGCCGCCCCGAGCAACACGCCGACCCCGATCGCGGCCGGCAGGTTGCGCCCAGCCCGGGATGGTTTCGCCCCGTCCGGCACCGTGTCGCCGGGACTCTCGGTAGCCGTTGCCACTAGACCTCGAGTAGCTCGGCTTCCTTGTGTTTCACCAGCTCGTCGACCTGCGCGACGTACTTGTCGGTGACGTGCTGAAGCTCCTTCTCCGCGCGCGCCACCTCGTCCTCGCCGGCCTCCCCGTCCTTGGCGATCCGGTGCAGTTCCTCGTTGGCCTTGCGCCGGATGTTGCGGATCGCGACCCGGGCCTCCTCGCCCTTGTGCTTGGCGACCTTGACCATCTCCCGGCGCCGTTCCTCGGACAGCTGCGGGATCACCACGCGGATGATCGTGCCGTCGTTGGACGGGTTGACGCCGAGATCGGAGTTGCGGATGGCCTTCTCGATCGAACCCAGCTGGCTGGCCTCGTACGGCTTGATGATCACCATCCGGGCTTCCGGGATGTTGATGCTCGCCAACTGGTTGATCGGGGTCTGGGAACCGTAGTAGTCGACGTGGATGCGGGAGAACATCGCGGGATTGGCTCGTCCGGTGCGGACCGTCGTGAGCTCGTCCTTGGCGAACCCCACCGCCCTTTCCATTCTCTCCTCGGCATCGAAGAGTGTGTCGTCGATCACAGCGTCTGCTCCTTTGGGGTGCTGACCAACGTACCGATCCTCTCACCACGAACCGCCCGGGCGATGTTGCCCTCGGTGAGAAGGTTGAAAACGATGATCGGCATGTCGTTGTCCATGCACAGGCTGAACGCGGTCGCGTCGGCCACCTTGAGGCCCATCTCCAGCACCTCCCGGTGGGTGATCTGGTCGAACATCTTGGCGTCCCGGTCGACCTTCGGGTCGGCGGTGTAGACCCCGTCGACCTCCTTGGCCATCAGCACCACCTCGCAACCGATCTCCAGGGCCCGCTGCGCGGCGGCGGTGTCGGTGGAGAAGTACGGCATCCCGACGCCGCCCGCGAAGATGACGACCCGGCCCTTCTCCAGGTGCCGCTCCGCGCGGCGCGGGATGTACGGTTCGGCGACCTGACCCATCGTGATGGCGGTCTGCACCCGGGTCTGGACCCCGAGCTTCTCCAGGAAGTCCTGTAGCGCGAGGCAGTTCATCACGGTGCCGAGCATGGCCATGTAGTCCGCGCGGTCGCGGTCCATGCCCCGCTGGGACAGCTCGGCACCCCGAAAGAAGTTGCCGCCCCCGATCACGACCGCCATCTGCACGCCCTCGCGCACCACCGCGGCGATCTGCCGGGCCACCGCAGCCACCACATCGGGATCGACGCCCACCTCCCCGCCGCCGAACATCTCCCCACCAAGTTTGAGCAGCACCCGGCGGAAGCCCCCCACCGGCTCCCCGTTTTCGCCCACAGAATCTCCTAACCGCATAACCCACAACCGTACGCAGCATGGGGGTCCGGGGGCGAAGCCCGCCGGGTGGGGTCTGGGGGTTGCACCCCCAGAAAATACCCAGGCGACGTGGTCCGCGCTGTCCGCGGACACACGTCGCCAGAGCCTGGTCGGGGTTGCCGTTGCAACCCCGCCTGCTCGTCAACTAAGCCTGGCCGACCTCGAACCGGGCGAACCGGGTCACCGCCACGCCGGCGTCGTCGAGCACCGCCTTCACGGTCTTCTTGGCGTCCTGCACCGAGGACTGCTCGAGCAGCACGACGTCCTTGTAGAAGCCGTTGACCCGACCCTCGACGATCTTGGGCAGGGCCTGCTCGGGCTTGCCCTCCTCGCGGGCCGTCTCCTCGGCGATGCGCCGCTCGCTGGCCAGCACGTCCTCCGGCACCTCGGCCCGGGTGACATAGCGCGGCTTCATCGCGGCGATGTGCATGGCCGCACCGCGGGCCGCCTCCGCGGCGTCCCCGGTGTACTCGACCAGGACACCGACCGCCGGCGGCAAGTCCGTCGCGCGCCGGTGCAGGTAGGTCGCGACGGCGCCGTCGAAGCTCACCACGCGCCGCACGTCGAGCTTCTCGCCGATCTTGGCGGAAAGCTCCTGCACGGCGTCGTTCACCGAGCCCCCGTTGAGCGGGGCGGCCTTGAGCGCGTCGGCGTCGGCCGGCCGGGTCTCCCTAGCCACCGCCACGATCTTGTCGGCCAGCTCCTGGAAGTCGGCGTTCTTGGCGACGAAGTCGGTCTCGCAGTTCAGCTCGACCATCACCCCGCCGTCGGCGACGACCAGGCCGTTCGCAGTCGCCCGCTGGGCCCGCTTGCCGATGTCCTTTGCGCCCTTGATGCGCAGCACCTCGACCGCCTTGTCGAAGTCGCCGTCGGCCTCCTCGAGCGCGTTCTTGCAGTCCATCATGCCGGCGCCGGTGAGCTCGCGGAGCCTCTTGACGTCCGCCATGGTGTAGTTCGCCATCGTCTCTTGTTTCTTCCCTCTTCGTGGCGTGGTTATGTGGTCCAGGATGTGGATCAGGCTTCCGCGGAGCTCTCGGCGACCGGCTGCCCGCCACCCCCAGCCGTCGCGTTGGCGCCGGTGAGCAGCTCCTGCTCCCACTCGGGCAGCGGCTCGTTCGAGCCGACCGGCTGAGGCTTGTCCTCGCCCTCGGGAGCGCCGTTGCGCGCACCGGCACGCGCGATCAGCCCGGCGGCCGCGGCCTCGGCGATCACCTTGGTGAGCAGCGCGGCCGAGCGGATCGCGTCATCGTTGCCCGGGATCGGGTAGTCGACCTCGTCGGGATCGCAGTTGGTGTCCAGAATGGCCACCACCGGGATGTTCAGCTTGCGCGCCTCGCCGACGGCGATGTGCTCCTTCTTCGTGTCCACGATCCACACCGCGCTGGGCACCTTGGCCATGTCCCGGATGCCGCCGAGGGTGCGCTCGAGCTTGTCCTTCTCCCGGGTCAGCATCAGGATCTCCTTCTTGGTAAGACCCTGGAAGCCGCCCGTCTGCTCCATCGCCTCGAGCTCCTTGAGGCGCTGCAGGCGCTTGTGGACGGTGGAGAAGTTGGTGAGCATGCCGCCGAGCCAGCGCTGGTTGACGAACGGCATGCCGACCCGGAGCGCCTCGTTGGCGATGGCCTCCTGGGCCTGCTTCTTGGTGCCCACGAACAGAATCGACCCGCCGTGCGCGACCGTCTCCCTGACGAACTCGAAGGCCCGGTCGATGTAGGTGAGGGTCTGCTGCAGGTCGATGATGTAGATGCCGTTGCGCTCGGTGAAGATGTAGCGCTTCATCTTCGGGTTCCAGCGCCGGGTCTGATGCCCGAAGTGCACGCCGCTGTCGAGCAGCTGCTTCATGGTGACTACGGCCATGGCCGGATTCGCACCTCTTCTGTGTGGCGCGCCGGGTGTCCGCCTCGGCGCGCGATGTCGGTTGTCGCGGCCCTCCGGTTGGCGAGCCGCCCTGGTGCCGTGCCGGCGCCCGGACCCAGCGAGGCCTGCTGGAGGCTCGCATGGGACCGCCGGGCGCCGCCTGATCCCGAGGGTCATCGGCTGAGTCGCTGACGCTCTCGAGGATGTGCGTTGGCACGCGAAGTCGCCCCGTGTTGCCACGGGTCGCGTTCGCAGTGTACGCGGTCCGCGGGACAAACCAGGAACCGGCCGCCATCGCCCGGGCCAGTTGTCCACATGCGGGGTGGTTGTCCACAGTTCGCCGCTCGCAACCCCGGCGCCGGGCTCGTGCGCGGCATCGTGGTCGGCATGCCCCTCCCGCTCCTCCCGCGGACCTTGCTGCCGGTCCTGCCGCTGGTCGTCGCCGTGTGCCTTCCCCTCCACACGGTGTCCGCGGCCGACCGGCAGCCCGCGGTGGCGGTGCCGGCGGCCCGGTTCTCCTGGCCGCTGGCGCCGCCACACCCCGTGCTGCGCCGCTTCGACCCGCCCGACGCGCCCTGGGGAGCCGGCCACCGCGGCGTCGACCTCGGCGGCACTGCGGGTGAACCGGTGCTCGCGGTGGCCGACGGAGTGGTCGCCTTCGCCGGGCCGCTGGTGTACCGCGGCGTGGTCTCGGTCGACCACGCCGGCGGATTACGCAGCACGTATGAACCCGTCGAGCCGGCCGTGACGCCGGGGCAAGCGGTCACCCGGGGCGCCGTCCTCGGCTACCTGTCCCCGGGCCATCCCGGGTGCCCCGCTCCGGCCTGCCTGCACTGGGGTGTCAAACGCGGCGATGAGTACCTCGACCCCTTGGTTCTGGTGGCCACTACCGGCCACGTCCGCCTACTGCCCTGGCGCGGCTAGGAGGCCTGTCCCACGAAAGTGTTGACAAAGCCTCGCACCGACCAACCGGAACCTCAGGGGACCGTGACGTCACTCAGCCACAATCAACCCGACCGCACCGTTCGCTGGAACGCAACGACAGCAGTTAATCCGGAGAGGCGGGCTGTCACGCGTCGGCGCGCTCCATCAGCTTGGCGCGCAGGCGGAGCACGGCTCGAGTGTGCAGCTGGCAGACCCGGGACTCGGTGACGCCGAGGACCTTGCCGATCTCGGCCAGGGTGAGGTTCTCGAAGTAGTACAGGGTGACCACGATCCGGTCCCGCTCGGCGAGGTGGCCGATGGCCTCGGCGAGCTGGCGGCGGTTGTCCTGGTCGACGAGCAGCGCCACGGGATCGGGCGCGGCCTCGTCCTCGAGGGTGTCGGCGAGCGAGGTGGAGCCGCGCCCGGCGGCGGCCAGCTCGTCGAGCGCGACCACGCTGGTGAGCTGCAGCTGCAGGTAGACCTCACGCAGCTCACCGAGCGAGAGCCCGAGCTCCTCGGCCAGCTCGGCGTCGCTCGGGGTCCGCCGCAGCCGCGCACCGAGCCGCTCCAGCGCCCGCTCGACCTCGCGGGCCCGGCCACGCACGGACCGGGGAACCCAGTCCTGCGCGCGGAGGTCGTCCAGGATGGCCCCGCGGATCCGCTGCATCGCATAGGTCTCGAACTTCAGGCCGCGGTTGGGCTCGAACTTCTCGATGGCGTCCACCAGCCCGAAGATCCCGGACTGGATCAGGTCGGCCATGTCCACGTGCGCGGGCAGCCCGGTGCCGACCCGGCCGGCCACGTACTTGACCAGCGGCGCGTAGTGCAGCACCAGCCGGTCCCGGAGGCCCTGCTGACGGCCCTCTCCGAACCGCCGCCAGAGCGCGACGATGCCGGCCTCGATGTCGTCGAAGGTGCGCTGGTCACCGGGCAGCACCCCGGCGGTGCTGCCGACGCCGTAGGACGCGGCGTGCCCGTTGGTCGGCCTGGCAGGCTCGGGCGACCAGCAACCGTCCCCGAGAACCTCAGGAGCGGGGGTGGGCTCGGTCATGGATCGCCTTCAGCCGTTCGACGGTCACGTGTGTGTAAAGCTGGGTGGTAGCGAGCGTAGCGTGACCAAGCAGTTCCTGGACGCTACGAAGGTCCGCACCACCGTCGAGCAAGTGCGTCGCAGCAGAGTGACGAAACCCGTGCGGCCCCATGACGGGCGCATCCGGCACCGCACTGAGCGCATCGTGCACGATACGGCGAACGCTGGCCGGTTGGAATCGTCCGCCCCGCGCGCCGAGCAGCAGGGCCAGCGGCCCGCCGGGCCGGGCCAGCCGGCTTCGACCGTGCGCGAGCCACTCCCGGACCGCGCGCTGCGCCGGCACGCCGAACGGCACGGTGCGCTCCTTTCCGCCCTTGCCGAGCACACGTACCACACGGCGATCCAGGTCGACATCGTCCACGTCGAGCCCACACAGTTCGGACACCCGAACGCCGGTCGCGTACAGCAACTCCAGCAGGGCGTGGTCACGCAGCGCCACCGCATCCCGCTCGGCTGCTCCGGACGCCGAGGCACCGAGCAGGTCGGCGGCCTGGTCCTGGCGCAGCACCGCGGGCAGCTTGCGGTGCGGCCGCGGCGCCACCAGCCGGGCCCCCGGATCGACCGCGAGGTGCTCCCGCCGGTGCGCCCACGCGGTGAACGTCCGAGCGGCAGCCGCCCGGCGAGCCAGCGTCGTCCGGCTGGCCCCGGCGGCCCGCTGCGCGGCGAGCCACGCCCGCAGCACCGCCAGATCCAGCGCCGCCACCGGACCGCTCAGGAAACCCAGCAGCGACACGGCATCGCCGACGTAGGCCCGCACCGTGTGTACGGAGAGCCCCCGCTCGAGCGTCAGGTGCCGCTCATACGCGTCGACAACCTCGGCCACGTCCGCCGCAAGCTCGGCACGCATCCGCAGCAGGTTGACCTTCACCCGCCCGGAAGTTGCGCGCGCCACCTCGGAGACGCTACCCGGGAGTCCGCCATTCGTGGTCTCTCCTCGGCCATGTCGCGCAGGAATTATCGCGTCGCTCATGGCACGCTCCCTGGCGGTACAACCCATTTCGCCGATTGCCCGGTGATCGAGGCGATCAGCTCGAAGTCGCGGTCGTAATGCAGGACCGTGGCCTCGTGCAGTTCGGCGCACGCAGCGATGAGGAGATCGGCCGTACCACAGGCACGGTGCTGAGAACGTTTGACGAGTTGAGATTGCACATCGATCGCCCTGGCGCAGATCTCCTGCGTGATGGGTAGATTGACGTAATTGACCCGCAGGTCCGTCAGCACGCTCAGGTATTCGGCGGGAGAGCGCGCACTGTACAGCACCTCCAGGTCGACGACCGAGCAGGTGGTGAGGCAGCGGAGATCGAGCAATTGACCGAGGATGGCCTTTACCGGCTTGATGTGAGCTCGGAAGAGTGCGCTCTTGTCGACCAGGTATCGAAAACTCGTTCCCAGGACTTCTGCAGAGCCTCGAGCTGGCGAGCATCCCGATACGGGTCGGTCATCCACCGCTCGACCATGGCGAGGCGCGCTGGCTGGTCGGCGACGTCGCGCAAGGCTCGTTCGACGGTCTCCTTGATTGTCTTGGTACCCAACCACTCCATGACGAATTGGAGCAGATCGTCGTCGATTTCGACGTGTCGCTTGGTCATAGGCGTCCTCCTCGGAAGGTGTGTTGTTGTTCATGACGCGGCCTGCCGCCAGCCGTCCTCGTCGCGGCGTGCGAGGCCGGTCAGTTCGAGTTCGGGGAGTAGGGCGCGGACGCGGTTGAGTGGTACGCCGGAGTCTACGGCGATCCGCTCGGCGCTGCGCGCGGTGCGTTTGGCCAGTGCTTCGTGGACGCGGAGGGCTTCGGGGCCGAGGCCGTCGGTGGGGCGCGACGGGGTGATGGGGTGGGTGGCCAGGGATTCGCCGAGGGGGCCGATGGATTCGAGGACTTCTTCCACCGAGGACACCGGGATGGCAAGGCCGCTGCGGAGGAGCTCGTGGCAGCCGGTGGATTGGGCGGAGGTGATGGGGCCGGGGACGGCCATGAGCTCGCGGCCGAGGGCGGCGGCGCAGGCGGCGGTGTTGCGGGCGCCGCTGCGGGCGCCGGCTTCGACCACGACGGTGCCGGCGGACAGGGCGGCGATGAGGCGGTTGCGGACGAGGAAGCGGTGCCGGGCAGGTGGGGTGCCGGGGGCGTACTCGCTGAGCACGAGGCCGGTTTCGGCGATGCGGTCGAGGAGGTTGCGGTGGCCGGCGGGGTAGCCGACGTCGATGCCGCAGCCGAGGACGGCGATCGTGGCGCCCTCGGCGGCCAGGGCGCCGCGGTGCGCGGCGCCGTCGATGCCGTAGGCCGCGCCGGACGCGACGGTCCAGCCGGCGGTGGCCAGGCCATAGGCGAAGTCGGCGGCCACGTGCTCGCCGTAGCCGGTCGCAGCGCGAGCGCCCACGATGGAGACGGCCTGCTCGACGAGGTCGCTGAGCCGGGCCGGGCCGCGGGCCCAGAGGGCGAGCGGGGCGCGGGCCCAATGCAGGCCGCGGGTGCCGGCCTGGTCGAGGCTGAGGAGCTGCCAGGCCGGCCATTCGTCGTCCTCCGGGACGACCAGCCGGGCGCCGGCCTGACGCGCGGCGGTCAGGTCCTCGTCCGCGTGATCTTGGCTTCGGCGGGCGGAGGTCTCGTCGACCACCGGCCGCGGTGCCCGGCCGGCCCGCACCAGCGCCGCCGCCTCGACCGGACCGCACGCCTCCACCAGCGCGGCCAACGCAGGTGCCGGCGGCTCGGCAACGCGGAGCAGGTAGGCGCGCGCCCGGCGGACCTCGTCCGTCGCACCCGCGTTGCCCAGGGACGTGTTCGCAGGCTCGGTCATCAGCGGTTCTCCTGCTCGGGCAGGCCGGCCGAGGTTGCGGGTCGCTTCGGGCGTCGGATCACCAGGACCGCTTCTCGGGCAGACCGTGTTCCACCGGGGGCAAGCCCCCGGACCCCAGTTCCTCGGGCCCACCTCGTCGCGGTGGGCCAACGCCCTCGCCGCGGCATTCGCAAGCTCATGCCGCCCTCCGGTCGCGGAACTCGAGCG
Source organism: Actinophytocola sp. (assembly GCF_036002505.1). Taxonomy (GTDB): domain Bacteria; phylum Actinomycetota; class Actinomycetes; order Mycobacteriales; family Pseudonocardiaceae; genus DASYTH01. Next base: position 15,701 of record NZ_DASYTH010000034.1, on the reverse strand, counting down.
CGGCGGCGACGTGATCGGAGTCGGGGCGGTCGACGTTGGCGAGGTCGCTGAGGGTCCAGGCGACGCGGAGGGTGCGGTCGGCTCCGCGGGCGGTGAGGGCGCCGCTGGCGAGGCTGCGGTCGAGCAGGGCGGTGGTGGGGCGGGCCAGGCCGAACTCGCGGCGGAGGAAGGGGCCGGGGACCTCGGCGTTGGTGTGCCAGCCGTGGCCGGACCAGCGTTCGGCGGCGCGCTGGCGGGCTCGGGCGACCCGGGCGCGAACGAGGTCGGTGGACTCCGGAATGGTGCCCTCGGTGGTGGACATGGCGGTGATCGGGCGCATCCGGACGCGGAGGTCGACGCGGTCGAGCAGCGGGCCGGAAAGGCGGGCCAGGTAGCGGCGCCGGGCGTGCGGGGAACAGGTGCAGTCGCGCTCCCGCGGTGGAGCGCAGGGGCATGGATTGGTGGCGAGCACCAGCTGGAAGCGAGCCGGGTAGCGGACCACGCCGTCGCGGCGGGCCAGACGGATCTCACCCTCTTCGAGCGCGGTCCGCAGCGACTCGAGACAACGGGGGCCGAGTTCGCCAGCCTCGTCCACGAACAGGATCCCATGGTGGGCTCGGCTGATGGCGCCGGGTTTGGCGAGGCCGACACCACCGCCGACGAGGGCGGGGACGGAGGTGGAGTGGTGCGGGGAGACGAAGGGCGGGATGGTGATCAGCGGTGATTCGGGGGTGAGGGCACCGGCGATGGAGTGGACGGCGGTGACTTCGAGCGCCTGATCGTGGTTCAGCCGCGGGAGCAGGCCGGGGAGGCGCTGGGCCAGCATGGTCTTGCCGGTGCCGGGCGGGCCCATCAGGAGCAGGTGGTGGCCGCCGGCCGCGGCGACCTCGAGGGCCCAGCGTGCCTCGGGCTGGCCGAGGACGTCGGCGAGATCCTCGGTGGGGACATCGGGGATGGGCGGGTGCGGGCCGGGTGCGGACAGCCGGCCCGGCTCGCCGCGGAGCCAGCCGAGCACGTCCTCGAGGCGTTCGGCGCCGAGCACCTCGACATCACTGACCAGGGCCGCTTCAGGGAGGGTCGCGGCCGGAACGATCGCGTGGCGCAGGCCTTCGCGACGGGCGGCTAGGAGCCCGGGCAGGATGCCGCGCACCGGGCGGATCCGGCCGTCCAGAGCCAGTTCGCCGATGAGGACGGTCTGCGCGAGCGGGCCCGGCGGGACCTGGCCGGCCGCGACCAGCACGGCGCAGGCCAGCGCCAGGTCGTAGCTCGAGCCGCCCTTGGGCAGCGCGGCCGGGGACAGGCCGAGGGTGACGAGTTGGTTGGGCCATTCGAGGTGGCTGTTGCGGATGGCCGCCCGCACCCGCTCCTTGGCCTCGTTGAGCGCGGTGTCGGGCAGGCCGATGAGCTGGGTCTTCGGCTTGCCGCCGCCGACATCGGCCTCGATCTCCACGACCTTGCCGTCGATGCCGAACAGCGCCACCGCGAAGGCGCGTGCGAGCGGCATCAGAAGGCCCTCGGCTGGTGGTCGATGACCGGGGTTCGGTTGGGCGGCCAGAGGATGGACACGATGTCGAACCGGTCCGGGACCCAGGGTTGGACGCCCTGGGCCAAGCGCCAGCGGCGGGCCAGGCGGCGGATGCGGTGGGCTTTCCGATCGGTGACGGACTCGGCAGGGGTGCCGTAGGTGGTGCTGGTGCGGGTTTTGACCTCGCAGAAGACGAGCTGACGGCCATCGGTGAGGACCAGGTCGAGCTCGCCTTCGGCGCAGCGCCAGTTGCGGGCGAGCACGAGCAGGCGCTCGCTGTCCCACAGGTAGCGGGCGGCGAGGTCCTCACCTCGGCGACCGAGGGCGAGGTGCGGGGCGGCGGGCGGTGCGCTCATGGCGTCGACTCTGCCGCGTGGCGGGCAGGTGAGCCGGCGTCTGGGCGTCGACTGTGGACAGCTACCCAGGTTGGGGACAAGTCAGCCGAACAAGATCGAGATAGGGCGGACTTGTCGGGGCGGTGTGCTACCCGCCGAAGGGGCCTTCCTCGGGGAGGCGGAGGTCGGGTTTGTCGAGCTCTTCGACGTTGACGTCCTTGAAGGTCATGACGCGGACGTTCTTGACGAAGCGGGCGGGGCGGTACATGTCCCAGACCCAGGCGTCGGACATCCGGACTTCGAAGTAGACCTCGCCGTCGGCGTCGCGGACCTGGACGTCGACGCCGTTGGCCAGGTAGAAGCGACGCTCGGTCTCCACCACGTAGGAGAACTGACCGACGATGTCGCGGTACTCGCGGTAGAGCGAGAGCTCCATCTCGGTCTCGTACTTCTCGAGATCCTCGGCGCTCATGCGGTGTCGCGCTCCTCGTGGTCCGGCCACCCGGCGGTCATCAGGGATGTCTCATTCTGAACCACGACACCCGCGCCGGTATCGACGGCTGGGGTGGGATCACCCGGGGCGGGTAGGTAGCAGTGCGGGGCGACCGGGTGGGGCGCCTTGAGACCGTGCCGGGCGCCCGCGGTGAGCACGTTGACGAAGGACCAGCGGTGCGCCACGCAGGGGCCGTGCTCGTCGAGCGCGGCGCCATGCTCGGCGGTGCAGTAGCCCTTGTGGTCGTCGAACCCGTAGACGGGATGCCGGTCGTGCAGGCCGACCATGATCCGGTCCCGGGTCACCTTGGCCAGGATCGACGCGGCGGACACACAGGCGGCGGCCTGGTCGCCCTTGACGATCGGGATGCTGGGCGCGGTCAGGCCGGGCACCCGGAAGCCGTCCACCAGCACGTAGCCGGGGTGCGTGGTGAGCTGGGCGACGGCCCGGCGCATGCCTTCGATGTTGGCCACGCCGACGCCCCGGCGGTCGACCTCGGGCACCGGGATGATCACGACGGCGTAGTCGACCGCGCGTTTGACGACCAGGTCGTACATCCGCTCCCGGGCGGCGGGCGTGAGCAGCTTGGAGTCGGTGAGGCCCTCGAACCGCGCGGCGTCGCCGGGCCGCAGCACGCAGGAGGCCACCACCAGCGGGCCGGCACAGGCGCCGCGGCCGGCCTCGTCGACCCCGGCGACCGGGCCGAGCCCACGCCGGTCCAGCGCGCCCTGCAGGCCCCAGTTGCCCGCGCCCCGGCGCAGGATCACCCGCGGCGGCCGCAAGTCCATGGCAACCATCGTCACCGCCGAGCCGACCGCCGCCTGAGCGGGAGCGAAGGCCGCCGCGTCGCCTGGACTGAGGAGCAGCGCAGGGAGCGAGCGCCAGCGAGCAACCGAGCAGCGGACGAGGGAAAGCGACGCGTTGGGCGGCCTGAGCGGAGCGAACCGTTGAACACGGAAACCCGCACCCTCCTGCCCAGCCACAGCACGGGGAACGCGGCCGCGAAGCCGACCCCGAACGGCAGGCCGGCCTCCAGCGCGACGGCCTGCGGGTCGTGGTCGCCGACGCCCCGCCAGCGACCCGGCGGCAGCACGATGAACCGCGCCTTGCCGATCACGTTGTCCACCGGGACGACGCCGTTGGGCCCGCCGCCGCCCTGCACCCGGGAGTCGGCCGAGTTGTTGCGGTTGTCCCCCATCACCCAGAGCGTGCCGTCCGGGACCTTGAACTCCTCGAACTCCTGGTTTCCGTTGGGCGCGCCGCCGTCCCAGTAGACGTACGGCTCGTCCAGCGACTGCCCGTCGACCTGCACCCGGCCCTGCTCGTCGCAGCACTTGACGGTCTGCCCGCCGACCGCGATCACCCGCTTGACCACGTCGTCCTCGTTCGGCGAGGCCAGGCCGAACATGGCGCCGATGTCCTGCAGCCAGCGCACCACGGTGTTGCCGGAGCGGTTGGCCCGGAACTCCGACTGGTTCCAGGTCTCGGGCCGTTCGAACACCACGACGTCGCCCGGGCGCGGATCGCGGAAGACGTAGGTGACCTTGTCCACCAGCACCCGGTCGCCGTAGCAGCCGGCGCAGCCGTGCAGCGTGTGCTCCATCGACTCGGACGGGATCAGGAACACCCGCGCGATGAACGTCTGGATGAGGATGGTCAGCACGAGCGCGACCGCGATCAGGATCGGCAGCTCTTTCCAGAACGACCGCTGCTGTTTCGCCTTTTTCGGCTTCGCGCCGGACTCGGTTTCCTCGCCGGTAGTGGCCTTGTCGGCATCCTCCTGCCCGGTTGGTTCCTCTTCGTCCGCATTGCCTTTGGCGTGTCCGACATCGACCACGTGTGCAGACTACCGGGACGGTGTGCGACCCCTGTGACGGCGGCGGAACAGCAGGAACACGGGCAGGGCGCCGAGCAGTCCGACGCCCGCCGGAAGGGCCTGCTGCCAGCTCGGCGCGCTCAGTGCCTGGGCGGTCGCCTGCGGGTTGTGGTCGCCGACGCCCTGCCAGCGGGACGGGGGCAGCACGATGAACCGGGCCTTGCCGATCACGAGGTCCACCGGGACGACGCCGCTGAGGCCGCCGTTGACGTCCTTGCCGCCGCCCTGGCAGCGCGAGTCGCAGGAGTCGTTGCGGTTGTCCCCCATGACCCACAGGGTGCCGTCCGGCACGCGGACCTTCGGGAACGGCGCCTGGGTGCCGGGACGGCCGGTCTCCCAGAAGATGTACGGCTCGTCCAGCGGTTTGCCGTCGACCAGCACGTGGTTGTCCGCGTCGCAGCACTCGACGGTCTGCCCGCCGGTGGCGATCACACGCTTGACGAAGTCCCGCTCGTCCGGCGGGGCGAGGCCGACCAGCGCGCCGATCTGCTGCAGCCCACGGACCAGGACGTTGCCCGTGCGCGGCACGTCGGCGTCGTTCTTCGTCCAGGCCTCCGGGCCCTTGAAGACGATCACGTCGCCGGGCGACGGGTCGGAGAACCGGTAGACGATCTTGTCGACCAGCACCCGGTCGCCGGTGCAGCCGGTGCAGCCGTGCAGGGTCTGCTCCATCGAGCCGGACGGGATCGAGTAGACCCGGCCGAGGAAGTGCTGGATCAGGATGGTGAGCACGATCGCCACGGTGAACAGGACCAGCAGCTCCCGCCAGAGCGGCTGCTTGCGGGGCGTCTTGCGGTGCCGGCCGCGTTTGGCCCCCTTCGGCAGCGGCGAGATCTCGGGTGTCCACGGCTGGGTGCGCCGCCCGGCGCGGGCCGAGTCGCGGCGCCGGGGCACGTCAACGCGCGCGATGAGCTCGGTGCGGTCGGGGTCATCCTCGGGCGCGGCGAGGTGCACGGGGGTGGCCACGACACCAGGTTACGGGAGAGCGGTGTAACGCGGCCTTATGAAGCCGACTGGGGCTCCCGCTTCTCCTTGATCTTGGCGGCCTTGCCGCGCAGCTCACGCAGGTAGTAGAGCTTGGCACGGCGCACGTCGCCCCGCCGGTCGACCTCGATCTTGGCGATGTTCGGGGAGTGCACCGGGAAGGTGCGCTCGACGCCGACGCCGAAAGAGATCTTGCGGACGGTGAACGTCTCCCGGATGCCGCCGCCCTGCCGGCGGATCACCACGCCCTTGAAGATCTGCACCCGCTCCCGGGAGCCCTCGATGACCCGGACGTGGACCTTGAGGGTGTCGCCCGGACGGAAGTCCGGGATGTCGGAACGCAGCGATTGGGCGTCCAGGGCATCCAGGGTGTTCATCGGTGTTCCGTCCTCGTCTAGCTGGGTTGATCTTCTCGCGTCCGGCTGGCACGCGGCATCGCTGGTGACCAGCCTGGATGGGGGCTCGTGGCGCGGGCCCGGGGCGGTGCCCGGTCGCGGCAACCTACAAAGTATGTCAGACCGTTGGCCGGTCGTTAACGGGCACCCTCGCGGAGCCGGTCGAGGACGGCTCGGTCGTGCTTGTCGAGGGCGTCCTCGGGGAGCGCGGCGAGCAGGTCGGGGCGGCGGTGGAAGGTGCGCTCCAGGGCCTGGTCGCGGCGCCAGCGCTCGACGGCGCCGTGGTTGCCGGAGCGGAGGACGTCGGGGACGGGCAGGTCACGCCAGATCTCGGGGCGGGTGTAGGACGGGCCTTCGAGCAGGCCGTCGGAGAAGGAGTCCTGTTCGGCGGAGGCGGGGTTGCCGAGCACGCCGGGCAGCAGCCGGGCCACCGCTTCGATGATCACCATGACCGCGACCTCGCCGCCGACCAGCACATAGTCGCCGATGGACACCTCGTCGACCGGCATCCGGGCGGCCGCGTCGGTGATCACCCGCTGGTCGATGCCCTCGTAGCGGCCGCAGGCGAACACCAGCCACTCCTCGGCGGCGTACTCGCGGGCCAGCGCCTGGGTGAACGGGCGGCCGGCCGGCGTCGGGACGACCAGGCGCGGCGAGCCGATACAGACCGTGTCCAGAGCCTCGCCCCAGACCTGGGGCTTCATCACCATGCCGGGGCCGCCGCCGTAGGGACTGTCGTCCACGGCGCGGTGCACGTCGTGGGTCCAGTCGCGGAGGTCGTGGACGGACAGGGTGATCAGGCCACGATCGATGGCCTTGCCCAGGAGCGCGGTGCGCAGCGGGGCGAGGTACTCGGGGAAGATCGTGATCACGTCGAGGCGCACGGCGGGGTCCTCCATGCCCTGAAGGCCGCCTTCAGGGCGTTGAGCGTCCTGAATGACGCCTTCATGGCATGTCCAGTAGGCCCTCGGGCGGGTCCAACACCACGCGCTTGGCGGCCACGTCGACCTCGGGCACGATCGCGTGGACGAACGGCACGAGCACCTCGCGGCCGCCGTCGAGCTCGAGCACGAGCAGGTCGCCGCCGGGGCCGTGGACGACCTCGAGCACGGTGCCGACCGGGGTGCCGTCGGAGAGCGTCGCGGCGAGGCCTTCGAGCTCGTGGTCGTAGAACTCGTCGGGATCCTCGGACGGGGGGAGGTCGGCGACGTCCACGAGCAGCAGCGCGCCGCGCAGGGTCTCGGCGACGTCCCTGGTCAGCACCTCGGCGAAGCGGACGAGCAGACGCTCGCCGTGCGGCCGGGCGGCGGCGACGGTGAGCGGCCGGGCGGTGCCGTCGCGGAGCCGGGCCCGCAGCACACTGTCGGGCGCGAACCGCAGCTCCGGCTCGTCGGTGCGCACGTCCACGGACAGCTCGCCGTGCACGCCGTGGGCCTTGGCTACCCGGCCGACGGTGACCTCACTGGTCGGTGTCGACGACATCCACCCGGATTCCCCGGCCCCCGATGCCGGCCATGACGGTGCGCAGCGAGGTCGCCGTGCGGCCGCCGCGCCCGATCACCTTGCCGAGGTCGTCCGGGTTGACGTGCAGCTCGAGCGTGCGGCCGCGGCGGGTGGTGACCAGCTCCACCCGCACGTCGTCCGGGTGATCGACGATGCCCCGCACCAGGTGCTCGAGCGCATCGGCTAGGAAGCTCACGGCATCCCCTCGCAGGCTCGGTGATGCCGTGAGCCAGTGTCCAATGGCTCGCTCGCAAGCTCGCTCGCGATCACGACTCTTCCTTGACGTCCTCGGTCTTCTCGGCCTTGGCTTCGGTCTTGCGCGGGGCCTTCTTCTTCGGCGTGGTGGCCTCGGTGGTCGGCTCCTCGCCGGCGGCCTTCAGCGCGGCCTCGAAGAGCTCCTGCTTGGTGGGCTTGGGCTCGGCCTTGCGCAGGGTGCCCTCGGCGCCGGGCAGGCCCTTGAACTTCTGCCAGTCGCCGGTGATCTCGAGCAGGTGCTGGACCGGATCGGTCGGCTGCGCGCCGACGCCGAGCCAGTACTGCGCGCGCTCGGAGTCGATCTCGATCAGGCTCGGCTCCTCCTTGGGGTGGTACCGGCCGATCGTCTCGATCGCCTTGCCACTGCGACGGGTGCGGGCGTCGGCGACGACGACCCGGTAGTACGGCGAGCGGATCTTTCCGAGCCGCTGCAGCTTGATCTTGACCACGGGGTGGGTTGCTCCTCAACGTTGCACACAATGGTCGGACGCCGGCCTACCCGAGTGGGGTCGGGTGGGCAGCGCCCGGAGGTTCATGGCGCCATGGCACGGCGAGAGGGTCCGGCCACAGCAGACAACCGAACATTCTGCCAGACGGCGGTTGGCGGCCCTCCACCTAGGTGCCGTGCGCCCGGCTGGCTGGTGGGTCAAGCAGAGGTTGGCGGGTGGCGGTTGATGGGGTGGCCGGCTTCTCAAGATGGCAAGGACGAGGAGGGTGGGTGGTGAGCTGCGGTGCCCGGGCGGCGGTGGCGAGGACCAAGACCCGGGCCGCAAAGCGGCCGTGGGTCCGGGTGGCACGTGTGGGTGACATGGAGGTCCATGATCGCTATTTGGGGCTCGTTAACCGCGCTGAGCACGGGCAGGGCGCCCGAAACGCTGATCTTGACGCCCAGGGGCCAGGAAGTGCCTGAAATCCGCCCAACGCGGCCGAACCCCTCCGCGGCGAGCCGTGCGGCCACCTAACGCACCGCCACCCAAACGAACCTTCAGACCCGGGCCTGACATCAGGGCGGTAGGACGTCCAGGGCCACCAGGAGCACGGCGAGAGCCGGCAGGAAGTTGTTGATCTGGTGGGTGATGATGCTCGCGCCGAGCCGGCCGGTGAAGAGGCGGGCCAGGCCGATCGGGATGCCGATCACCAGCAGCAGCGAGGTGCGCAGGGGCTCGAGGTGGGTGACCGCGAAGATCACCGTGGTCAGGCCGAACACCCACCAGCGGCCCCAGTTCAGCCGTTCCAGCGCGCCCCAGAGCAGGCCGCGGTAGATGATCTCCTCGCAGACCGGGCCGATCAGCCAGACGAACAGGAACATGGCGATCGCCGCGACGACCGGTAGGCGCTGGTTCTCCACGAGCATGCCGAGCGCGGAGGTGGCGTTCTGCTCGCCGACCAGCTTCGTCCACAGGAGCGCGGCCACGGTCGTGCAGACCAGCCCGATGCACCCGTAGCGCAGACCGGCCCGGATGTCGGCCCAGGTGAACGACCAGCGCAGGTCCAGCCGGGGTCCGTTGCCGCGCAGCACCGTGACCAGGATCGCCACGCCGGCGGCGAGCAGGGGCGGCATCACCGTGCCGATCACGGCGACCTTGACCGAGAGGGTCTGCCCCGGCGCCAGGACCTGCGCGATGGCTCCGATCAGCACCGCGGAGAGCACGAACGTGGCAAAGACCAGCAGAAACGCCCCGAGCCCCCAACGGTGCTCCCGTGGCTCGTCCTCCGGCAGGGCGGCGGAGATGCGATCAGCAAGATCACTCACTCGCGTCGACCCCCTCCACAGGTTCGCCGTAGATCCCCGAGAGTATCCGGCCCGCTACGAGATCACTCGTCCGCGCAGGACAATTCGCTTCGGGTGTCGCAACGTGTCCAGGTTCTGGCGTGGATCGCCGGACAGCACGAGCAGGTCGGCCGCGGCGCCCTCCCCGACACCGGACCAGCCCAGCCAGCTCCGGGCCGACCAGGAGGCCGCCGCGATCGCGCGCTCCGGGCTCATGCCGACGCGGTGCAGGGCAACGATCTCGTCGACGATCCGCCCGTGCCGGATGCCGCCGCCGGCGTCGGTGCCGGCGTAGACCGGGACGCCGGCCTCGACCGCGGCCGCGACCGCCGTGCCGGCCCGGGCGTGCAGCGCACGCATGTGCCCGGCGTAGTGCGGGTACTTCTCCGCCTTCGCCGCGATGTCCGGGAACGTCTCGATGTTGATCAAGGTGGGGATCAGCGCGGTGCCGCGCTCGGCCAGCTCGGCGATCTGGTCCGCGCCCAGGCCCGGGCCGTGCTCGAGGCAGTCGATGCCGGCGGCGATGAGGCCGGGCAGGGCGTCCTCGCCGAACACGTGCGCGGTGACCCGGGCGCCGGCCTCGTGCGCCACCTTGATCGCCTCGGCGAGCACGTCGTCCGGCCAGAGTGGGCCGAGGTCGCCGGTGTCCCGGTCGATCCAGTCGCCGATCAGCTTGACCCAGCCGTCGCCGTAGGCCGCCTGTTCGGCGACCACACCGGGGAGCAGCGCCGGATCGTCGACCTCGACGCCGATGTGCTGGAGGTAGCGCTTGGGCCGGGCGATGTGCCGACCGGCCCGGACGATGCGCGGCAGGTCGAACCGTTCCTGCAGCGGGCGGGTGTCCATCGGCGAGCCGCAGTCGCGGATCAGCAGGGTGCCGGCGTCCCGGGCGGTCACCGCCTGCGCCTCGGCACCGGAGAGGTCGTCGGTCGCGAGCCCGATGTGGCAGTGCGCGTCGACCAGACCGGGCACCAGGAACCCGCCGTCCACAATGGTTTCGGCGCCGGCCACCCGCTCGGTCCGGATGCGACCGTTGACGATCCACAGGTCGCGTTCCTCGTCCCCGGGCAGCACCACCGCCCGCACGTGCAGCGCCGTCATGCGTGCAGGTTACCCAGTGCGCACCGCGGCCGGCGTGTTCGCAGTGCGAACGCATTCTTGGGTACTAATGTGGCTACCTTTCGCGCTGCCGGAGGGGGAAGCTTGGGCGTCGCTATTCGCTGAGTCGTTCCCTGTTTCACCGCGACTCAATCAAGGAAGGCGCGCTCAAAGATGCGGAGAAGATCTCTCCGGAGGGCCACCGCGCTCACCGCAGCAGCAGTGTTAGCGATCTCCAGCTGGTCCGTGCGGACGGCCGTGGCCGAGCCGGCCGCGCCCGCCGTCGACCAGGCAATCGGTATCCAGGGCGAAGGATCGCCCCGCCGCGACGTGGACAATCGGGGCGCCGCGGCAGTGCCCACCACCCAACAACGCACGCTTGCGACGGAGCGCAGCACGGCCGTCCGGTGGAACCGGTACGGCACGCCCGCCACGCTCGTTCCGCGCACCGACACCCAGCGCCGGGCCGCCACCACGAGCGACCCGGTGGCGATTGCCCGCGGTTTCCTGGCGGATAACCGTGCGGCATTCGGAGTATCCGACCAGTCCATCAATTCGATGGACGTATTGCTGAGCCGGCCGATGGGCGAAGGCTCCTATGTGATGCTGCGCCAGCGGTTCGGCGACCTGCCGTCCACGCTGGACGGCCTGGCCGCGTTCGGCATCCGGGACGGCGCGGTCGAGTTCGCCACCTCCACGATCAGCCCGGACCGCCCGGCGCCCGAGCCGGCGACCCTCTCGCCCGAGGCGGCGCTGGCCGCGGCGAGCGCGGACGCGGGCCTGTCCGCGGCGCAGCTGGCGAGCACGCACGTGTCGCTGGGCGCCGTGCCGATGCCGGACGGCGCGCCCCGGGCGGCCTACCAGGTGGTGCTGCAGAGCAACGACCTGGTCGCCGACTTCACCGCGTTCACCACCTACATCGACGCCCGTACCGGGCAGGTGCTGGTTCGCGAGGACATCGTGGACCACGAGACCGACAACCCCGAGTGGAGCGCCTTCCCGGCCAACCCGCCGGCTGACTACTCCTCCCGGGACAACCGGGTGACCTGGTGCCTGACCCAGGCCCCCGGCTGCGAGCGCGCGGTGAGCTCCGCCAACGACGGGCTCGCCTGGGACGTCAACCGGGCGACCGGCACGTCCACCCTGACCTCGGTGGGCAACTCGGCCCGGAACACCGAGAAGTGGGACAGCCTGGCCGGTGGCACGGTCGGCACGCGCACCTCGGCGGCGAGCCCCGCCCGGGACTACCGCTACGCCTGGACCAACCAATGGCTCGAGGCGAAGTGCAACCCGGAGGTGTTCGCCACCCCGCAGCAGAACGACATCGACGCGGCCATCGCGAACCTGTTCGTGCAGCACAACCGGATGCACGACTGGGCCTACCACCTCGGGTTCACCGAGGAAGCCTGGAACATGCAGATCAGCAACGGCAGCCACGGCGCGCTGGGCGCGGACCCCGAGCAGGGACAGGCGCAGTCCGGCGGCCGGGCCGGTGGCGCGCCGCCGGCGTTCCCGTCCCGGGACAACGCCAACCAGTCCAGCCCACCGGACGGAGTGCCGCCGGTGACCAACATGTACCTGTGGCAACCGCTCCCCGGCGCCTTCTACGCCCCGTGCGTGGACGGCGACTACGACATGTCGGTGATCGGCCACGAGTACACGCACGCCATCTCCGGGCGCATGATCGCCGGCCCGAACTCCGGCTGGTCCGGGCAGCAGGCGGGCTCCATGAACGAGTCCACGTCGGACCAGTTCGCGTTCGAGTACCTGCAGGAGTACGGGTTCCGGCCGAGGGGCGACACGCCGTTCGTCACCGGTGGGTACGTCACCGGCAACGCGAAGGTGGGCATCCGCGACTACGACATGAGCAGGTCCCCGCTCAACTACAGCAACTTCGCCTTCGACCTCACCGGGCCCGAGGTGCACGCCGACGGTGAGATCTGGAACGCCATCGGCATGGACCTGCGCCAGGCCATGGTCGACAAGTACGGCGAGGGCACGCCGGCACAGCTTCGGGCGTGCGCGGACGGCGCGGTGCCGGTCGAGCGGTGCCCGGGCGGCCGGCGCTGGGTGCAGCTGATGTTCGACGCGCTGCTGCTCAACGCGTCGGGCGCGGTGAGCTTCGTGGACATGCGGGACTCCATCCTCGCCGCGGACCAGATCCGGTTCGGTGGCGCCGACCTCGAGCCGCTGTGGCTGGCGTTCGCCCGCCGTGGCGTGGGACGCGACGCGGCCAGCAACGGGACCGCCGACGTGGACCCGACGCCGAGCTTCGCCTCGCCCATGGCGCGCAACGCCACGCTGCGGTTGCTCCCCGCCGGTCAGGCGGCGGGCGCCGCGGTGCGGTTGTACGTGGGTGACTACGAGGCGCGGTCCGTTCCGGTGGCGGACACCGACCCGGCCACGCCGCTGCCGGACACGGTGGAGTTGGCACCGGGCAGTTACCACTTCCTGGTGGCGGGCGCCGGGTTCGGCAGCACCCGGTTGGAGCGCCGGGTGTTCGCCGGGGAGCGCGGTGTTCTGCCGGCCATCCTGTTCCGCAACGTGGCCTCCGCGGCGTCGGGTGCCACGGCGACGGGTGACGGGGTGAACCTGGACAAGCTCATCGACGACACCGAGGCGACCGACTGGGCGTCGGTGGGCTCGCCGGTGGCGGGCAAGAGCGTCACCGTGGCGCTTCCCGGCCGCGTCCAAGTGGTGACCCGGGTGCAGTTCAGCGCGTTGCTGCGGCCGGCGATCGCGGGTGACGCCGATCCGGGCGCGCAGAGCCGGTTCACGGCGCTGCGGCAGTTCGAGGTGCTCTCGTGCAACGCGGTGTTCGGCCAGGACTGCGCCAACCCGGCCAGCTTCCGGCACGTGTACACCAGCCCGGCCGACGCGTTCCCGGCCGGGGTGCCGCGCCCGGTGGCGCCGGACCTGATCGCCCGGTCGTTCCGGATCCCGCCGACCATCGCCACCCACCTGATGGTCCGGGTGCTCACCAACCAGTGCACCGGCACGCCGGCGTACGCGGGCCAGCAGCACAACGACCCGCGTTCGATCAGCGACTGCACCACCGGCAACCCGGCGGTGGCGCAGGCGGTGCGGATCGCCGAGTTCCAGGCGTTCATCCTCTGATCGCCTAGTTGACTCGAAGGGGGCTTTCGCCGGCGCGGCGGATGCCCCCTTCGTTCATGTCGAGATGTGGCCGCCGGCTTCTACGTACCGGGTGACGACACCACCGGAGCCTGGAGGCCGACCGTGACCTACACCGCGGATCCCCGCGTGGACGCCTACATCGACGCGTTGCCGGAGTGGCAGCAGGCCGTCTGCCACGAGGTGCGCGAGCTCGTGCACGCCGCCGACCCGGAGGTCGAGGAGACCATCAAGCGGACGCGGCAGCCGTATTTCGTGCTGGAGGGCAACGTCTGTGCGCTGCTCGCGGCGAAGGATCACGTGAACGTGTTCCTGTACGACGGCGGGATCGTCTCCGACCCGGAGGGGATCATCACCGCGGGCCACGACAACAAGACCGCGCGGACGGTGGCGTTCTGGCGCGGCGACACGATCAACGCGCGGGCGCTGACGGCGATGTTCCGGCAGATCATCGCCAACAACCGGGCCGGCGGCTGGCGCAAGCTCAAGCGCGAGGGCTCATGCCCTGAAGGACGCCTTCGGGGCGTTGAGCGTCCCGAAGGCGTCCTTCAGGGCACTCCGGCCTAGTTTTCCTTGGGGTTCTTGGGCAACTTGAGCTTGGACGGGTCGAAGCCGGGTGGGAGGTCGTTCAGCCCGGCGAGGCCCGGGGGAAGCTGGTTGAGCCCGGGCGGGAGGTTGGAGAGGTCGGGGAGGCCGCCGGGGAAGCCGGGCATGCCGCCGCGCACCTTGGGCTGGGTGGGGCCGCGGCCCTTGCCCTTCTTGCCTTTCTTGCCGCGTTTGGTGGCGCGGGAGGTGCGGGCGCCGGGGAAGCCGAAGCGGCCGGCCATCTGCTGCATCATCTTGCGGGCCTCGTAGAAGCGGTTGACCAGGTCGTTGACCTCGCGGACGGCCACGCCGGAGCCGCGGGCGATGCGCTGGCGGCGGGAGGCGTTGATGATCTTGGGGTCCTGGCGCTCGGCCGGGGTCATGCCGCGGATGATCGCCTGGAGGCGGTCGAGGTGCTTGTCGTCGACCTGGGCGAGCGCGTCCTTCATCTGGCCGGCGCCGGGGAGCATCCCGAGCAGGTTCGCGATCGGGCCCATCCGGCGCACGGCGAGCATCTGGTCGAGGAAGTCCTCCAGGGTCAACTCGCCGGAGCCGATCTTGGCCGCGGTGGCCTCGGCCTGCTGCTGGTCGAAGTGCTGCTCGGCCTGCTCGATCAGGGTCAGCAGGTCACCCATGCCGAGGATGCGCGAGGCCATCCGCTCGGGGTGGAAGGCATCAAAGTCACCGAGTCCTTCGCCACTGGAGGCGAACATGATCGGGACGCCGGTGACGTCGCGGACGGACAACGCCGCGCCACCGCGGGCGTCGCCGTCGAGCTTGGTGAGCACCACGCCGGTGAAGCCGACGCCGTCGCGGAACGCCTCGGCCGTGGTCACCGCGTCCTGACCGATCATGGCGTCGACCACGAACAGCACCTCGTCGGGCTGGACGGCCTCCCGAATGTCGGCGGCCTGGCGCATCATCTCCTCGTCGACGCCGAGCCGGCCGGCGGTGTCCACCACGACCACGTCGTGCTGGGCGTGTTTGGCCTCTGCGACGCCGCGGCGGGAGACGTCGACCGGGTCGCCGACGCCGTTGCCCGGCTCCGGCGCGAACACCGGCACGCCGGCGCGCTCGCCGACGATCTGGAGCTGGGTGACCGCGTTGGGGCGCTGCAGGTCGGCCGCCACCAGCAGCGGGGTGTGGCCCTGGCCGGCGAGCCAGCGGGCGAGCTTGCCGGCGAGCGTCGTCTTACCGGAACCCTGCAGGCCGGCCAGCATGATCACGGTCGGCGGGGTCTTGGCGAAGGTGAGCCGGCGCGTCTCGCCGCCGAGGATCGCGATGAGCTCCTCGTTGACGATCTTCACGACCTGCTGGGCCGGGTTCAGCGCGCCGTGCACCTCCGCGCCCTTGGCCCGGTCCTTGACCTTGGTGATGAACGAGCGGACCACGGGCAGCGCGACGTCCGCCTCCAGCAGCGCGATCCGGATCTCGCGCGCGGTGGCGTCGATATCGGCGTCACTGAGCCGGCCCTTGCCCCGCAGGCCCTGCAGAGCCGCGGTCAACCGGTCGGAAAGAGTGTTGAACACGTACGCAACGGTACTTGGTCTGGGAAAAACGGATTGCCCAGCGGACCGGTTCAGACCTCTAGACTGCTGGGTCGTGTTGAACAAAGCCCTGCGCATCGCCGTTGCCACAACGATGTTCGCCAGCGGAATGCTGCTGGCCGGTGGGGAGGCGGCGGCCGACCAGCCGCCGGTGACCCGCGGTCCGTGCCAGTACACCTCGACGCCGGACGACCCGGCGGTGCGGCCGGTCAACCTGCCG
>NZ_DASYTH010000033.1:0-4919 GCF_036002505.1 Actinophytocola sp. | reverse complement strand
CGTCACCAGCCGATGATCGCCGAGGCGGCTGCTGGCTCGCACCCGGATAGCGCCATGGACATGTGCCCGCACCTCGATGTCGCGCGTTACGAACGGATGCGTGCTCCTGATGCCTCCCTACGGCGGTGATCAGCGCTCGCTCTTCGGGTAGGTCGGTCGTACCCGACTCTCACGCAATGGTCACGCAGGGTGAGGCTCACTCGGCGGCATGTGCGTGTGCGTCGGCGCGGCCAGCGCGGGCGGGCCACTGCATGCCGCGGGGCAAGACTGCCAGCTTCCGATTGAACCAGCCGTTAGAGCCTGGTAAATAAGGGGTTCGGGCGGGAGGTAAGTCCACGAGTGTCGATGCGCGCCGGGGTTGGCGGCGTGTCGTAATGACACGAGGAAGGGCCTCCAGGTAGGAGCACTGGTGACGAAACCTCTGCTCTACCCGAAGGCCCAACCATGTCTTTCTACCTTGTCGCCGGCGTCGCCGCACCCACCGACGCGTCCGCTCTGGCCGACCACTTGCCCACCGAACGCCCGCGCCACTACCCCTCGGACACCACCGACGCCGAGTGGCAGCTCATCGCCGCGCACATCCCGGCCGGCGGCCGCCGCGGCCGCCCGGTGGTATACCCCCGCCGCGACGTGGTCGACGCGATCCGCTACCTGAGCCACAACGGCTGTCAATGGCGCGCGTTGCCCGCCGACTTCCCGCACCACAAGCTCGTCTACCACTACTTCAAGACCTGGACCAGCGACGGCACCCTGAACCGCTGCCACAACGCCCTGCGCGAACAGGTCCGCCAGCACGCGGAACGCCGCCACCCGCAACCCACCGCCGCCCTGGTCGACTCCCAGTCGCTGCGCGCCGCCGAGACCGTCGCCCGGCCCAGCCGCGGCTACGACGCCGGCAAGCACGTCAACGGCCGTTATCTGGAGCCCGTGCTGGCCTGTCTTTGATGTGTTCCAAGCGCGCCGGGGGTCCCCCAACTCCTGTGGTGGATGCGGTTATCTGCCGCCGTCCATCAGCAGGAGCGGGAGGTGCAATGCGGGTGCAGCGGGTGTTGGTTCCGGGGTCGATGGTGGAGTCGTGGACGTTGCTGGGCGACGATCTACGAGCGGTCGGCCCGGTGGAGTCGTTCCTGGTCTACCTGGCGGCGATCGAGCGGTCGCCGAACACGGTCAAGGCGTACGCCCACGACTTGAAGGACTGGTGGGTCTATCTCGATGGGCGGGGCCTGCACTGGCAGCGAGTAGATCTGGAGGCGGTGGCGGGGTTCGTGGCCTGGCTGTGGCTGCCGCCGGCGGCCCGCAGCGGGGCGTTGGCGGTGCTGCCGACGGTCGAGCACCACTGCACGGCCGCCAGCGTGAACCGCAAGCTCGCCGCGGTCAGCGCGTTCTACGAGTTCCATGCCCGCAGCGGGGTCGTGGTTGCCGACCTGCTGATCTCGATGCGCCCGGCCGGGCATCACCGGACGGCAGGAACGTCCTACAAGCCGTTCCTGCAGCACATCGCCGCTGGCAAGCCCGAGCGGACGAAGATCATCAAGCTCAAGACGGGCCGGAAGCGTCCCCGTGTCCTGACCGCCGTGCAGGCCCAGACGATCCTGGACGCCTGTGGGCATCTGCGCGATCGTCTGCTGTTCGCCCTGATGCTTGACACCGGGGTCCGCATCGGCGAGGCCCTGGGCCTGCGGCACGACGACATCGCGATCGCCGAGAAGCAGGTGACGGTGGTGCCGCGGCACAACGACAACCGGGCCCGTGCCAAGGCCGGCCGCACTCGGATCATCCCCGCGAGTGCGGAACTGATGCGCCTGTACTCCGACTATCTGCACCGTGAGTACGGCGCCCTGGATTCCGACTACGTCTTCGTGAACCTCTTCGCCGAGCCGCAGGGGCGTCCTTGGGGCTACCCAGCCGTCTATGACCTGGTCAAACGGCTGCGCAAGGTTACGGGCATCGGCTTCGAGCCCCATCAATACCGCCATACCTATGCGACCTGGCTGCTGCGTCGCGGGGCGGGGATGGAGAACGTCAAGGAGCTACTCGGGCATGCCTCGATCAGCACCACGATCGACACGTATGGTCACCTGACTGTTGAGGATGCCCGCCGCACGCTGGAAGCCGCCGGCTGGTTCACCGGTCGGGAGGTCCGGCTGTGACTGTCGCCCCGCTCACCACCGGCCGCCAGCGGATTGGTTTGCTGGAAAGGCTTCTGGCCACCATTCGAGGCGAGTTCCGCACCGAACTCTACCGCCCGGACCCAGGCGATCCCGTCTTCGTCGCGCCTGAGTGCGCGGTCACCGGCTGCGACAACGTGGCATCGCAGCGAGGGTTGTGCAACGGGCACATCATCCGGTGGCGCCAGCGTGGACGCCCGGCGATGGAAGACTTCCTCGCCGATCCCGGTCCACCGGTTCGCGGCCGGCAGGCCCTGCCCTCCTGCCGGATCGGCGGCTGCCACTACGGGCGTTTCGGCAAAGGGCTGTGCAGCAAACACTACGACCGCTGGGCCCGAGCCGGACGGCCCGACCCGGACGGCTGGGACGCTCCGAATATGGTCGTATCCGGTGCTGTCCCGGCCGAATGCTGCCTGCCGTTCTGCACCCTGTGGGTCGATACGCCGGGAAAGATGTTCTGCCAGAACCATCACGATCGCTGGGCGAGGGCAGGCCGCCCGGACGTCGAACGCTTCATTGTGGACTGCGGGCTGAACGGCACCACCGCGGTCGACCTGCGCGGCCTGCCCACGCAGTTGACGCTGGAGTTTCAGTACGGGCTGCAGTGCCGAGCCGATGCCCGGCGCCGCACGACCCCTGCCCGCTATGTCATGCAGGCCGTCCGGCTCGCCCAGGCGGCGGGGGCGGCCTCGTTGCTGGACCTCACCGAACAGCAGTGGCGTGAGCAGGCGCGAAACGGCAGAGTACGCGCGCCGGTGCTGTTCCTGATCGAAGTCCGCGACGCCGTCGAGGTGCTGCGTGACGGCGCTGGCTGGGAGAACGAGTTCCCGCGCGACGTGTGGCGGCTGGAACGACTACCCGGTATCACCACCCCGGCCACGGCCACCGTTCCGCGGCCGCGGGTGCGGCTGCACTTCGAACGCATCCCGCAGCCCTGGCTTCGTGACCTGGCCAAGCGGTGGCTGCGACTGCGGCTGACCAGCGGGTTGAGCATCACCGCCGCACATACCGGGCTGGACGCGCTCGTCTGCTTTGGCCGTTTCCTGGTCCACGCCGGCGTCGACCGGCTCGCTGACATCGACCGTCTTCTGCTCGAACGCCACCTCGGCTATGTCGCCTCCCAGGACGGCGGGCACGGCCTGAAGAAGGGCAGGATCAGCAACCTGAATCTGTTCATGCAGGCCATCCGGCAGAACCGCTGGGACGACTCGCTGCCCGGCACCGCCGCCTTCTATCCCGGCGACACCCCACGGCCACCGGCGGCCGCGATCTCCCGCCGGCTCGCCGAGCACGTCATGGCCCAGGTCGAGTCCGAGGCGAACCTGGACCGTTGGGACAACCCGGCCGGACGACTGGTCACGCTCATCCTCATCCGCACCGGACTGCGGATCTCCAGCGTCGTCTGCCTGGACTTCGACTGCGTCGTCCACGACGGTCAAGGCGCCGCCTACCTGCGCTACTTCAACACCAAGATGAAACGCGAGGCCGCCGTCCCCATCGACGAACACCTCGAGCAAGCCATCCGCGACCACCAACGGCAGGTGCTCGACCGCTGGCCGGACGGCACCGGCGTCCTGTTCCCCCGGCAACACGCCAACGCCTCCGGGCGGCTACGGCTGTCCGACAGCAGCTACCGGCAGATGCTGCGCCGCTGGCTCACCACCTGCGACATCCGCGACGAGCACGGACAACCAGTGCACCTGACCCCGCACCAATGGCGCCACACCTTCGCCTGCCGCCTGATCAACCGCGACGTCCCGCAAGAAGTCGTCCGGGTCCTACTCGACCACGAGTCCTCCCGGATGACCGCGCACTACGCGCGGCTCACCGACCAGACCGTGCGACGGCGCTGGGAAGCCGCGATGAAGGTCGACATCAAAGGTGAGCACGTCACTCTCGCCACCGACGGGCCGCTCGGCCAGGCCCAGTGGGCCAAGACCCGTTACGGCATCGCCACCCAGACCCTGCCCAACGGCTACTGCGGACTGCCCGTCCAGAAGTCCTGCCCACACGCCAACGCCTGCTTGACCTGCCCGGTCTTCCTCACCGGACCCGAGTTCCTTCCCGAACTGCGCCAGCAGCGGACCCGCACCCTGACCCTGATCGACAACGCCACCGGCTGCGGCCACACCCGGGTCGCCGAGATGAACCAGCAGGTCGCCGACAACCTTGACCGCATGATCGGCGAGCTGGAAACCGGCCACGACCAGACCCAGGAGACCGCACATGCCGGCTGACAACACCGACCACATCGTCGCCGCGGCCCGACAGCGGGCCGCGGCCACCCGCCGACGCGCGACCGCCGCCCTGCGGCGCATGGACACCACCGCAGCCGTGATCACCTTCGAAACCGTCGCCCGCGAAGCCCGGGTCTCCCGGTCCTGGCTCTACAACCAACCCGACCTCCGCACCGAGATCGAACGGCTCCGCGCCCGCCACCGCATCCCCGCCACCCGGCCGGTTCCCGACCGGCAACGCGCCTCCGAAGCCTCCCTGCTCCAGCGCCTGCAAGCCGCCACCGAACGCAACCGGCAACTGGAGAGCGAGAACCGCGAACTGCGGCACGCTCTCGCCCTGGCCCTCGGCGAACAACGCGCCGACCAACTGTTGTCCGGCCCCACCCGCGACACGCCGGACAGAAAAAGTTCCGCCGTCATCGGCCCCTGCTGACCGGCAGCGTCGAAGACACGTCCACCACGCATCACCGCAGGCCAGCACGCTACAAGATCAAGAAGCTCAAGATAACGGCCG
>NZ_DASYTH010000032.1:0-8930 GCF_036002505.1 Actinophytocola sp. | reverse complement strand
ACAGGCGGTATTTACTGGCAGTCCTTGCGGCGGGAGCGATGGTGGCGTTCACCGCGCCACCCGCGTCCGCGGAGTCGGTCCCGGTCACCGACCCGATTCCCGAGCAGCCGATCGTGTCCAACCTGGCGCTGACCCTGCAGGAGTTCGCCCAGTTCCCGCAGTCGGCCCCGACCCCGGCGCCCACCGACCCCAGGCTCATGCGCTGGGCCCGGATCAACTACATCGGCGAGCTGCCGGACCGCTCCGGCCGGCTCTACGTCCCCGACCTCAACGGCAAGCTCTATCTGGTCGACCGCGCCGGCACGCCACACGAGTACCTCGACGTGGCCGCCACGTTCGCGCCCGACTTCGTCTCCGGCCGCGGCCTCGGCACCGGGTTCGGCTTCGTCGCGTTCCACCCCGAGTTCGCCCGCAACGGCAAGTTCTACACCGTCCACTCGGAATGGGACGCCGCGCTCACCACGAAGACACCCGACCTCACCGCGCAGCCGAACACCCGCTTCCACGCGGTGATCGACGAGTGGACGGCCACCGACCCGCGCGCGGCGACGTTCAGCGGCACCCGCCGCGAGGTGCTCCGGCTCGGCTTCGCCGGCCAGATCCACGCCATCCAGCAGATCGACTTCAACCCGACCGCGCGGCCGCACGACCCGGACTACGGGTTGCTCTACATCGCGGCCGGCGACGGCGGCCAGGGCGCGGGCAACGGCAACAACGATCCGCAGAACCTGGCCATCCCGCAGGGAAAGATCCTACGTATCGACCCGCTGGGTACGAACAGTGCCAACGGCCGCTACGGCATCCCGGCGAACAACCCGTTCGTCGGCACGGCCGGCGCGATCGGTGAGATCTACGCCTACGGCATGCGCGACCCGCACCGGTTCAGCTGGGACCCGCGCGCCGGCAACCGGTTGTTCCTCGGCCACATCGGTGAGCACGCCATCGAGGCGGTCTACGACGTGCGGGCCGGCGACAACCTGGGCTGGCCCGACCGCGAAGGCAACTTCGTGTTCAACAAGGCGGACCGCTGCCACCTTTACACGCTGCCCGACGACGACGCGCAGTTCGGCTACAACTACCCGGTCGCCGCGTTCGACCACGACCCGCCGCCCGGCCTGCCGTGCACCGCGGACTCCGGCCACGCCATGTCCGGCGGCTTCGTCTACCGCGGCTTCCGCGTGCTTCCGCTGTACGGCAAGTACCTGTTCGCCGACCTGGTGACCGGCGAGATCTTCTACAGCAACGCCAACGAGATGCGGCGCGGCCGGGAGCGCGCGCCGGTGCACGAGCTGCGGGTCGTGGACGCCGGCGGGAACCTGGTCACCATGGCCGATCTGGCCGGCAGCGCGCGGGTGGACCTCCGGTTCGGCCGGGACGGCAGCGGCGAGCTTTACCTGCTGTCCAAAGCGAACGGGAAGATCTGGAAGATCACCGGCGTGCGTTGCGTCAACCCGTGAAGGGAGGAAACATGCGACGACTGACCGCGGTTCTCGTTGCCGCCCTTGGCCTGGCGTCCGTGCTGGCGAGCCCGGCCGGCGCGGCGCCCGACCTCGACTCGCGGCACCGCACCGACGTGTTCCCGACGCTGACCCGGAACCTGGTGTCGTTCTACGACTTCGAGCACCCGGCCGCCGGAAACCCCGCCGTGGAAAGGGATCAGGGCCGATCGGGCACCGACATCAACCTGATCAACGGCGGCGCCGCGATGCGGGTGCCGGACGGCGCGCACCCGGCCAGCCGGAACTCCATGCAGGCCAAGCAGGTCAGCCCCGGCGTCACCAGCACCGACGACTGGAAGGCCGGCCTGTACTCGGAAACCAGCGTGCCCAGCCTGCGCGCGTTCAACGCGGTGCGCGAGATCACGATCATGGGTTGGGTCAAGGTGACCGGCGAGAACCCCGGCCGCAGTTCGGCGACGGGCTTCTACGGCGCCGTCGGCCTCGCCGGCATCCTCAGCGGGGACTCCGACGGTCACAACGTCCGTGCCCTCCTCGAGCTGATCGAGGTGAACGGCGTGCTGCGGGTGGTCGCCCTCGGCCGCCGGACCGACGGCGGCAGCTCGCAGACCTTCGCCGCCAGCGAGGACTGGCACACGATCCTGCCGCAGGACGAATGGGTGTTCCTGGCCGCGACGTTCAACTTCGACACCGGCGAGATGGCGCTCTACCGCAACGGCCGCCCGGTCGACGGCTTCTCCGTGGTGGCCGGGGATCCGTGGCAGCTCCAGAGCACGCCGAGCCCGCACCTCAGCTCGCCGACCGACCCGCGCGGCATCAAGATCGCGGGCAGCTTCCCGCAGAACACTCGCGAGCGAAACCCCTGCAACTGCCGGTTCGACAGCCTGATGTTCCTCGACCGGGCGGTGCGCCCGTGGGAGGTCTTCGGGCAGTACGTGATCGCGTCCCACGGCCGGCGCTGACCGGGAGGGGCGCGGGCGTCAGCCGGACACGGTGACGTTCGCGCCCGCCCGGCCGACCTTGCCGGCGTTGTCCATGACCAGCAGGGTCACCGTGTACGTGCCGGGCGCCCGGTAGGTGTGCGGCACCGCCGTCTGGCGCGCGCCGCTGCTGGCGCGGCCGTCGCCGAAGGTCCACGACCAGAACACGATCGTGCCGTCCGGGTCTTTGGAGCCGGCCCCGTCGAACGAGCAGGACAGCCCGGTGCAGGTGGCGGTGAAGCTCGCATTCGGCGCCTTCGGCTGTGGTTTCGGTGTCGTGGTGGTCTGCGGCGGGGGCGGCGGCGTCGTGGTGACCGGCGGAGTGGTCGTCGTCGGCACGGCGGTCGTAGTGGTCGTCGTCGGCGACCCGGCGCTGCTGCTGCTCCCGATCACCGGCCCGGGCAGGTCCGGCACCGGCTGCACCTCGCTGGCCGACCGGGTGGCCAGCGACGCGACCACCGCGAACACCGTGGCGATCACGACGCCCGCGATACCGAGGATGGCGTAATGCCCCTGGCGGATTCGGGGACCCTCATCAGTCGGCATCACAGCAGCGCAACGTACCAGAATCACGCTAGGGTAATTCCCCGTGTGCCACAGCGATGATTCCCGCCCGCCCGCACCCCCGGTCTCGCTCGGCGTGGAAAGCCAGGCCGAGCTGCGCCTGACCGCCGCCGACGGCACCGTTTTCCTGGCCCACGAGGCGCGCCCGGCCGCCCCCAACGGCCGCGGCATCGTGATCCTGCCGGACGTCCGCGGCCTGCACGCGTTCTACCGCGACCTCGTCGCGCAGTTCGCCGACGCCGGCTTCGACGCGGTCGCGATCGACTACTTTGGACGGACGGCCGACACCGACGCCCGCGACGAGGCGTCCTTCGAGTTCATGCCGCACGTCCAGAAGACCACCCCCGAGCAGATCGCCCAGGACGCCGCCGCCGGCATCGCCCACCTCCGCGCCCTCGACAACGCCCCGTCCGCGATCTTCACCGTCGGCTTCTGCTTCGGCGGCGCCAACTCCTGGCGCCAGTCCGGCCACGGCCACGGTCTCGCCGGCTGCATCGGCTTCTACGGCGGCAAACCCCTCGAGCGCGTCGCCCCCTGGATCCCGTCGATGACGGCACCCCTCCTCATGCTCCTCGCCGGCATCGACTCCACCACCCCCGAAGAGTTCGACGAGTTCGCCACCAAGGTCCGCGCCACCGGCGTCGACGTCGAGTCCCACACCTACGAAGGCGCCCCCCACAGCTTCTTCGACCGCTCCTTCGCCGACCACAAAGCCGCCTGCCAAGACTCCTGGCAACGCATCCTCGACTTCACCGAACGCCTCACCTGAGACAGGTGCAGGCATCTCGGGCGTGTCCCGCGTTCACGTAGCCGTGTTACGCGCTCAGGTAGCTGTGTTCCGCTGCTGCGTAGCTATCCGGCACGACTGCGACGACAACCTTGTGTGAGTGCAACTGTTGACGAGCGGGTGCTCGGCCACCCGCTTCAGTTCGGCCTCGACGATCCACGGCACCACGACCCGCCACCCCGCCTCGACGAAGGCCGAGGTGACGGCCGATCCCAAGCCACCGGTCCCACCGGTGATCAACGCGGTCCTGCTCACCGCCCAAAGCTTGCCAGAAGCCGGCCAAACCGGCTGTGCTCGAACATCAACATGGGCCCAGTGGGGTTCTTCGAGTCCCGAACAAGGATGGCGTCGCCGGGCCAGGCCAACTCAACGCAGTTATTCGGGTGGCTGCGCGAACTCGTCCGCCACGCCAGCTCCACGCACTCGATGTGATCACTGAGAGAACTCGTCCGCCACACCAGCTCCGTGGGGTTCGGACTCATCGTGCTCCCTCCGAGGCTCGCCCAGCTCAACTGCCAGGCTGGCAATCCAGTCCCTGGATTGTCCCTCTGTCAAGGCAACGCGCGCGAGCTCATCAGCCATCCGGCGGTAGGCAGTCGTGGTCTGCCTGCGCTCGAGGAACAGCACTGAGGTCTCGCTTTCGATGTGCACGACCGGATGCAATTCAGTGAACTCCATGAGATGGAACGCGTGGTACGTCGCATGGAATCCGATGTTGTCGGGAATTACCCGAATCTCGATGTAGGGCCTAACCGACATGCGTAGCAGGTGATGTATCTGCTTGCTCATGATGTCTCGACCAGGACCGGTGCGGCTCAGAACGTACTCGTCGAGGAAGAACCGGCATTGCGGTGGGTGCGCTTGTGCGAAGACCTCGGTGCGGCGCATCCGTGCTGCGATCCGTTTGTCAAACTCCTCCTTTGGAATGGTCGCGGACCCGCGCATGAGTGCGAGGGCATACTCAGGGATCTGGAGCAATCCGGGAACGATGGCGGTCTCCAGGCTGGTGATGCCGATTGCTGAGTTCTCGTAGTCGATCAA
Source organism: Actinophytocola sp. (assembly GCF_036002505.1). Classification (GTDB taxonomy): domain Bacteria; phylum Actinomycetota; class Actinomycetes; order Mycobacteriales; family Pseudonocardiaceae; genus DASYTH01. Next base: position 4,101 of record NZ_DASYTH010000032.1, on the reverse strand, counting down.
GGTTGTCAGTTCGGCCGGGAGGCGGTCGTCGTAGTCCTGCCACCAGCCGGGTTCGTGGGCGTGGGCGGTGAGCTGGATCAGGTTCTGCTTGGCGGGTCCCCTGATCCCGCACACCGCCAGGACCGCCGCCAGGTCGGGGACGCTGATGCCGCGGGTGCCGGTGTAGATTCTGCTTACTCTGGAATCCGACCAGCCGAGTCGGCGTGCCAGTTCCCGATTGGTCATGCCAGCCGCTTCCGCCGCCCTGCGCAGGGCCAGACCCAATTCCCGGGCGCGGACCGTTGGCCGTGGGTTGCTCATGGAGAAATACGCTAGATCGGCCCCTGTCCCGTCCGCAGCGACACGCCGAAACATTCACCCGTTCACCATGGGTGGGACAAGGGGCCAATTATTCCGCGGCCGACTCTGGGGGCCGGCGGCGCTGTCAGGGCCGTTTCAAGATCGTTTGGGTGGCGCCTCAGGCGGTGCTACCCGAGGCCGGTGGCGTGCCGGTGGTGCTGAGCCGTGCGGCACCTCAGTGTCCATTGTGGAGTGGATGCGAGGAAGGCGTCCTTTCTCACGCCCAGCGTGAGAAAAGCGTCCTTCATCGCACGACTTCGCCAGCCACTGGAGTACCTGGCGTCACCACAGTCCCATCAGCAAACAGCAACCACTCAGGTGATCTTGAAACAGCCGTGAACGCTACGAGCGTGGCAGTCGAGGGTCGAGCTTCCTCGCGAAGAAACCGACGCCGCCTTCAAAATCTCGTTAGCCCGACGCAATTCTGCGTTCTCACGGAACTCCCGCAAGTACCGCATCCTCCGGGCCATGATCCACATCCTCACTCGACGAGTGAGCCTCCATCAGACCCGGGGCGGTTCAGTGGCTGGGGTGGTTGGGGTTGGGGTGGCTTGGTACGGAGCAGGGTGGTGGAGAAGATGGCCAGGAGGGCGAGGAGCGCGGCGCTGACCAAGGATGACCAGTGGACTCCGGTGGTGAAGGCGGTGGTGATCGCGTCGGTCAGGTCGTTGGCCGGTGGGGTGGGCAGGGTTCGGGCGGTGTCGGTGGCGCTGGCGACGGTGGCTAGGAGCGATTCCCGTTGTTGTGCGGATAGGCCTGGGGGTAGGTCGTTGGTGAGTTGGGCGCGGTAGACCGCGGCGGTGATGCTGCCGAGCACCGCGATGCCTAGGGCGCCACCGAACTCGTTGCTGGTTTCGGACAGCCCGGCCGCCGCGCCGGCGGAGTGGGCGGGTGCGGTGGCGAGCATGGCGTCGGTGGCGAGCAGCACGACCATGCCGACGCCGGTGGTTGTCATGCAGCTGCCGGTCACGATGAGCGGTAAGCCGTTGTGCTGGTTGACGAAGAGCATGGTCAGGAAGCCGGCCGCGGCGATGGACAGACCGAGTCCGATGACCGTGCCGAGCGGACGCGTGCGGATCAGGATGCCGCCGAGGAACAGACCGACGAACAGGGCGGTCACCGCGGGCAACCGCCACAGCGCCGCTTCGAACGGCGGGATGCGCAGGATCACCAGGAAGTACTGCGAGGTGATCAGCAACAGGCCCAGCATGGCGAACTGCAGCACGGTGTTGACCGATACCGCGACCGTGAACTGCTTGCTACGGAACAGTTTCAGGTCGATCAACGGGTCGGTCCGGCGGCGCGCCCTGCGTACGAACAGGTAGCCGAGCACCGCTCCGAGGACGATCGCCTCGATGCTGGGCGGGGTGATCGCCAGTTCGCCGAGCTTCTTGCCGCCGTAGACCACCAGAAGCACCGCTGCCAGCGACAGCAGCGCGCCCAGGGGGTCGAACCGGCCGGCCCCGGGCCCGCGAACTTCCGGCAGGAGCACCGGTCCGAGCGCGACCAGCAGCGCCATGACCGGCACGTTGATCAGGAAGACCGAGCCCCACCAGAAATGCTCGAGCAGGGTCCCCGCGACCACCGGTCCGACCAGCGCGCCGGCGGCGAACCCGGCTGTCCACACCCCGATCGCGACCCGCCGCTGTGCCGGGTCGGCGAAGATGTTCCGGATCAGGGCGAGGGTCGACGGGGTCACGGCGGCCCCCGCCACGCCGAGCAGGGCCCGGGCGGCGATCAACTCCGCCGGGCTGGTCGAGTACGCCGCGAGCAGCGAGGCCAGGCCGAACCCGGCGGCGCCGATCAGCAACACCAGCCGCCGGCCGACGCGATCTCCCAAGGAGCCCATCGTGATCAGCAGCCCGGCCAGCAGGAAGCCGTAGCTGTCCATGATCCACAACAGCTGGGTGCCGGACGGTCTCAGGTCGACGGTCAGGAACGGCCCGGCGTAGAACAGCACGCTGATGTCCATGGCGACCAGCAGGCACGCCAGCACGATCACGGCGAGGGCGAGCCATTCCCTGCGCCCGGCCACGACCGCGTCCGGGCCGGATGTCCCACTCATCGCGAGCTTGTGGCGGGCGTGGTTTCGGTGGCCGGGCATACCGTGCCCGGCGGGGGCAGTGTGCCGTCGACGAGGTAGGCCGCCATCCGGGTGCGCGCGCAGGAGGAATGCAGGATGCCGGTGTGGCCGTCACCGTCCACAGTGAGCAGACGGCTGCCGGCGATGTCCCGCTGGACCCGCTGTGCCCACCGGTACGGTGTCGCCGGGTCGAACCTGGTGTTCACCAGCAGAATCGCTGGTGCGCCCAGGACCCGCAGCGGCCGCGGCGGGTTGGCCGCGGGCACCGGCCAGCCGACGCAGCCACTCGTCCAGTCCCAGAACTCGGAGTACCGCCAGGAATGCGGCGCGGCGACGCGCAGCAACGCGGCCTGTGCGGCCAGGTCCGGGAATCCTCGGGTGGCCGGGGCGAAGTCGTGGCAGCCGACGGTCCGGTAGGCCGGATAGGTGGAGCTCAGCGAGTTCACGGCCAGCATGAGGCCCGAGGCATCGGCCGGTCCCGCCGAATCCGCCGCGGCGCCGAGGGCGGCGGCGAGCTGCGGCCAGGTCACGCGCAGCTGCAGCAACCCGTACGCGCCCTCGGTCACCTCCTCCGCGGTGACCGCGCGGCCAAGCGACACCGCCGGCAGTTCGCCCCGCGCGGCGGCGCCGATCACCCGGTCGTACACACCGAGCACGTCCTGCCCGTGCAGTGGGCACTGGTCACTCCCGGCGCACCACTGTCCGAACCGGACAAGCGCGGTCTCGGTGGCGCGCGCTTCGTCGAGCGCGGCGGCCCGGGCGGGCAGGCTGTGGTCCACCACGCCGTCGAGCACCATGGCCCGGACCCGGCTCGGATGCCGCTCGGCGTACAGCTCGCCGATCTCGGTGCCGTAGGACAGGCCGAGCCAGGAGATCCGCTCCGCGCGCAGCGCCCGGCGGATCGCCTCGACGTCCGCGACAACGCTGAGCGTGTCGACGTGGTCGATCAGCGGTCCGGTCGCCGCCCGGCAGCCGTCACCCGCCTGGCGGTTGAACCGGACGAGCGCGGCGAATTCCGCCGGGGTGCGCGGAAACGGGCGCACCGCCGGGTCGTGCAGCGCCGAGCGGCAGGCGATCGGCGTGCTGGCGCCTACTCCGCGCGGGTCGAACCCGACGATGTCGAACCGTTGCCGCACCGTCGCGAACTCCGGCGCCTGGGACAGGGCGGGGTCATAGGCGACCGCGCCGACGCCCGATCCGCCGGGGCCGCCGGGATTGAGCAGCAGCGCGCCGATCCGGCTGGCCGGGTCGAGCGCGGGCAGCCGGGCCAGCGCCAGCGAGATCGTGCCGGCGCCGGGCCTGGTGGGGTCGAGTGGCACGCCGACGGTGGCGCACTCGGCACCCGGCTGCGCGGGGCCCGGGCAGGGCGCCCAATGGATCGCCGGCTGGGCAACGGGTTCCGCGGCGGCGACGCCGCCGGTGAGCAATGCCAGCGCGATGGCGGCGCCGGCGAGCGGACGGGTCTGGATCATCGGCGGTCACCGTGGCCCGAGGTGTCGGCGCGGACCGGATCGGCCGGCGCCGGCGGGTCGGTCGAGCGGACGCGGCGCACCGTGCAGAGTGCGCCCTTGGCCGGCACCAGCGTGACATGCCGGACCCGGCCGTGTTCCGGTTCGGCCGTGGTGGTCTCGAACTCCTTGCGCCGCAACACTTCCGCCAGCACGACGCGCATCTCGACA
>NZ_DASYTH010000031.1:0-30243 GCF_036002505.1 Actinophytocola sp. | reverse complement strand
GGTGGCGTGGGGTTGCGGTCGGACCGCGGACCCGTGCTGCTGTCGGTGATGCTCGCGACGGCGCTGGTCGCGATCGACACGACGATCCTGGCGACCGCGGTGCCGGCGGTGGTGGACGATCTCGGCGGGCTTTCCCAGTTCCCGTGGTTGTTCTCGATTTTCACGCTGGCCCAGGCCGTCTCGGTGCCGCTGTACGGCAAGTTCGCCGACATCGTCGGGCGCAAGCCGATGATGATGCTCGGGATCACGATCTTCCTGGTGGCCTCGGTGCTGTGCGGCGCGGCCTGGAGCATGCTGTCGCTGATCGTGTTCCGGGCGCTGCAGGGCCTGGGTGCGGGCGCCGTGCTGCCGATCGGGCAGACCATCGTGGCGGACATCTACACGCTCGTCGAGCGCGCCAAGGTGATCGGCTACCTGGCCAGCGTGTGGGCCACCTCGTCGGTGGTCGGCCCGACGCTCGGCGGGGTGTTCTCCGACTACGTGTCCTGGCGCTGGATCTTCTTCGTCAACATCCCGATCGCCGTCCTGGCCATGCTGATGCTCCAGCGCGGCTTCACCGAGCGCGTCGAACGCACCACCCACAAGATCGACTACGCCGGGGCCGGCCTGCTCGCGGCGGGCGGCGCGCTGCTCATCCTGGGCCTGCTCGCCGGCGGCGTGGACTGGGCCTGGGACTCACCGGCGAGCGTCACCGTGCTCACCGCGGCGGCCGTGCTGCTGGTGCTGTTCGGCCTGGTCGAGCGCCGCGCGGCGGAGCCGATCCTGCCGCTGTGGATCTTCCGGCGGCGGGTGCTGATCGGCGCCAACACCACCACGCTGTGCGTCGGCGTCCTGCTGATCGGTCTGATCTCCTACGTGCCGCTCTACGCCCAGGAGGTCCTCGGCACCAGCGCCCTGGTCGCCGGGTTCGCCGTCGCCGCCCTCACCATCGGCTGGCCGATCGCCGCCACCCTCTCCGGCCGCATCTACCTCCGCTTCGGGTTCCGCAACACCGCGCTGTTCGGCTCCGCCTTCGCCATCACCGGCAGCATCGTGCTGATCACGGTCACCCCCGGCAGCTCCGTGCTCCAACTCGCCATCGGCTGCTGCATCATCGGTGCCGGACTCGGGTTCATCAACGCCCCCTCCCTGGTCGCCGCCCAGGCCTCCGCCGACTGGCAGACCCGGGGCGTCGTCACCGGAGCAAACCTCTTCGCCCGCTCCCTCGGCAGCGCCGTCGGCATCGCCGTGTTCGGCGCCATCGTCAACGCCACCCTCGCCCCCGACCCCCGACACCTGCTCCCCACCGCCATCCACAGCGTCTTCCTCGGCGCCGCCGCCGTCGCCCTCGCCGCCCTCCTCATGATCATGATCATGCCCGGCGGCGTCCCGAGCCCCGAGCCGGCCCCCACGGGTGTCGACTAGCGCGAGCATGATCGCGATGGGTGGGAAAGCAACGTCACGTTGCTTTCCCAGCCCACCCCCGCCAAGCCGCGCCACCTCAGCATGGCATGTCGAAACACGCCTTCAGAGCGACACCTTCTCGGTGACGAGCTCGAAGGAGCGGAGCCGGTCATCGAGGTCGTAGACCATGGTGGTGAGCATCAACTCGTCGGCGCCGGTGCGGGCGAGGAGGTCGGCCAGCTGGTGCCGGACCGTGTCGGGTGAGCCGACCGCCTGGTCGGCCCACCGGTTGTCGATGAACGCCCGCTCCGGGTCGCTGTAGGGGTAGGCGGCCGCCTCCTCCGGCGTGCGGAGCGCTTCCGGGGTGCCGGTGCGAAGTTTGAGGAACGCGAGCGCGGACGGACCGGCGAGCCAGTGCGCACGCTCGTCGGTGTCGGCGCAGATGACCGCGACGGCGACCTTCGCGTACGGCTCGGACAGCCAGCGGGAGGGACGGAAGCTGCGCCGGTACAAATCCAGCGCCGGCACCGTGTTCGCCGAGCTGAAATGGTGCGCGAAGGAGAACGGCAGCCCGAGCAGCCCGGCGAGCCGGGCGCTGAAGCCGCTCGACCCCAGCAGCCACACGGCCGGCTCGTTGCCCCGCCCGGGGACCGCCATGATGCCGCCGACCTCACCCGCGAAGTAGCCGATGAGGTCGGTCAGCTCCTGCGGAAACCCCTCCGCGGACAGACCTTCCGTCGTGCGCCGCAACGCCAGCGCGGTCCGCTGATCCGTTCCCGGCGCGCGCCCGATGCCCAGATCGATCCGCCCCGGATGCAGCGCCTCCAGCGTCGCGAACTGCTCGGCGACCACCAGCGGCGCGTGATTGGGCAGCATCACCCCGCCGGAGCCGACCCGGATCCGCGACGTCCGCGCGGCCAGGTGCGCGATCAGCACCGCCGGTGACGAGCTGGCGATCGACGGCATGTTGTGGTGCTCGGCCACCCAGAGTCTCAGATAACCCAGCTCCTCGACCCGTTTCGCCACCTCGGTGGTATGCCGCAAGGCCTCACTCGCGCTGCCACCGCTCTGCAGCGGGGCCAGCTCCAACACGGAAAGCGGAACACCGGTCACAAGCCGGTCAACCACACCCGGCTCGGATCTCTTCCCGGCCCTGCGGTGACCCGGGTGCACACCCCGGGTCACCGGCGGACGGTCATCCGATGGTGCAGGGGTTCCCGTTGAGCGTGAACGAGGTCGGCTTGCCGGTGCTGCCGGTGTGGGTGGCCTGGAAGCCGATGTCCCGGATCGACGTGCCGGGGTTGATGACCGCGTTGTGGCTGACGTTACGGGCGGTCACCTGGCCGGAGGTGGGGCTGTACGTGGCGTTCCAGCCCGAGGTGATCGTCTGCCCGCCGGGGAGGGTGAACACCAGCGACCAGCCGTTGACCGGGTTGTTGCCGGTGTTGGCGATGGCGAGGTCGGTGGTGAAGCCGGTGTTCCACGCGTTCATCGTGTAGGTGACCCGGCACCCCGCGGGCGGCGGCGTCCCGGTCGTCGTGGTGGTGGTCGTGGTCGAGCTCGGCGGGATCGATGTGTTCAGGCCGAAGAACGCGACCGCCATCGCGGCCATGCCAGCCATCGGCAGGTTGTGGCCTCCGCCCTGCACGACGATGCCCTCGACCGGCGCCTGGGTGCCGGTGCCGCCGTAGCGGGTGCGGGTCCAGCCGGACGGGGTGGTGTCCTGGAACGACGGGGTCTGGCTCACGCCGAGCACGTTGGTCCACTGCTTGACCTCTTCTCCCCAGTTGGGGAAGAACAGGATGTTGTCGTTCGTGCCGTGGAACAGCTGCATGCGCGGGCGCGGCCCGGTATAGCCGGGGTCCATCCCGCGCGCGGCGTCACCCCACTGCTGCGCGGTCCTGATGATGCGGCCGTTGGAGCACTCGTTGTTCCACTCGGACCCGTTCGTGGTGGCGAAGCAGGTGGCCGGCACCCCGGAGAACGCCGCCCCGGCCTTGAACACGTCCGGGTAGTCGCCGAGCAGCACGTTGGTCATCATCGCGCCGGACGAGGCGCCGGTGACGTAGATCCGGTTCGCGTCGCCGTTGCGGTTCGCGACGGTCCAGTCGATCATCGACTTGATCCCCACCGGATCGCTGCCCCCGCCCCGGCGCAGCGCCTGCGGGCTGGACACGTCGAAGCACAGGCTGGCGCGGGTCACGGTCGGGAAGACGATGATGAACCCGAACTGGTCGGCCAGCCGGGCGAACTCGGTGCCGCTGAAGAACGCCGGGCCGGATCCGCCGCAGTAGTGCACGGCCACCAGGATCGGCGGCCGCGGGGCCACCACCCGGTCCGGGACGTAGAGGTGCATCCGCAACCCGCTCGGGTTGTTCCCGAAGTTCGTGATCTCCACCAGCGACGCCGCCGAGGCGGGTGGCGGCGCCAGCGCGCTCAGCGCGACCCCGATCAGCAACGCGACCGCACCAAGGCAGCCGAGAGCTACTTTTCTCGCCGTCATGAGAGCTCCCTCGAAAAGATTGGAATGCGCGTCAGCGCAGGGTCCATTGCTGGTTGGTTTGCCCGTTGCAGGTCCACAGAATGAGCTTCGTGCCGTTCGCGGTGCCGCGCCCGTTGGCATCCAGGCACAAATTGGACTGCACGCCGGTGATCGTGCCGTTGGAATTGACGTTCCACTGCTGGTTGGTCTGCCCGTTGCAGTCCCAGGTCACGACCTGCGTGCCGGCCGTGGTGCCCGCGTTCAACGCGTCCATGCACTTGCTGCCCAGAACCATGAGCTGGCGGCTGGCGGTGACCGTCCAGGACTGGTTGGCCTGACCGCTGCAGTCCCAGATCTGCAGTTGGACCCCGTTGGTGGTGGAGGAGTTCGGCACGTCCACGCACCGGCCGGACCCGCCGCCCACGATCTGCCGGCCCGTTCCGCCGCCGGGGGTGCCGATGCTGCCGGGTACCGAACTCAAAGCGTTGAACCAGGTGGTGGCCATCTTGTTGTAGCCGGTGGCGTTCGGATGCACGCCGTCGGCCAGGTCGGCGGTGGTCAGCGCGGCGTGCTGGTCCACGAAGTGCACGTGCCGGCCGGCGTTCACCTTGCTCTGCACGATCCCGGGGATGGTCGCGTTGTAGGTGCGGACGTTGGCCTCCGCGCCGGCGTTGGACAGCGGGATGATCGACGCGACGAACACCTCGGCGCTCGGCACGGTCGCGGTGATCTTGTCGATCAACGCGGACAGCCGGCCCGGCGCACCGGCCAGGTTGAAGTTCTGCAGGACGTCGTTGGTGCCGATGTGCAGCAGCACGGAATGCGGGTTCGTGGCCCGCGCCCAGTTGACGATGTTCGCGTCGATCTGGTCGATGCGCCAGCCGGAGTGCCCTTCGTGATCATGGTCGCCGAGGGTGGCCGGCCCGTTGAACAGCGAGCCGACGAAGTCCACCCGGAAACCGCCGGACCCGAACCGTTGCCACAGGCCGATCCGGTACCCGCCGGGCACCGTCAGGCCGTCGGTGATGGAGTCACCCAGCGGCATTACCCGGACTCCGCCGTTCGATTCGGCGGTGGCCGGGCTGCCGTGCAGGGCCGCGCCGGTGAGCACGGCCAGGGTGGCCGCGGCGAACCATCGCGCTCGTGTGCGCATTGTCTTTCTCCCTCGAATTCAGCGCAGGGTCCATTGCTGGTTGGTTTGCCCGTTGCAGGCCCACAGAATGAGCTTCGTGCCGTTCGCGGTGCCGCGCCCGTTGGCATCCAGGCACAAATTGGACTGCACGCCGGTGATCGTGCCGTTGGAATTGATGGACCACTGCTGATTTGTTTGCCCGTTACAGTCCCAGATCACCACAGCCGTGCCGTTCGTGGTGCCCCGGTTGAACGCATCCAGACATTTACCGCCCAGCACCGTCAACTGGCGGCTGGCGGTGGCCGTCCACGATTGGTTGGGCTGGCCGCTGCAGTCCCACAGCTGCACCTGCGTGCCGTTCGTGGTGGTGGAGTTCGGCACGTCCACGCAGCGGCCGGACTGGCCGCCGACGATCTGCCGGCCCTGGCTGCCGCCGTCGGTTCCGGCGACGGTGAGCAGCACGGCCTGGCCGGCGGGCACGCTCGCGGTGAAGCCGGTGGCGAAGCTTCCCCGGTCGGCCGCGGCCCACACGTCGCGCACGCTCGCCGAGCCGGTCAGCCCCAGGGACGACCAGCGTGCGGTGATGGACGCGGTGGAACCGGTGCGGTTGAGCAGCACCACGGCGCGGCGGCCGCTGCCGGACAGGACCTTGCTGTACACCTGCAGCCCGGACTGGTCCTCGGCGACCTTGACGCCCTGGCGGCCGAGCGAATCCTGGTTGATGGCCAGCATCTCGCGGTTGGTCAGGATGGCTCGCGTATTCGCGCTCATGGTGGCGAGGTTGTTGCCGGCGATCAGCGGCGCGGCGGAGATCGCCCACAGGCTCAGGTGCGTGCGGTTCTGCGCGTCGCTGAACCCGGGCATGCCGGCGATGAGCATGTCCGGATCGTTGTAGTGGCCAGGACTCTGCGCGGCGGGGTGCTGCGCGGCATCGAAGTTGGCCAGCACCCGGGCCATCGACGGGGACTCGCCGAAGAAGATGATGTCGCCGCTGGTGCGCCACAGGCTGGAGATGGCCGGCGCCCAGTCCCAGGGGCTCTGGATGCCCCACTCGGTCACCGAGAGCACCATCGGCCGGCCGGTCTGCGCGGTCGCGCGGTCGATGGCGGCGCTGATGCTCTGGAACGTGGTGCGGGGGTTGAGCCCCTCGGCGTCGCCGCCGCACCAGTCGACCTTGACGTAGTCGAAGCCCCACCGGGAGAACTGCAGGAAGTCCTGGTCGTAGTGGCCCTCACTGCCCGACCCTGGCGCGGCCGGCCGCCCGGTCGGGAAGTAGAAACCGCACCCGTCCCGGCCGGCGTCGGTGTAGATCCCCGCCTTGAGCCCCTTGGAATGGATGTAGTCGGCGATCGCGCTCATCCCGCCCGGCCACTCGTTCGTGTCCACCACGATGTTGCCGGCGCCGTCCCGGGTCCCCTGCCACCACCCCTCGTCGATGTTGACGTACTGGTACCCGGCGTCCTTCATCCCCGACGACACCATCGCGTCGGTCTGCTGCCGGATCACGCTCGCGTTGATCCGCGCGGCGAACGTGTTCCACGAGTCCCACCCCAACGGTGGCGCCGGGATGAACGCCACCGCCGCCGCGGGATGTGGCTGCCCGGCGACCATGACGAGACCGGCCACCAGGGCGACAGTGAGCGCGAGCACCGAACGGGTCCGGAACATGGCCATCCTCCGTGCTAGAAGCCACTCTGCTTCTGGGAGCGCTCCCAGACATTTCGATATCTCGAACAATGTCTGACAGGCCGGATGACCCGACGGTAACGAGCCAACCGCCCACGGTCAACCCACCGGCCAGGATGCCCTGAAGGCCGCCTTCGGGACGTTCAATGCCCTGAAGGCGGCCATCAGGGCATTACTTGATGCCCGTGGTCGCAATCCCCCTGACCAGGAACCGCTGCCCGATCAGGAACGCCAGGAACACCGGCAGCAGCGACACCACGGACATGGCGAACATCGCCCCCCAACTGGTCCCGGTGGTGGCGTCGACGAACGACCGGAGCGCCACCGGGACGGTGTACATGTCCGGGTCGGTGAGGAAGATCAGCTGGCTGTAGAAGTCGTTCCAGGTCCAGATGAACGTGAAGATCGCCGTGGTGGCGAGCGCGGGGACCATGAGCGGGAGGATCACCCGCAGGAAGATCCCGGCCCGGCCGCAGCCGTCGATCCGGGCGGCGTCGTCCAGCTCGCGCGGGATGCCCCGGATGAACTGGACCATGAGGAACACGAAGAACGCGTCGGTGGCCAGCATCTTCGGCACGATCAGCGGCAGGAACGTGTTCACCCAGCCGATCTGGGAGAACATGACGTACTGCGGCACGATCACCACATGGATCGGCAGCATGATCGTCATCAGCATGATGGTGAACAGCACCTTGCGGCCGCGGAACTCCAGCCGGGCGAAGGCGTAGGCGGCCATCGAGCAGGACACCAGGTTGCCGACGATCGCGCCGAGCACCACCACCGCCGAGTTCAGCAGGTAGTGGCCGAACGGGTGGGACAGCGCCGTCCAGCCGGCCGGGTAGTTACCGGCGTCCACATGGGACAGCAGCAGCCCCGGCTCACGGAAGATCTCGTCACCCGGCCGCAGCGAGCTGACCACCATCCAGAGCACGGGATACAGCATCAGCAGGGCGGTCGTGATCAGCGCGGCGTGCTTGAGGACCGATCGCACCCGGGCCGTGGCGCGCCGGCGCCGGCGGGGCGGCCGGCGCGGCGGCTCCCCCGGCCAGGTGCCGGGCCACGCCGCGCGGGTCAGCGTCGGGGTCTCAGTCGTCATAGAACACCCAGTACCGGGCGGCCAGGAAGTTCACCGCGGTGAACCCGGCGATGATCACCAGCAGCACCCACGCCATCGCCGAGGCGTACCCCATGTCGAAGTTGCCGAAGCCGCGGTTGTACAGGTACAGCGTGTAGAACATCGTCGAGTCCGCGGGCCCACCGGTCCCGCCGGACACCACGAACGCCTGGGTGAACGACTGGAACGCGTGAATGATCTGCAGCACGAGGTTGAAGAAGATGATCGGGGTCAGCAGCGGCAGCGTGACGCTGAAGAACTGCCGCACCCGCCCGGCGCCGTCCACCGCGGCCGCCTCGTAGAACATGGTCGGGATCTGCCGCAGGCCGGCCAGGAAGATCACCATGGGGGCACCGAACGTCCAGACATTGAGGACGATCAAAGTGGACAGTGCGGTGCCCGGCTCGGAGATCCAACTCTGCCCCTGCACCCCGACCAGCGCGAGCGCCTGGTTGACCAGCCCGTCGCTGCCGAACACCCGCTTCCACAGGATCGCGATCGCGACGCTGGTGCCGAGCAGCGACGGCAGGTAGAAGATCGAGCGGTAGAACGCCATCCCCCGCACACCCCGGTCGAGCACCACCGCGAGCAGCAGCGCCAGGGCGAGCTGCACCGGCACCGACACCAGCACGTAGGTGAACGTGACCCGCAGGGCGTTGTGCAGCCGCTCGTCGGACAGCATCCGGGAGAAGTTCTCGAACCCGATCCACCTGGCCGGCTGCAGCAGGTTGTAGTTGGTGAAGGACAGGTACAGCGACGCCACGATCGGCCCGATCGTGATCAGCAGCAAACCGAGCAGCCACGGGGCCAGAAACAGGTACGCCGCCAGGTTCTCCTTCTCCCGCGAGGCCCGCCGCCGACCACCCAGCTCGCGCAGCACGGTCACGGCCGGGCCGTCCGGTAGGTGCCGGCCCTCACGCGGAGTCCGCCAGCTCGGGAATGTTGGCCATGGTCGTGGGCCGCCTTGGCTGGTGGGTCACCGGACCGCTCCTCGGGCAGACCGTGTTCCACCGGGGGCGAGCCCCCAGACCCCAGTTCTCGGGCCCACCCTCGTCGCGGTGGGCCAACTCCCTCGCCCGGCATTCCGCAAGCTTCATGCCGAGTCGATCTCCTTCTGCAGCTCGGCGATGAACGACGTGGCCGCCGCCTCCGGGGTCAGCTTGCCGAACAGGACCTGCTCGGTGTGCCGCTGCAGGATCTTCTCGACGTTGCTGGCGCCCTTCGGTGTCACCCGGGGCGGGTCGCCCACGGTGATCGCGTCCAGGTACTTGGCCGCGGCTTGACTGGGAGCGTCCAGTTTGGCCGTGATGGCCTGCCGGATCGTGGTGTTGGCCGGAACGCCGCGGTCGGTCTGCAGGACGTCGGCGGCCTCCTGGCTGTTGGCCAGGAAGTCGATGAACAGCGCCGCCTCGGCGGGGTGCTTGCTGCGCGCGGAGACCGACCAGTACATCGACGGCTTGTAGTACGCGCCAGGCGTTTTGGCGGTGGCCTCACCGGGCAGCTTGAGCAGCTTGAGGTTCGCCTTGCTGGCCGCGGAAAGCGACGTGAGCTGGGTGTTCCACCAGGTGGCGAACACCGACTTGTTGGTCGCGGTGCCGGACTGCTCCAGGCTGGCGGTGGCCCGCTCGACGGTCACCGACGGCACCGGCGCGACCCCGTCCTTCGCCAGGCTGACCAGGTACGACCAGTAGCCGGCCAGGACCTCGGGCTTGATCGCGACCTTGCCGGAGGAGTCGTAGAGCGAACCACCCGCCTGGCGGGCCCACACGTTGAGGCCCCCGGCGTCGAAGCCCCAGGACTGCACGCCGCTCACCGCGCCACCGCTGGCCTTCGACACCTGTGCCCCGACGGCCTTGAGGTCGTCCCAGGACCACGTGCTGTCGTCGGGCAGCGAAACGCCGTACTTGGCAAGGAGATCGGTGTTGACGACGACCGAGTACGCGGTCAGGCCGACCGGCAGGGCGTACTGCTTCCCGTCGACCTTGCCGGTGGCCAGCGCCTTGCCGTCGAACGCGCCCGTGTTGAGGTACTTGCCCACGGTCCCGAGGTCCAGCAGCACCCCGCGCTGGGCGTAGGACGACAGGTACAGCTCGTCCATCTGGATGAGGTCCGGGGCGTCGTTGGCCGCGACGGTGGTGGCCAGGCTGTCCCAGTAGCCGTTCCAGTCCTTGTACTCGCCCTTGATCGTGATGTTCGAGTGCTGCTTCTGGAAGCGCTCGATCACCTCCTGGGTGCGCTTGTGCCGGGCGTCGGCGCCCCACCAGGTGAACCGGAGGGTGACCGGATCCTTGGACAGCTCGGTGGAGCCGGTCGAGCCGACCGCACAGGCCGAGAACGTCAGGGCCGCGGTCACGGCGAGCAGCAGAGCCCGGCGGACGGGCCGCGCGTTGAACCGTCGCATGGGGATAGTCCTTCCGAGTCCTGGTTGTGGTCTAGGAATTCCGGGTCATCGTGAGGTCCTGCCGGGTGGTGTCGCCGTGCCGGACGTCGACGGTGCCGGTCGCGGCGACGTACCCGTCCTTGCCGGCGCTGAGGACGCCGCCCCGGCCGAAGGAGACGCCGCCGATCCGGTAGAAGCCGTCGGCCTCGGTGATCGCCTGGTACTGCCGGCCGTGCAGGGAAAGCACGACCGTCGCGGCCGGCACCGGGGCGCCGTTCTGGTCGGTGACGAAGCCGTTCACCGACTCCCACGGCTGGCGCGGCGGCGTCCGGTACTCGAAGGCCCCGACGTCCGGCAGTCCGTTGTAGACGGACGCCCCGGTGAAGTCGGCGCCGCCGTTGTCGTCGACCACGCGCCCGGTGCCCACCGCCCGGGAGCCGGAGCCGACCCGCAGCGGCAGCGCCTGGTCCAGCCGCGGGCCGGTGCTCTCGTTCCCGTAGGGGCCGGTGACCACGCCGCGGAACACCGGGTCGCCGACCCGGGGCTGGGTGTCGTCGGCGGGAACGGCGAGCGCGGCGCCGCCGTACAGGTTCGACTCGTAGTCGATCGTCGGGCTCGTCGTCAGCGACACGTTGTCCCGCGTGGAGTACAGCACGTTGTTCCAGATGTGGTACTCCGCGAGGAGGTTCGAGCCCATCGCGAAGATCAGGTGGTTGCCGCGGTCGTTGTAGATCGTGTTGTGGTAGACGTAGGCCGTCGTGCCGCGCAGGGAGTGCAGGTAGACCTGGTACCGGGTGTTGCTCTTGATGACGTTGTACCGGATCCGGGTGTCCCCGAAGTTGCGCCCGCACTGGCAGAGCAGGATCCCGTCGCCGTTGTCGTGCACGAAGTTGTACTGCACGTCGATGTTCGTCGTGGCGTTGTCCGGGTCGATGCCGTTCGAGTCGGCGCCGCCGGCCTTCTGCTGGGTCTCGTAGACCTCGTTGCGCTGCACCACGACGCTGTCCGCGTAGTACATCTCGATGCCCGACGTGCCGGTCCGGTACACCACGTTGCCCTCGACCAGCCCGCCGCGGACGTCGGTGAGGTAGATCCCGTTGCAGCCGTATGGCGTGCCGTCCTGGGTGATGAAGTTGTTCCGCAGCACCACGTTGGTGTGCGGCGCGAAGGCCGGGTCGTCCCGGCCGGCCCGCTCGCCCCAGCCGGTGTGCACCGCTCCGGCGTTGGATCCGGTGTACTGCTTGACGATGATCCCGCCGAACGAGGTCCTCCGGATGGTCGAGCCCGCCACCACGATGTCGTCGAGGACCGTGGCCGTGCCGGGGTTGGCCGGATCGGCCGCCAGGCCGCGGAACACGATCCCGCCGGTGTCCTTCGACCGGTCCCAGCCGGTCCGGAACGTGATCCCCGGCGCGTTGCCCGCGGTGTCCCCGCCGATCCAGTTCACCTCGCCGGTCACGTCGTGCACGTCCACCGACTCGATCCGGAAGTGGCGCAGCTGCCCGCCGGCGTCCCCGGCGACGTGGATACCGCGCAGGTCCGCCAGGTTCGTCCCCGGCGCACCGGTCAGCGGCGCCGCGTTGGTCACCTCCAGGTTGCGGATCTCCCAGTGCTGCTGGTTGAACAGCCGCACCGCGTCGGCCACCTGCCCGTCGCCGTGCACCGCCGGCTTCGCCCCGGGCCCGTACCGGTCCAGCACGATCGGCCGCTCCGGGCTTCCCGACCCCTTCGGCCACAAGTGCCCGTGCCAGCTTTCCCCCGCACGCAACAGAATCCGGTCGCCGGGCCCGAACGTGGTCGCGTTCACCCGCTCCAGGCTGCGCCACGGCGACGCCGGCGAGCGCCCGGTCGCGTCGTCACTGCCCCGCGAGGCGTCGACGTAGTAGGTCGCCTCGGGGGGCAGTGCCGCCCCGGCGGCAGCCGGCAGGCCGAACAACGACACCAGAACCGGCACCAGCACCCACCCGAACCGCCGGCGCCCTCCGATCAGGATCCACCTCACATGTTCTCCCGGAGATCAACACTGATATCCGCAGGTCAAACCGCCTCCCACATGAACTGAAACGATTCAATTCCGATCGAACGAAACCCCTCACGTGTCATGGGCCCACTGGATCGCTGCAGGAAAGCGCTTGCCAGCGTAGGAGCAGATCGCGGCAAGTGTCAACGGACCCGCCCCGACAAGAAACACCTCAGCTTCGGCTACGGCACCCACTCCTGCGTCGGCGCCCCCTCGCCCGCTCCGGCACTTCGTGACGTTCGCCATGTTGGCCCCTGACGTCGCCATGTTGGCCCGTGGCGTCGCTGCGTTGGCCCGTGGCGTCGTCGTGTTGGCCGGGTGCGCGTCGGGGTTGCCGTCGGCGGGGTCCGGCGGCGTCGTCACCAGCCAACACACCCACGCCAGAGGCCAACACAGCGACGTGGCACGCCAACACGGCGACGTGAGACGCCAACATGGTGGCGAAGTGCGGCTGCCGGCTCAGGTTGCCAGGGTGGCAAGGGTTGCGACCAGATCGGCCGGGGCTGGTTGGCGTTCGATGTCCTGACGGAGGTCCGTGGCGGATTCGAGGTACTCGTCGGTGCTGAGGAGTTCGTCGATGGCGTTGTGGACTTTGTTGGTGCGGTCGCCGTCGGCGGCCAGCTCGCGGTAGCGGAAGTGGATTCCGGCGCCGAGGGTGACGGTGCGGTCGGCCTGTTCGGCGAGCATGGGATCGCGGGTGATGACGAGTTGGGGGATGCCGAGGGCGGCCGCGGTCATGGCGGAACCCTGGCCGCCGTGGTGCACGTGGAGGTCGCAATGCGGCAGGATGAGGTTGAGCGGGGTTTCGGCGAGGTAGCGAACCCCGTCGGGCGGAGCACCGAGATTGGCGAGTTGCTCGGTGGGCGCGTGCACCAGCACTTCGGCGCCGAATTTCAGGGCGGCCGCGATGGCGTCGCGGTAAGGGTCGACGGCCGACGCACCGAGCGCCCGCGGGGTGCTCATTCCCCAGCTGACGCAGACTCGGGGGCGCCGCCGCGGTTCGGGCAGGCTGTCCGGCGCCACGCCCTTGCCGTTGAACACCACCCAGCGCATGGTGGCGCAGGGCCGCTCGCCGCCGATGTACATGCTCGGCGGCATCGTGTCCACATAGTGCGGTAGCCCGGTCGGCGGCTCGGCACCGAAACGGGCGAGCAGCTCGACGTATTCGGGCAACGGATTTCCGTCGAGGTCATGGTCCATCCGCCACACGTCCTGCGTACCGTGCGCGGTGAGGACGCAGCACACGTCGGGCGCCGCGGTGACCGAGAGGGCGAGCGGCTCGTAGAGGATCAGGTCGGGGCGCCACTGGCGGGCGAAGGCAACCAGGTCGTCGGCCATGCCGGCGGCCACCGCGAGGGTGTAGCGGCGGAGCTCGTACACGACGTCGCGTTGCCAGGGTTCGAGTGCGTCGGGGTGCGCCGGCCAGTCCTTCGGCCAGGGCCGGTCGTCGTCGTAGAAGGAGCTTCCGCGCAACCCGGCCATGGCCTTGGGGTCCGGCGGGCGGCCGAGGGTGACCACGGGCAGCGCGGTGTCCGTCAGAGCCGGGCCCAGGTGCGGCTTGCCGACCAGGCGCACGTCGTGCCCGGTCACCCGGAAGGCCCACGCCAGGGGCACCAGCGGATTGATCAGGGGTGTCCCGCCACCGGTCGCGATCATCACGCGCACGCCTAACCGCCTCCTATTCACTGTTTCGCCAGTTGCGGAGCGCTCGGCCGGCCCAGATCCCGGTCAGCGCGATGATGAACCCTCCGGCCAGGAGGATGGTGTCGATCGGTCCGAAGTGGACACCTGCGACGCTGGCGTCCAGCCCGCTCAGTACCGTCGTGGCGAGCCAGGCGGCCGCGGACAGCGACAGCAGCGCGGCGAGCCGGTTGGCCAGCTGCATGACCGCGCTGACCCGGCCCATGAACTCCTCGGGCGCCGAGCGCATGACGAGCGGGCCGACCATGGAGTCGACCGCGGCCACCGGGAGGCCGAGGAGGAACAGCACGATGATCGCGCCGACCGGGGCCGTCATCCGCGAGTACACCATGAACAGGACACCGAGCAGCACGAACCCGTAGGAGTAGGTCGCCGTCGCGCGCAACCGCGGGGCGAACGCCGCGGCGAGCATGGCACCCGTCACCGACCCGATGCCGAACGCGGCGCCGAGCAGCCCGTACACCTCCACCGGGGCGTGCAGGTTGCGGATGACGAAGAAGATCTCGAGCGTGGCCAGCGTGATGACGCCGATCTCCGAGATGATCGTGGTGGTCAGCATGACGCGGAGAAC
Organism: Actinophytocola sp.; assembly: GCF_036002505.1. Taxonomy (GTDB): domain Bacteria; phylum Actinomycetota; class Actinomycetes; order Mycobacteriales; family Pseudonocardiaceae; genus DASYTH01. Next base: position 15,774 of record NZ_DASYTH010000031.1, on the reverse strand, counting down.
CCGGTTGCCGGCGACGAACCTCAGCCCCGCCGTCAGCGACTTCCAAACCTGGGCCGGACGCCGCCTGGCCGCCTGCACCCGGCCGGCCACCACCGCCGGCACCCGAACCCTCGCCACGGCGGCGAAGGACAGCGCGTATCCGGCCGCGATGACCAGCAGCGACCACTGCACCTCGGCCCACACCACCACGACCGCGGCGACCGCGGGACCGATGATCGAGGCCAGGGCCGAGGTGCCGGCGAGGATGCTGGCCATGCGCTCCCGGTCCCGGTCGGCCACGACCACGGCCAGCAGGCCGTACCGGGCCGGGTTGAAGAACTGCGCGGCCACCACGGCCAGGCCGATCACCGCATAGATCACCGACAGCCGCAGCGCGACCGGAAGGCCGGCCCCCAGCATCAGGAACACCGCGAGCCCGGCCACCAGCACGCCGCGGACCGCGTCCATCGCCATCATGACCCGGCGGCGGTCCAGCCGGTCCGAGTACACCCCACCGATCAGGCTGAACAGCAGCACCGGGACCATCCGGGCGGCCAGGGCGCCGGCCGTCGCGACCGGGCCCCACGACAGGTTGCCCTGGACGGTCGCGAGGCCGAGCCAGAGCACGATCGTGTACTCGAAGATCTCATCACCGAACAACGCCACGGCCTGGCTGAGCCAGAGCCGGCGGCAGTTGCGGTTGTGCCGTAACGGCGGAATGGCGTCGTCGGTTTTGACGTCCGGACTGGGTGGTGACTCCCGGTGCGTTTCTGTCATTTCACAACTTCGCGTGTTGATAATCCTTTGACGGCTGGTCGGCTCAGTCGTACGCGGGGTCGTAGGCCAGGCAGGGCGCGAAGAGCTCGCGCAGATCGTCGTCGGCGAGGTACGCGTGCAGATATGGCTCGTGGCCGTTCCGGTTGAACCACGGCACCGCGAGGAAGGCGAAGTGCGCGAACCGGCGCTGCTCCGAAAGCACCGGCGCGGGCGAATGCAATGTCGCCTCGGAGAACATGACGATGCTGCCCATGCCGGCCGCCGGCTGCACGAAGTCCAGGCGATCCCCGACCTCGTCGTAGATCTGGTGGGACTCGGACCAGCCGCCCTCGTACCGGTGCGAGGTGTCGAACAGAGCGGTCATACCGTGCTCGGGCGCGATCGGCACGAAGTACATCCCGATGGCGATCATCGCCGAGTTGATCAGCTCCGGATCGGTGGGATGCGGCCTGATGATGTCCCGGGGGCAGAAACTGCGATGCCAGCCCCAACTGCGGCGGTCGCCGACCAGGTCGGGCCGGGTGTGGCGGTCCTGGTCGGGATCCGTCATCGCCGTGAAGGACTGCACGCAGCGGATCTTCTGGTGCCCGATGAGCTGGCGGGCGGCCGCGAGCAGGCCGGGGATCCGGTACAGCTCGTAGAACGCCGGCTCCAGCTGATGCGCGTCCCGCAGGGCCCGGGTGTTTCCGCGGTCCGTCGGATCCGTGGTGGTGCCGCAGGTCACCCGATCGAGCATGTTCTCGGTCGCCTCGCGGGCCGCCCGGCACAGCCCGGAATCGATGACCCGCTCGAGCAGCACCCAGCCATGTTCGGCGAAAAACCACTGCTGTTCCTGGGAAAGACCGTCGTGGCTCAGCGTAGCTGAAATGTCCATTGTGGTGCTCACGGGCATCCTCCACGACGCCATTCTTCGAGCCGATCGTGTGCTTCGTCACATACTATTACCCGCACTGAGATCCCGCAATTACTCAAGTGCGGAGGTGACCCGCACCCGGCACTCAAGGGAATTGAATTGTCATCCATTGCCGGCCGAAGGTGATTGGGGAGACGGGACATCCCGTCAGGTGCCTGCCGCCGGGACCCGACCCCGTCCCCGCCTCGCGTAATGCGGCAAGCGCGTCGAAGGTGCGCAGTCAATCCTCCGAATGGCTGAACCGAGCGCGACCTACCGTACCCCGTACGCATTCATGATTGTCTGGGTCACCGCGGCGCCATGGTCATCGGTCAGCTCGACCCGGATGGACACGCCGTTGCCCGCGGCCGGCCGGTTGTCGACGGTGGCCGCGAACCCGGGACCCCGGGCCGACACCGGCGCCGGGAGCCAGGTGACGCCGCCGTCGTAGCTCACCCACGCGCGCGCCGAGGTGATCCGGCCCGCGTCGTAGCCGGGCTGCCCCTGCCCGGTGATCCCGATCTCGAATGCCGCCCTTGCCGGAGCCAGGTTGTACTCGTCGAGATCGACCGCGTAGGACGGGATCAGCAGGGGCAGCGCGGTCGTCGTCTCGTCCGCGGCGGCCCGGCCGGACCGGAACCGGAACGACGTTCGCGTCCGCGTCGACATCCGCCAGTTCGGCGCGTTGAACGACCCGGCGTCCCATTTCTCCGTGGACACCTCCAGCCGGTAGCCGGCCGGCTCGGCGGGCACGACTCACTGGCCGGCCAGCCACCCGGGCGACCCGAGCGACTCGCCGCCGCGGAACAACTCCACGTTGCCCGCGTCGAGGAAATCGGTGGCGGCGGTGTAGTGCCCGTAGGAGTCCCGGTAGTTCTCGAACGCGGCCCCGATCAGATTGGCCTGGCGCTCGGCCATCGTGAGCCCGGCACCGGTGTCGTGATTGCGCAGGAGCCCGGACGGCACCGGCTGCCGGTACCACGTCACGTCGCCCCGCTGGCCGGCCCGGTAGGTGTGCGGCACGTCCGCGAGCACCTCGGCCCACACGACCGCGCTGGTGCCGAGCTGGCGCCAGCCGAGATCCGGCGGGTACCACGTGGTCCGGTGCATCGGCGCCCGCAACCGCTCCACCAAAGGAAAGTAGACCTCACCGTACGGCCGGTCCGCGTTCATCAGCTCGTAGAAGTAGCCGGCCTCGCGCTGGGCGTACCACCGCTCGTCCACCGACGCGAGGCGCCGGTCGGCCACGTCGTGGGTCTGCACCTGCGGGACGGACCGCTCGTTGCGGAACGCCAGGTTGTACAGGTACGGGCTGGCCGCGGTCGCCTGCCAGGCGAGCCGGACCGGGCCCGCGGCCCGCTGGGCACGCAGTGCGTCCCCGCTCTCGGCGGTCAGCAGCACACCCGGCACGCCGGACTGCACCCCGCGGAACGAGCCGACCTGCATCCGGCCGGGTTGCGCCCAGTCGAACAGGATCGCCACGGCGCCCGAATCCCTTGCGGCTTCGAGGATCGGCGCGACGTCCCAGCGCTCGGCGACCCGGACCAGAGCCACCCTGCCGGCCGCCTCCGGCAGCCGGGCCGTGATCTCCTCGAGCTTCCCGGTGCCGAGGTCGACCAGGCCCGCGCTGCCGGAGCCGTCGAGCCGGGCGGCGTTGCCGACCAGCTCGGTCGGGACCGGCCGGCCGTTCGCCGTCAGCGCCAACGCTTTCGCACCCGCCCGCCACAACGTGTCCAGCTCGAACGTGCCGTGCTCAACTGGGGGCAAGCCCCCGGACCCCAGCTGCACGTCCTTGCTGGGCACGGCGTAGTAGGCGTCCACATATTCGTCGGCGGTCAGGCTGCCGGCCATGACGAACCGGTCCCAGGTTCGGCCGTAGGACACCACGCCGCTCGTGACGTCGAGCGGCCGCGCGCCGCCCCGGGTCTGGTGCTGGACGCCCTGGCGTGCGTCCAGCACCAGAGTCGTGTCCCGGTCGAGGGTCAGCTCGGGCGCTCCGGCGAACGTGAGCGAGGTCTGCGGACCCCACTCCTCGCCGCCCCTGTCCGGGGTGCCGATCAGCGCCGCGACGGAGTAGGTGCCCGCCGCCAGGCGCAGGGGGACGGCCGTGCCGTCCAGGCATCGCCGCTCGCCGGCGGCGACGTCCATGTTCACGACATCGAGGAAGCTGCGGCCCCGGGCCGGGTCGCCGGCGCGGTCGATCACGGTGACGGTCAGGTCGACCATTTCCGGCTCCAGCCAGTAGCCGAACGGCGTGGTGACCGTGGTGTCCCCGGCCGTCGCCAGCACGCGGCCGCCGTGCTCGCCGCCGCCGACTCTGCCCTTCGGATCCACCGACAGCGTCGTGCTGGCGGTGCCGTGAGCGGGAACGACGAGCGTGCGCCGGTCGAGCCGCACTCATTTGTCCTTAGTAGACAGTTCTAAGTGGAGTGTCACGGGCTGGTCGCCGGCGTTCGTGTAGGCGACCGGCTTCGCCAGCTGGCCGGAATGCGGCCAGGGCAGGCTGCCCAGGTCGACCGAGCCCGGCCCGAGCACCGCCTGCCGCACCGCGCGCGGCACGTCGAGAAAGCCGGCGCCCTGCTCGTACACGCTGGCCGTGTTGCCCGGCCGGACCGCGGAGACGAGCGCCGCGCGGCGCTGGGCGGCGGTCCAGTCCGGGTGCCGCCGGGCCAGGATTGCGGCCGCGCCGGCCACGTGCGGCGTCGCCATCGAGGTGCCGGACATCGCCTGGTACGCGACGTCGCCGTAGCTGCCGAGGGCGGCGGCCATGATGCCCACGCCGGGGGCCGCGATCTCCGGCTTCAACCGGTGGTCGCCGGTGACCGGGCCGCGGCTGGAGAAGCTCGCGGTGGCCAGGTCCCGGTCGACCGCGCCGACGGTGAGCACGCCCTCGGCGCAGGCGGGCGAGCTGACCGACTCACGCAGGCCGCTGTTGCCGGCCGCGACGACGAAGAGCGTGGTCGACTGCGCGGCGAGGCGCTCCGCGGCCTGGCCGACCGGATCGTCGCAGCCCGGCTCGGCCGGCCCGCCGAGGCTCAGGTTGACCACGGCGGCGCCCTGCGCCACGGCCCACTCCATGCCGGCGATCACCCACGACTCCTGGCCGTTGCCCCAGGCGTCCAGCACCCGGCCGACGAGCAGGTTCGCACCGGGGCGACCCCTTTGCGCAGGCCGTTCGACGCGGCACCCGTGCCGGCGATCGTCGACGCCACATGGGTGCCGTGGCCGGCCTGGTCGTAGGCGTTCTCGCCGTCGGTGAAGTTCTCCGCCCGCGCCACCCGGCCCCGCAGGTCGGGGTGGTTCGGGTCGTAGCCGGAGTCGAGCACGGCCACCGTCACCCCGGCGCCGTCATAGCCCTGTGCCCAGGCCTGCGGCGCGCCGATCTGGGCCACGCTGCGGTCCAGGTCCCCGCGCACCGGCCGGTCCAGCCAGAGCTTGTCGATGCCGGCGCCGCGGGCCTTCGGCGCCACCAGATCCGCCCAGAACGCCGCGGCGTCCGACTTCCTGGGCCGCAGCGCCGCGCCGCCGATCGACGGGAGCGGCCGGACCCCCGCGTCCCTGGCCGCCGGCACCGCGCCGCCCGCGTACGTCGCGATGACCGGGATCGTGTCCCGGTGCGCGTCGTCGTATCCGGCCTCGACGAGCTTCGTCACGTCGAACAGCTCGTCGTCCAGCCGGCCGGCGCGCAGCAGCGGCACCGCGGCGTCCGGGATGACGTAGACGTCCCTGCCGACCGTGCGGGTGGAAAAGCCCCGGTTGGTGCCGGCCGGCAGAAACGCGACAGAAGACCGGCCGGTCGCCGTCGGCGTGACCACCGCGCGGTCGCCGGTGATCAGGGTGATGCTGGCGGCGCGGCCGGGATCACCGTGCGCGCCGGCGGGGGGTACCGGCGCGGCGACGGCGAACGGGGCTCCGGCCGCGGCCGCCAGCGGGAGGGCGGCGAGGATCGTCGCCGCCAAGCCGGCGGGGCGGAGGGGACGCATGGCGCACACCCTGACATGTGAACGACATTCGCATCACTGGCGACTTGCGTCGTATTTACGCCATGGCAAATACTCGCCACCGTGACCGAGCTGAGCGCCCTGGGCCTGAACCCCGACGAGGAAACGGTGTACCGCTCGCTGGTCGACCGGCCGTCCGCCACGGCCGCCGACCTGGCCCGCACGCTGCGGCGCCCGACCGATACCGTCCGCGGCTGCCTGGCCGGACTGGAAGAACGCGGCCTGGTCGGCCGGGCCGGCGGCACCCGCACCCGGTTCGTCGCGGCCTCCCCAGCCATCTCCCTCGGCCCGCTCATCACCCGCCAACGCGACGAACTGCGCCGCGCCGAGCTCGAGCTGCTCGCACTGACCGAGCGCTACCGCACCGCCGCCGGCGCCCGAACCGCGGGCGACCTCGTCGAGGTGGTCACCGGCGTGGACACCCTCGCCCGCCGCTTCGCCCAGCTGCAGCAAGGTGCCACCGAGGAACTACTCACCATGGTGACCGCCCGAACCGTCGCGGTCACCCGCCAGGACAACTCACCCGCCGAAGAGGAAGGCGTGCGCCGAGGCGTCCGCTACCGCGTCATCATCGAACGAGCCATCCTCGAGCAACCCGGCGCCAGCGCCGACGCCACCTCCGCGATCCGATCCGGAGAAGAGGTCCGCGTCGTCGAACAGGTCCCCACCAAACTCGCCATCGCCGACCGAACCCTCGCCATGCTCCCCCTCACCAGCGACCCGGCCGCGCCCCCAGCCGCCATCATCATCCACCGCAGCGGCCTACTGCACGCCCTGGTCTCACTCTTCGAAGCAATCTGGACTCACGCTCTCCCCATGCGCGCCGACCTCTCCACGACAGACCCCGACCGCGCTCTGGCCGACCTGGACCAGAAGATCGTCACCCTGCTCCTGGCCGGCCTCACCGACCGCTCCATCGCCACCCAACTCCAACTCTCCATGCGCACCGTCCAACGCCGCGTCCGCACCCTCATGGACACCGCGAACGTCCGCACCCGCCTCCAACTGGGCTGGCAACTCGCCCGCTCCGGCTGGCTGTGAAGGGTCGCCACCCATCCGAGAACGGGCTGGCGGCGCAGGACTGACCGGCTACCCGGCGCCCCCGGCCGTCGCCGCGTCTCGCAACTGCTCGGCCATGGTGATCACGAAGCGCCTCATCGGCTCGAAGTCGCCGGCCGGGGATGTCTCCTGCAGGGAGAGCATGAGCTCCTCGCCGGCATGCGCACGCAGATAGAATGGATTCTGATTATTGCGTTCCGACAACGAGGTCTCAACAGTCCAGTCACTTTCCGCGGAGTCACCGGCGGTCACCGGCAAAATGGCCGCCTGCGCCATGTCGCGGAAATTGTAGAAATAGCGGAACCCAGGGCCGGAACCATTCTTTCCGTATTCGCGCACCGCGTCGGTGACCGCGTCCACGTCAAAGATTCCGTGCCGCAGCGACCGCACCAACTCCCAATGCTGGCGGCGCGCACCGGCCGGCAGATCCTCCCCGTCGACGCAGCGGGCCACCACCGGCACGATCTGGTTCATCGAGGTGACCAGGTTGCGCCATCTGGGCTCAAGGCGGTTACCGGCGAACACGGCGACGAGGTGGGCGTCGGGACCGGTCCGGGTGCGCATCGCCGCGGCGTAGGCCGCGAACACCACGCTGGGCAGCGGGACCCCGACCTGCCCGGCGAGCAGCTGAGCATGGCGCGACAAGGCCGCCGAGCGGAGCGTCGCCCAGCGGGTCCGGGCGTCCGCGGACAACTGAGCCGGCGGATCCGGCACCTCGGCCACCACCCGGCGCCAGTACTCGACGGCGGCTGTCCGGCGGTCCGCCCAGGCGTCGGAGTGCTGCTCCTCGGCAAGCTCGCGGCACGTCGGCGCCGGCTCGCCGAGATCCTTTCCCGCGAGGAGGTCAAGGAACTCCGTGCCCAGTTGCAGCATCGACCAGCCGTCCGCGGTGATGTGATGCACCGACACCGCAAGGAACGCCGGCTGGCCGGCAGAGGTGATCAACCTCGCCCGCCACGGCTTGTCCACGGCCAGAGCGAACGGCTCGTCGCCAAGCTCCGCGCTCACCTGACCGGCGAGCGCCGTGGCGTCCGCCCCACCTTCCCGCACGTCGAACCCGACCGGCTCCGGTGCCCACACCAGCTGTGCGAGATCGTGGCCGGGGTCGAGCTGGTAGCGGGTACGCATCCCCTCGTGCCGCTCCTCCAGCGCCTCGAGCGCACCCCGCACGTCGGCGACGGTGACCCCGTCCGGCAGCGGCCATACCTGTCGGAGGTTGGCCCCGCCCATTTGCTCCCGTGTCCAACGTTCCATCGAACGCCACACGGAAAGCTGGCCAAAGGTCAGCCTCGTTCTGCCGATCACTGTCATCGGCCCTCCTTGCCGGTTGGCTCACCGTAGCAGCGGCCCGAATCAGGTTCGGCTGATTTTGCCAGCTTTCGGCTATTACTCCACCGATATGACACAGAGCAATCGGTCATGTGCTGAACGCATTGGCCGGTAGCGCTTACTTCCACTGAAGTGATCCACGTCACACCTGTACCGATGCTGTCACATCTATCATTGACGGCCACCGTCGCTGATACTTACTATTTTGTTGCTCTTCGCGTCGCACACGCTCCGAATCGGCGAAAAGAGCGGTACTGGGAGGACCATGGGGATGCCAGTGCTAATCGCAGTTGTTGCCCGCCGCGTGCGGCACGGTAATCACCGGTTCCTCGAGCCGAAAAGGAGGTATATCGTGTCCGTATCGTGAATCAGTTTCTTGAGCGAGAACGAGATACCCTCGAATGCAGTGCTCTTGGTGCGTGAGCACTGACGAGCGCCGTGTGGTGTGATCACCCGGCGGCGGGGCCCACGATCATGCGATTGCGCCCCGCCGCCGGGTGCTATTGCGCCGGTAGTATCAACTTTGAGCGCGGATTCAATGCGGAGCGTGGAGGACCTCACACGATGAGTGACTGGGATGAGCGGTATCCGGCCCTGCTGAGGGAGCACCTGCCAGAGCTCCCGGAAGGGGCCGCCGTCGAATCGGATACCGACCTCGCCGCGGCTGGGCTCGACTCGGTTCAATTGATCAGTCTGGTCATGGCGCTGGAGGCGGAATACGGCGTGACCTTCGCCGACGAGTATTTCTCCAGTGTCACTTTCGCCACTGCCGGCACGCTGTGGCAGGCCGTACAGGAACTGCGGAGCGAGAAAATGGAGTCGCCGCGATCCCGGTGACTGTCGGCCGCGTTACCAGGCGTAGCCCAGGCGTTCCACGAGATCGCCGTAGCGCTTGCGGAAGAGCGTGAGGTGCTCGTCGGTGAGGTGGTTGCGCCAGTCGCCGGGGATTCCCTTGCGATAGTGGCTGGTCTCGTCCTCCTGGCCGATCTTCCTTCCCCCACCGGCCAGCTGGTCGAAGGTGTAGGTCCGCAGCAACTCGTCAAGATAGCCGTCGGGTAGCTGGTCGAGCACCTGCCAGTGCGCGAGCGCGCGCCGCCACTGCCCGACCGAGTCGCTGACCAGATCCTCCATCCGAACGGCGAGGGTGTTCGGAGCGTCGTAGTTCCACGACAACAAGTGATCGAGGAAGTACCCACTGAACTCGACCTCAGCCGCCATTCCGGCATCTTTGTCCATCTTGAGCAGGTTGATTCGATGCCGTATCAGCTCCTTCCAGATCACCCCGTCCACTTCGATCGGATGGGAGTTGCGATGGCTGAAGTAGCCGGACACCACCATGTCCCGCGGGTCTCGGAACAGGTGCACAGCACGCGATTCCGGCAACGTGTCGACATCCATCTGCCGGGCGTTGGTCAGCATCAGGAAATCCGGCCGCAGAGCCGCCACCGCGTCGCCAAGTGTGCCGTGCTCCGCCCACTGGTCATGGTGGTAGTAGATCTGGAACCGCAGGCCGAGCGTCGCCGCCATGTCCGTCATGATTGCTCTGGACCACATCGACGCCGCTCGATGCCTTGCATAAAACACCCGAAGCACGTGCCCCTCCTACAAGGTCCCTGGCGTCCGGCCAACCCCAGCCCATTACCCCTTGGCGGCGTGCACGCTACCCGCCAAACCGGCGTGGGTCCAGCCGTCTCACGCTCACGCGAACAGACGAACTCATTACCCCATTCGGCCTACGTCATCCGGGTGCTGTGCGGTTGCTCAATATACCCACCACCGTCCGAGCGGCGGAGGTAAAGTCCACCGTCGCCGCAACTATTCGGGCGAAACGAACTTGGTAACTCGTGGTAGCGAATTGTGTGGGGGACGTGATGGCAGCAAAGCCGGACGTGCGGCCGAACTATGTGCGCAAGGCGCTGGAACTGTTCGCCGGATACGCCGACCGGGAGGCAATCGTCGCCGGCGACCGGCGACTCACCTTCGCCGAACTGCGCGCCGGCGTGCTGGACATCGCCGCGAACGTCGCGGAGCACGGTCTGCGTCCCGGCGCGACGGTCGCGGTACTGGTCGGCCATCCGATCGAGGCGCCGATGCTGCAGTTGGCGTTGCACCTGCTCGGTTGCCGGACCGCGTGGATCTCCAACAGCGGCACACCTGCCGAGCAGGACGCCTACCTCGCCAAGGTGCGACCGGAGGCCTTCGTCTACGACGCGCGCAGCCACGGCCAGCGGGGCCGCAAGCACACAGAAAGCCTTGGTGTGCCGGCGTTCTGCCTCGGCCCGGGCGGCGCGGGACCGGACGTGCTCGCCGCTCGCCCCGCCGGCTCCCTACCGTTCGATATGGACGCCGCGACCGGCGCGCCGGAGTCGGTGTTCCAGACCAGCGGCACCACCGGAATACCGAAACCACTGCTGCACACGGCAAACCTCTACGAGCAGGTCCTCACCCTCGCCGAGCGGATCGTCGCCGCCGGCGAACCACGCTACCGCCACCTGACGGTCACTCCGCTGTGGATCGTCTCCGGGCAGACCTCGGCATTTCTGTACCTGTTCACCGGATCCACCCTCGTCATCATGCGCTTCCTCGGTGCCCGGGAGTTTCTCGGCATCATCGAACGGGAGCGGATCAATTCCGCGTATGTCTCACCGCTGATGTTCCAGGACCTGCTCGACCATCCGGACTCGAAGAGATACGACTGCTCGAGCCTGCACACCCTCAGCATCGGCAGCGCGGCGGTCACCCCCGCCCGGCTGCGGCAGGGCATCGAGCGCTTCGGACCGGTCATCCGCATCACCTACGGGCTGTCGGAATCCCCGTTCATCTCGGCGTTTCCCAACATCAACGAGGATCCCGAGCGGCCGGACCGGCTGCGGTCGTGCGGCACCATCTACGGCGACGTGCGGCTGCAGATCCGCGGCGAGGACGGCACGGTGCTGCCACCGGGCGAGAACGGCGAGCTGTGGGTGGCCACCAAGCTCAACTTCGCCGGCTATCTGGGGATGCCGGAGTTGACCGCGGAAACCCTGGTGGACGGCTGGCTGCGTACCCGCGACGTCGGCCACGTCGACGAGGAGGGCTACATCCACCTCACCGGCCGGGCCAGCGACATGATCATCACCGGCTCCGGCAGCATCCACATCTTCCCCCGGCCGATCGAGGACGTCCTGGCCACGCACCCCGAGGTACGGGAGGCCGCGGTGATCGGCGTGCCGGACCCCGACCGCGGCGAGGTCGCACACGCCTACGTCGTGCTGACCGAGGGCGCGACGGTCACCGCGAAGGAGCTCGGCGATCTGGTCGCCAGCAAGCTCAGCCGAACCTGGACGCCCCGCGCGTTCGAGTTCATCGACGCGCTGCCGCGGACCGGTAGCGGCAAGACGAACCTCAACCAGCTGCGGGCCAGGTACACCGCCGAGCATGCGGACAGCTCACGCGCGGCGGACGAGCGGCCCACCGTCAGGATCTAGAGTGTCCCAGGGTCAGTGCGTCTCGGCAGCCGGCTCGTCGGCGAGCAGCTTGCCATGCACGCTGGGCCGGTAGCGCAGTAGCGGAACGATGGTCACCAGCAGACACGCGATGCCGGAAATGAGTATCGCCTGGTGCAGGCCGAGTCCAGCGACCAGCCATCCGGCGAGAACCCCGCCCACGACCAGTCCGGACCGGCACACCGCGGCAACCAGCCCGAATACCCGGTTCTGCAGCTCGACCGGGACTCGCTTGTAGAGCATCGCGCCGAGTATCGGGCGAATGGCGGCCCCCGCCATCCCGGACACGAACGTCAGCACAATCACGTACACGAGTTCGTTGGTGATCCCGAGAATGAGCTGGCGGGGCGCACAGCACAACAGGATGCTGACGATGAACGTCAGGTACTGCGGCAACCTGGTCGCCACCGCGGTGAAGATGGCGTTGCCCAGCACCACGCCCACCGAGTACGTGCCGAGAATGATTCCGACGGCCGGTGCCGCGCCGTACACGTCGGACACCCACAACGGCACGAATACCGCGGAGTTCGCCACGCTGAACACGTTGACCAGCATGACCATGAGCGTCATCCCGAACAGCAGCTGGTCGGCCCACACGTGCCGGGCACCCCGGCGCAACGCGGCCAGATACGGTTCGCTCGCGGCGGCCCTGCTGTCCGGCAGGGTGCCTTTCGGCGGCCGGACCGATGTGGCCACGATCAGCCCGCACGCCCCCATCGCCGCCGCGACCGCCCAGATGGCGCCCTGCGCACCGAGCCAGTAGATGAGCAGGCCACCCAGCGGGGCGGCGGTCAGCGACGCGGCATTGTTCAGCCCGTCGTAGACGGCGGTCACCCGGATCATGGGCATACCGGCGGCTTCACCCATCGGGCGCAGCAGTACGTGTTGCGCGCGGCCACCGACGCCGTTCAACCCGCCGTTCACCGCCACCATGGCCAGCAGCACACCGAAGTTGACGTCCGGGACGATGGCGACCACCGTCATGGCCAGCGCGGCGCCCAGGCTGGTGACGACGACCGTGGCGTGCATACCGAGCCGGTCGGCGGCCGGTGTGGCGAACACGCTGGTGAACAGGAACGGCACCGTCCCGGCCGCGGCGACCACGCCCATTTTGGCCGGACTGCCGGTGGTGGTGAGCACGAGCCAGGGAATGGTCACGATGATCACCATCTCGCCCACGGTGAACAGGGCGAGGGCGACCAGCAGCATGGTGAGCCCGGCTCGGCCACCCGGCTGCCTCTGCTCGCTGAGATTCGTCGGCTCGCGGACCTCGGTCACCGGAGCCGCTCCACGACCATCATGTGCCTGGGCCCCCACAAAATTCGCAGCCTCAACGGAGTCTGTGTCCTACCGGGCTGTTATGCCTCTCAACCTGACTGTGGTGGACTGTACGTCAAATGCCCACACCCTGAGAAGCAGAAGAATCAACAACGCTCAACGTGATTGTCTGCTTACCCAACGTCGGTCACCATCGGTGGCCGCACCGGCGTGATTCGGCCGAACGGCCGAATCGGAGAGAATTCTCGTACTGTCAACCTTCGCCGAGATTCGCCCGGCGCCCATTCTGGCGCTGCACCAGCCAGGCCAGCACGGCCAGCACGACCGATCCGGCCACCACGCCCAGCACGACCAGGTTCGACGCGCGCAGCAGCGCCAGCCCCGAGGCGACGAGCACGATGAGCAGCACCGGCCGGATCATCCCGAAGCGCTCGGTCGAGGACAGCCGGGCACCGAGGAAGACACCGGGAAGCGCACCGAGAAGAATCGCCGCGGTCAGGTCGAAGCGCACGTCACCGAACAGCAGGTGACCCAGCGCCGCCGAGCCCACCAGCGGGATGGCCTGCACGAGATCGGTTCCCACCAACCCGGCCGCCCGCAGACCCGGGTAGAGCAGCGAGAGCGCTGCGATGATCAGCGAGCCCGACCCGACCGACGTGAGGCCGACGATCACCCCGCCGGCCACACCGATGAGGACGGTGACCACCGGCCGCGGCCGCAGCGTGCCCGCCGGCTCGAACCGGCCGCGCTGGTTCATGATCATGCGCGCCACCATGGCGGCCACCGCGAGCAGCAGCGCCACCCCCAGCGCGGTGCGCAGGAACGACTGTGCCGAAACCTGGTCGTCGATGCGGCTCAACGCGAAGGCGGAGCAGAACGCCGCCGGCACCGACCCGTAGCAGAGCAACCGGACCAGCGGCAGCCGCACCGTGCCACGGCGGAGGTGCACCACGGCGGCCACCGGCTTCATCACCAGGGACGCCACCAGATCGCTGGACACCGCGGCCAGCGGCGCGACCCCGAAGAACAGCACCAGCACGGGTGTCATCAGCGCCCCGCCACCCATCCCGGTCAACCCGATGACGAACGCGATGAGGAAGCCGGCGAGAACCAGTTGCCAGGTCATCGCTCCCCCTCGCGGACAGGCGTCGAGCGCGTACGGCCAAAAAGCTAACATGACCGCTCAAGTTAGTCAGCATTTCGCTGGAACTTCCGGGTAGACAATGCTTGCGCGATCAACCCACAACGTCGCGCGCAGCACTTCGGTTGGAGTCTTCAACAGGGACGCGGCTCGGCTGAGCCTGACCAGGGACTATGGTGGTCCGATGCTGGATCTGAGCCGGCTTGACCTGGACGAGATCGCACAGGCGCTGGCAGACCAGACCGACTACGAGCACCGGTGGCTGATCAACCCGGCTTCCGGGGAGATCGTGTTCTGGACATCCGACACGGGCATCGACGGGCAGACACCAGTTGACCTCGACGAGTTGGACGAGCTGCGCATCGATCCGCTGCCATCGCACATCTGGTACCAGGACATGGCCGACTTCGCCGAACTCGTCAGCGACGAGCGCGCCGGGCGGCGGCTCACCCGGGCGATCCAGGGAAGGGGCGCCTTCCGCCGGTTCAAAGACGAGCTGCACGAGCAGTATCCGGACCTGCTGCCGGTCTGGTACGCCTTCCGCGACTCCCGCGCCCGTCGCCGCGCGGTCGAGTGGCTGGCCGACAACTCGCTCATCGATGACGACACGGCCACGCGGTACCTCACCGAGCAGCACGACCCGGATCTGCCCTGAGCGGCGTCATCACCCCAGCGCCGCATAGGCGGGTCTGAGCAGGTCGGTCAGCAGGCGGCCGCGCACGGTGACGCCGGTCTCGGGGAGTTGGTCGAGCAAGGCCGTTGGCGGGGTCGCCGGTGGGGCGGGCCGGCGGATCTCGGTCTGCGGGGTGAAGTAGGTGTCCAGGCAGTCGGCGAGCGGGCGACTGGTGGCCTCGGCGCGGTCGGCGGCCGGCGGGCCGGCGGTGCGGGCGGCCTGAAGGTTGGCGAGCAGGTCGTCGCGTTCGCGGCCGCGCCAGGCGAGGATGGCGAACGGGTCGTCGTCGAAGGATTCGGCGAGCAGGTAGAACGTGGCGGCGAGGTGTTTGCACGGTACCGCCTGGTCGGGGCAGGAGCAGTCCAGGGACAGCTCGCGGGCGGTGGCCGGGAACAGGGACAGACCCAGGGCGGTGAAGACGCCCTCGATGTCCTCGGGCATCTCGCCGGCGAGCAGCTTGGCCGTGTACCAGGCGTCGCCGGCCAGGTCGCGTTCAGCCTGCGCCCACTCGGCCTTGCCGAACGCGGGGATTCCGATGCGGACGCGGTACGGGCGGGGACGGCTGCCCTGCACTCTCGCGGTGACCGAGCCGGCGTCCACGTCAAGGGAGATCACCTGGCCCTGGCGGGCGTAGGTTCGGCCGCGCTGGAGGCGGTTGCCGATGCCGATGTCCTCCAGCACCTCGATGAACCGCTCCGACCACCAGGTCTGGCCGATCGCGCCGCGGGTGCTGCGGGCCCGCAGGCCGCCTTCGACCGGGCGGGGGCGAGCTGGCGGCGGGTACCAGTCATTCACCGACGGCTCCCTCGGACAGGGTGAACAGGCGGCGGAGGTCGCGTGTGGACAGTTCGGTCAGCCAGCCCTCGCCGTCGGTGACGACGAGATCGGCGAGGGCCTTCTTCTCCTCGATCATCTCGTCGATCTTCTCCTCGAGAGTGCCGGTGCAGATGAACTTGCGCACCTGCACGGTGCGCTTCTGACCGATGCGGAACGCGCGGTCGGTGGCCTGGTTCTCCACTGCCGGGTTCCACCACCGGTCCAGGTGCACCACGTGGTTGGCGGCGGTGAGGTTCAGCCCGGTGCCACCGGCCTTCAGCGACAGCAGGAAGATCGGCGGCCCGTCTCCGGACTGGAAGCGCGCCACCAGCTCGTCGCGCCGC
>NZ_DASYTH010000030.1:0-35471 GCF_036002505.1 Actinophytocola sp. | reverse complement strand
GAAGTTGTTGATAGATGCAGTCAGTGCAGCGTTCACATGACCCGCATGGGCATCCCCAGATCGGCTCAGTCATCCAGTTGGTCACTTCTACAGACACCAGCTCAACCCCGTGGTCGAAGACGGCGCAACGGCGATGGATTGGATCTTTCCGAGGCTTGCCGACGCGACAAGCGCAATACGCTTGGCGGGACCGACAGACTTCAATCGGTCAAGTAGTATTCGGGGTGACCGTTTCATAGTTGATCATTCTTCTCGCGTCCCGGCGATCCGGGCGTGGGCGGGAGCCATTGGTTCCCGCCGCAGATGGCACCGAGTCGTGGGTCCTAGGACCGGCCGGCCGGCTCTCCGGAGGGAGGGCCCGGCGCCGGCCGGTCCTGGTAGTCGGGTGAGAAGGAATGGGAGATCAACAAATGGAAGGGTCAGTCGTTGTGCTCGCGCTTGTGGTGCGAGCGATGTTCGTCATCGCGGTTTCCATGAGGAGGCGGGATTGACGGCATCCCAACGGTGTTGGGATGGGTCCACGTATGGCCCCTGGTCATCAAACAGACCGTGGGCCTTACTCATAGTCACCCAGGTAGTCACCCGTGAATGTGTCAGAGCCCGTCCACTCCACAGTGGACGGGGCCTGAGCTGGTCGGGGTGACAGGATTTGAACCTGCGACCTCTTCGTCCCGAACGAAGCGCGCTACCAAGCTGCGCCACACCCCGTGGCCGCATGGAGTCTAGCCGACGTCTGCGCCGGCCTCGAAGTGGGATTCGGTGTGGGCCTCTGCCGGGGTGGGGCGGGGGACGAGGGTGAGGAGGCTGGCTTCCGGTGGGCAGGCGAAGCGGACGGGGGCGTAGGGGGAGGTGCCGAGGCCGGCGGAGACGTGGAGCCACATGTGGGTGCCCCAGCGGGAGGGGCCACGGGCGCGGGAGCGGTCGAGTTCGCAGTTGGTGACGAGGGCGCCGTAGCCGGGGATGCGGAGTTGGCCGCCGTGGGTGTGGCCGGCCATGACGAGGTCGTAGGCGTCGGCGGCGAAGGCGTCCAGGACGCGGGGTTCGGGGGAGTGGGTGATGCCGAGGCGGAGGGCGGCTGAGCGGTCGGGGCGGCCGGCGATGTCGGGGTAGCGGTCGCGGCGCAGGTGGGGGTCGTCGACGCCGGCCACGGCCAGCAGCTGGCCGTCGACGGTGAGCAGGCGGCGGACGTGCGTGAGGTCGTGCCAGCCGCGCTCGACCAGGGCCGCGCGGAGGTCGCGCCAGGGGAGGGGGACGCCGTGGATGCGTTTTTTGTTGCTCGGGAAGAGATAGCGGGCGGGGTTCTTGGGGCGGGGGGCGTAGTAGTCGTTGCTGCCGAAGACGAACACGCCTGGGCGGTCGAGGAGAGGGCCGAGGGCGCGGACGACGGCAGGGACGGCAGCGCGGTGGGCGAGGTTGTCGCCGGTGTTGACCACGAGGTCGGGGTTGAGGTCGTCGAGCGCGGCGATCCAGCGCTGCTTGGAGTGCTGGCCGGGGAGCATGTGCAGGTCGGACAGGTGCAGGACGCGCAGCGGGCGGGCGCCTTCGGCGAGCACGGGCAGCGTGGCCTGGCGGAGCGTCCAGTGCCGCCGTTCGATTCCGGCGGCGTAGGCCAGCGTCGCTGTGCCCAGCGCGGTCGTGCCGAGTGCCACCCGGCGGACCGTTCGTGCAAGCTCACTCACGTTGCCGAGCCTAACCCGGCCGCTAGGGTCGCTCTCATGGCAGAGCTCAAGGCACGGCTGCAGGCGGACCTCACCGCGGCGATGAAGAACCGCGAGAAGATCAAGGTGGCGACCCTGCGCATGGCGCTGACCGGCATCACCAACGAGGAGGTGGCCGGCGAGTCCGCGCGTGAGCTCACCGACGACGAGGTGCTCCGGGTGCTCACCCGCGAGTCGCGCAAACGCAAGGAGGCCGCCGAGGCGTTCGCCGCCGCCGACCGGCCGGAGCGCGCCCAGGCGGAGCTCGACGAGGCCGAAGTCCTCGCCGGCTATCTGCCCAAACAGCTCGACGACGCGGAGTTGGAGACGCTGGTCACCGAGGCCGTCGCCGAGGTGACCGAGCAGCTCGGCGCGCCGCCCGGGCAGAAGCAGATGGGCCAGGTCATGAAGGCGGCCAACGCCAAGGTGGCCGGGCGCGCCGAGGGCGGGCGTGTGGCCGCCGCTGTCCGGGCCATGCTTCAACCGTCCTGAACGCCGAACTCGCTTGCCCGAGCGTCGAACTCGATTGCTGGAGCATCGAACTCGCGAATTAGCGGCGGGTGGGGAAGATGATGATCGGTTCCGGGAATCCGCGGCCGCCTCCGCCGCCGCCGCCGTTGCCGGGGCCACCACCACCGTTGCCGGGCTGGCCGCCGCCGGGACCCGGCCCGGGTGGGGTGCTCGGGGACGGGGCGATGCCGGTGCTGACATTGATGGTCACCGCGCTGCCGGGCAGGGCGGTCCGGGTCTGGCCGACGACGGTTCCCTTGGGCGCCACGTCGTTGCGTGGCCGCGCGATCACCTGGAAGCCGGCCTGCTGCAGGATCTGGGTGGCTTCCTGCTGGCTCCTGCCGATCACGTTCGGCACCCGGGTTCCCTCGCCGCCGTTCATGTAACGCGGATCGCCCGCCGGCAGGCCCACGACCGGCAGGGGTGCCATGATCGGGGTCATCGCCTCGAACCAGGTCTGGGCGGGGGTCTTGCCGCCGAAGATGTTGCCGTCGCCGCACAGCCGGGTCGGGTCGTCGCAGATCGGCCGCGGCCGCGGGCTGTCGTTGAACACCAGCACCGCGCCGGCGAGCTGCGGGGTGGCGCCGACGAAGCCGGCCGACTTGTGCTCCTGCGTGGTGCCGGTCTTGCCCAGCATCGGCCGGGTCCAGCGGGCGGCCCCGGCCGCCCGCGCCGCGGTGCCGCCGGCGATGTCCTTGCTCAGGCCCTGCACCATCGAGTTCGCCAGGCCCTCGGAGACGGCCTGGTCGCAGGGCTGCTCCGGGATGTCGACCTTCTTGCCGTCCCGGTCGAGCACCTCGATCAGCGGGCTCGGTGGGCACCAGACGCCGCCGGACATCAGGGTGGCGCCCACGTTGGCGAGCTCGAGCGTGCTGGTCGCCGCCGGGCTCAGGGTGAACGCGGCCTTCCCCGGGTCGTTGGGCGGCTTGCTGCGGAAGAACTGCGACTGGCTGACCCGGTTGCCGTCGTTGGGGTCCTTCGGGTCGGGCGAGTTGCCGGAGATGTTGCCCGCCATGGTCTCCCGCAGCCCGAGCCGGCTCGCCATGTCCACCACCGCGTCCATCCCGACCTGCTCCTCGAGCATGACGAACGCGGTGTTCGGGGACTGGGCGAGCGCGTCCTGCAGGGTCATCTGCGGCGCGTAGTCGCCGGCGTTCTTCAGGCAGTACCAGCGGTTGTCGCCGTCGTTGGGCTTCTCGGTGCGCGGGCAGCTCTTCGTGCTGCCGCCGGTGAACACGTGCGAGGTATAGAAGTCCGGGCTCGGGATGACATTGAAGATCCCGCCGCCCTTCTCCAGGTACGCGGCCGCCGTGAAGATCTTGTAGATGGAGCCGGCGCCGAACTTGTTGGCGGCGTCGCTCGGCAGGCCGTAGACGGTCTGCCCGGCGTCCTTGTTCAGCCCGTAGTCACGGTTGGCCACCAGGGCGACCACCTGGTGCCGGTCCTTGCCGGGCCGCACGATGGCCATCGTGTCGGCGATGCCGTCCTGGTTCTTCGGGATCTGGTGCTCGGCGGCCTGCTTGGCCAGGTGCGTGGCGTTGGCGTCGAAGCTGGTCTTGACGGTGTAGCCGCCGGAGTACAACTTCTCCTTGTTCAGCCCCACCTTCTGCAGGTAGTCCTCGACGTACTGGCAGAAGAAGCCGTACTCGGTGCCGGCGCCGGTGCAGTTGGCCGCAGGCTTGTCCGGTGCCTGCAGGATGCCCAGCGGCTCCTTCTTGGCCGCGTCCGCGGCCTCCAGGGACAGCTTCTGGTTCTCCGCCATCTTGTCGATGACCAGGTTGCGCCGCTTGAGCGTCTCCACCGGGCGCTGCCACGGGTTGTACAGGCTGGGGTTGTTGACCATGCCGGCGAGCACCGCCGCCTGGGCCACGGTCAGCTTGTCCGCCGTGGTGTGGAAGTAGGCGTGCGCGGCGGCGCCGACGCCGTAGACCTGGTAGGCGAACTCGACGATGTTCAGGTAGCCGGTGAGGATCTCGTCCTTGGTCATCTTCTGCTCGAGCTGGATGGCGATCCGCGCCTCCTTGAGCTTGCGCGTGATCGTCTGCTCCTGTGCCCGCTTCTGCTCGAGCTTCTTCTCCGGCTCGCTGCCCCGGTACACCACGTTGATCAGGTAGTTCTTCACGTACTGCTGGGTGAGCGTGGACGCGCCCTGCACGTCGCCGGAGGTCTGGTTGCTCACCGCGGCCCGCAGCGTGCCGCGCCAGTCCACGCCGTTGTGCTCGTAGAACCGGCGGTCCTCGATGGCGATCAGCGCCGCCTTCATGGTCGGCGAGATCGCCTCGGCGCTCACCGGGATGCGGTACTGGTCGTAGAGGTACGCGATCGGGGCGCCGTTCGCGTCGGCGACGGTGGTGACCAGGGCGGGATCGGCGGCCACCAGGTTGGCCGAGACGCTGTCGATCGCGTCGCTCGCCCGGTTGGACACCACCCCCATCGCCCCCACGATGGGGAAGAGCATGCCGGCGGTGAGCACACCCGCCAGGAGGCACAGTCCGAGCAACTTCAGCAGGCCGTCTCCTATGCGCACCCGCTCAGACTACCGAGGACCCGTCCGTCAGGCGGATTGCACCGAACAGTTGTTGACATCAGGTAACGGCTGGCGGGCCCGGTGTTCTACGGGGAACCGCCGCCCTCTAGAGTCCGTCAACGTCTCACGACGGCGCAGAAGGCCGGGACCGTACCCGCGGGGCTGGCCGGAGGCAACCGATGCCGGGGGGTATCGGGTACGAGGGTCGAGACACGCAAGGGGTGGGGGTCATGCTAAATGACCAGGCAGATTGGCGAATCAACGCGCTGTGCCGCGACGAGGACCCCGATGGTTTGTTCGTCCGCGGCAAGGAGCAGCGAAAGGCCAAGCTCGTGTGTATCGCATGCCCGGTACGCACCGAGTGCCTCGCCGAGGCGTTGGACAACCGGATCGAGTTCGGCGTGTGGGGCGGGATGACGGAGCGTGAGCGACGGGCTCTGCTGCGTCGTCGCCCGGACGTGACCTCGTGGCGTGAGCTGCTCGAGGACGCCCGCCGGCACGCCGAGATCGCCGAGGAGGACATCCGAGTGGGCTAGCGAGCACCTGACAACCGCTCGCCGATCCGTCTCAGCCCGTCCAGGTCGTGTACGTCCGAGGGCATCGCCGGCACCTTGACCACGGACACCGTGGGGTGCGCCTTGGTGAACCGGGCGACCAGCCGGCCTTCCCGTTCCGCCACCGCCACGCGGTCCGCGTGCAGCCGCAGCACGGCCGCGGCCAGCGGGGCGTCGCCCGATCGTTCCAACTTGTCGGCCGCGGCCAGCGCGTTCGGCCCGGACAGCTTCGTCAGCACCGGATGTGTCCGGTTGACCACCAGCCCGGACAGCGGCATGGACTCCGCGGACAGCCGCTCCACGAAGTAGCTGGCCTCGCGCAGCGCGTCCGGCTCCGGCGCGGCGATCACCACGAACGCGGTGCCACCGGAGCGCAGCAGCTCGTAGGTCTTGCGGGCGCGCTCCCGGAACCCGCCGAACATCCCATCGAAGGCCTGCACGAACGCCGACGCGTCGGCCAGCAACTGGCCGCCGACGATGGCCGACACGGCCCGGGCGAACAGCATGAACCCGGCGCCGACCACCTTGCGCACCCCCCAGCCGCCGGCCCGCGCCGGACCGGTCAGCAGCTTGATCATGCGGCCGTCCAGGGCCGAGGACATCCGCTGCGGGGCGTCCAGGAAGTCCAGCGCGGAGCGGCTCGGCGGGGTGTCCACCACGATCAGGTCCCAGGTGCCCTCGGCGGCGAGCTGGCCGAGCTTCTCCATCGCCATGTACTCCTGGGTGCCGGAGAACGACGTGGAGATGGTCTTGTAGAACGGGTTGGCCAGCACCTCCCGGGCGCGTTCCTCCCCGGCGTGCGCCAGCACCATGTCGTCGAACGTGCGGCGCATGTCCAGCATCATCGCGGAGAGCTCGCCGGCCGGGGTGAACCCGTCGACGTCCACGGTCCGCGGCGTGTTGCCCAGCTCGCGCAGCCCGAGCGCCTGGGCCAGCCGGCGCGCCGGGTCGATGGTGAGCACGACGGTCTTGCGCCCGCGCTCGGCCGCCCGCACCGCGATCGCTGCGGCCGTGGTCGTCTTGCCGACGCCGCCGGAGCCGCAGCACACGATGACGTGCGTGTCCGGGTCGTCGATCAGCCGATCGAGGCTCAATGCCCTCCTCATCGGACCCCCTGGTCCACGAGCACCTCGGCGAGCTCGTAGAGGGCCGCGGTGTCCACCCCCTCGGTGCTGTCCGGCAGCTCCAGCGTGGGCAGGTCGACCTCGACGAGCTGGGCCCGGGCCCGCTGCTCGGCCTGGACCCGGATGGCGTGCTCCACGGTTTCCGCGACCAGGCCGTCGAGGTCGTCGGGCGCGAGGTCCAGCCCGGCGCTGGCCAGGCCGTTGCGCACCCGGGAGGTGTCCACCCGGCCGTCCGCGGCGGGGGTCAGCGAGCGGGCCGGCAGCCGCGGCGGGCGGACCCGGTTCACCACCACGGCGCCCGGCCGCAGCTCCGCGGCGTCCAGCTCCTCGACCGCCTCGATGGTCTCCCGGACCGGCATCTCCTCGAGCAGCGTGACCAGGTGCACCGCGGTGTCCCCGGAGTGCAGCAGGCGCACCACACCTTCGCTCTGCCCGCGGATCGGCCCGACCTTGGCCAGGTCCGCCATGGCCCGGGTGACGTCGAGGAACTTCACGATCCGGCCGGTCGGCGGGGAGTCCAGCACGACCGCGTCGTAGACGTGCCGTCCCGAGCCGTCGGTGCGGCCGACGCACTCCTTGACCTTCCCGGTGAGCAGCACGTCGCGCAGGCCCGGCGCGAGCGTGGTGGCGAACTCGATCGCACCCATCCGGCGCAGCGTCCGTCCGGCGAAGCCCAGGTTGTAGAACATGGTGAAGTACTCGAGCAGGGCCGCCTCGGCGTCCACGTGCAGCGCGCGCACCTCGCCGCCGCCCGGGGCGGAGGCGATCCGCTGCTCGGCGTACGGGAGGGGTGCGGTGTCGAAGAGCTGGGCGATGCCCTGCCGGCCCTCCACCTCGACCAGCAGCACCCGCCGCCCGCCCGTGGCCAACGCCAGCGCGAGCGCCGCGGCGACCGTGGTCTTCCCGGTGCCGCCCTTGCCGGTGACCACATGCAGCCGCGCGCGAGCGAGGTGGTCGTTCCAGCTCGGGGATGTCACAACGCCAGGGTAGGTGTCCCTTTTGGGCGGTGCCGTATGGCGTGCGCCTCAGCCTGTGCGGGCTCACCGGCGACGAGGGTGGGCCGGAGGCCTGCCCGAGGAGTCGGTCCGTGCCAACCCGCCCACAGCGGCGGTGTCACGGGGCCCGAGCCCGCACATTGAATTCAACTGACCAGCATCATCACCGAGACCGTGACGCCGACCAGGACCACCACCGACCAGGACAGCCACGCCGGGAGCACGGTGGCCACCAGCAGGCAGAGCAGGGCCAGCACGGTGAACGTGATCACGCCGGACAGCGCCACCTGGCCGCCCGTCGACCCGCGGCGTTCCCGCCACTTCGCCATGGTGAGCAGGACCAGCACCAGCCCACCCGCCGCGAGCAGCGCCGCGGCGAGCACACGCCACGCTTCCACGGCGAACACGGTAGCGGTAAAGATCGCCCATGTTGGGGTCGCTAGGCTGCCGCGTCATGACGCAGTGGGAGTACGCCACGGTGCCCCTGTTGATCCATGCCACCAAGCAGATCCTCGACCAGTGGGGCGAGGACGGCTGGGAGCTGGTGACCGTGCTGCCCGGCCCGACCGGTGAGCAGCTGGTGGCCTACCTCAAGCGCCCCAAGGAGTCCTGATGGCGTGGTCGGACCGGCTCACGGAGCTGGGCATCGAGCTGCCCTCGGTGGCGCCGCCGGCCGGCGCCTACGTTCCGGCCGTGCGCAGTGGCTCGCTGGTCTACACCGCCGGTCAGGTGCCGTTCGTCGACGGGGTGGTCGCGGCCACCGGCAAGGTCGGCGCGGAGGTCGACCCGGAGGCGGCCAAGGGGCACGCCCGCACCTGCGCGCTGAACGCGCTGGCCGCGGTGGACGCCCTGGTCGGCATCGACGCGGTGGTGCGGGTGGTGAAGGTGGTCGGCTACGTGGCCTCGGCCGACGGGTTCACCGCGCAGCCGGCGGTGCTCAACGGTGCCTCCGAGCTGCTCGGGGAGATCTTCGGGGAGGCCGGGAAGCATGCCCGGGCCGCGGTGGGGGTCGCCGAACTGCCGCTGGGGGTCCCGGTCGAGGTCGAGCTGATCGTCGAGGTGGCGTGAGCTTGCGAATTCCTGAGCCAGAGGATTCCGCGTAGCCGAGGGAGGGCGCATGACCGACGCCAGCGCGTCGTGCCACGAGTTGTTGCTCAAGCTCGCCGGGCGGTTGCCGGACCGGCAGCTGTGGCGGTTCCGGGACTGGCTCGCCGCGGGGGCGCTCGACGCGCTGGCCGCGGTGCTGCCCCTGACGTTGCTGCGCGAGCGGGTGGCGATCACGGTGGCGGAGTCTCTGCTGCTCAACGCCGCGCTGGTGGACGCGGGCGCCGATCCGGGGCATCTCAATGCCGTCCCCTGGGTGGACGAATTAGGCGATCTGGACTACACCTTCACCTCGGAGTCGCCCGAATGGGTGAGTGCGGGTGACTCCGTAGCGGTTGTCCTCGGGGCGGTCCTGCAGGGCCGGTCCGAGGTGATGGACGTGCGTGGGAGCTGGCGACGGCACCGCTCGGGGCAGGGTCCGGCGAGCCGGATCGTGCTGGTCACCGCGTCGGCGAAGTGGTCGGCGCTGACCGGTGAGCTGCAGCGGGTGTTGCGCGCGCTGGGCACCTACGAGCCCGGGGTCGAGGTGATCCCGGACAGCATGGAGCCGCCGCCTTACCACGAGGCGGCGATCGCGGCGTCGGAGCCGTTGCTGCCCGGGTTCGTCGCGTATCGGAGGCAGCTCGTCCATCGTTAGCGAACTGTGAATAACCGGGGCAAGCCCCCGGACCCCACCCCCACGAGGCTGGAGGGAGCCGAATCGTGGCGCAGGGAGCGGGCGTTCGACCGGGATTGGCGTTACCGGTCCGGGTTCATGATCTGCTGCTGGGGCTGGCCGGCAGACTCGACGACGACGCGCTTGCCGACGCCCGGGAGATGCTGGCCTCGGCGGAGGTGGACCGGGCGCTGGAGTTCCTGGTGGGCTGCCTGGTCGCCGGCCGGATCGCGATCACCGGTGCGCAGCGGGCCGAGCTGGACGGCGTGCTGGCCCAGGTGTACATGGACGCCGCCGGGGCGGCGGACCGGCTGCTCGTCGACGACGCGGCCGCCTCGCACGTGGCCGGCCGGCACCGGTTCGGCGGCGGCGCGGCGGGCGGGGAGTCGGCCGGGCACGGGGTCGCCGAGGCCGCGCGCCGGGTGCTCGACGTGCTCCCGGACGTCCGCTCGGTGTGGGCGGTGTGGCGGCTGACCCCGGCCGGCGCGGTGTCCGGGCCGGTGCCGCACCGGGTGGTGCTGGTCGGCGTCGGGCCGAACGGGTTCGCTCCGGCCACCACCTACCGGCTGGAGCACACGCTGCGCCGGGCCGGCATCCGGGCCTCCGTCGAGGTGCTGCGGGACGGCACCGAGGCGCCCGACTACCACCACGCGGCCATGCAGCACGCCACTCAGGTGCCGTTCTCCCGGCAGGCCCCGACCAACCCGGCGCCGGTGCGGCCGCGCAGCACCCCGGCGGCCGCCGAGCCGCTGCGGCAGCAGGCCGCCCCGCAGCCGCCGCCCGAGCCCCCGGCGCCGGCCGTGCCGGACATCCCGGCGCCGAGCCGCCGGTTCCGGCCCGAGCCGCCGGCCGACCCGCTGGCGTCGGCCAACCCCCCGCCCCGCCCGGCCCAGCCGGTCGCGCAGGCCTCCTGGCTGACCGAGCTACCCGAGTCGACCCGCCCGAAGCCGGCACCCAAGGTCAACGGTCACGGCCCGCAGCCCGGCGACGAGTCGTTGAGCGAGCAGGAAAAGCACCTGCTGCGCCAGCTTCAGGAGGAACTGGCCCGCCGTGAGCAGGAGGAGTCCGACCACACCCGCGGCCGGCACGGCGCCGGCCAGAACGGCGCCGCCACCACCACGTTCGACTGGCCCACCGCCAGCGGCAGCCCGACGGTCGTCAACGGAATCCCACCAACACCACCAGACCCGCGCCGCTAAGGGCTTGGCAGCCTCGTGCCAGCTGACGGGACCTCAGAGGACCGTGACGGTACCCAGCCACGGTTCACCTGCTATCCGCAGCGTTCGTTGGAACGCAACCGCATCAAAAATTCCGGAGAGGCGGGACTGTCAGCGCGGAAAACCGCCCGGGTTGGCTGGGGCGGCCGCGGCCATTGCTGGGGCGATGGCATAGGCGATCTGCTGGATGACGCGCTGGATGTGCAGGCCGCGGCTGACGTCGCAGCGGTGCACCGTTTGTCCATTGTGGACGTTGTGCAGGAAGTCGTCGAGCAGGCGGTGGAAGCAGTCCTGGGGTGACTCGCCGAAGTTGGCCAGCTCGCGGTAGCCGTGCGGGCCGTAGACCGAGACGTCGATGACGGTGGGCCGCATCGGCAGGCGCATCGACATGGTGGCCGTGCTGGTGGCGCCGCTGGCGTGGCCGAGGACGATCTGCCAGAGGTCGGGCTCGCCGCGGTGCGCGGACAGCACGTGGGTGATCTCGCCGAGCGCGGCGTCGAGCAGGTCCAGCACGTGCGGGCCGATGTCGGCGAGCGCGCCGCCCTCGTGCCGCCACGGGGAGCGGGAGTACTGGCCGCCGAGCAGGGAGCCGGAGAGCCAGCGGGCGGTGCCGCCGCTCCAGCCGGCGTGCCGCTGCAGCTCGTCGAGCCATTCGATGGTGTCGGAGGCGAACCGGCGCAGGAACACCACCACGGTGGCCACCGCGGCGTCGTCGGCCGCGGCCACCAGCTGCTCGGCCTCCTCGACGGTGGCGGCGATCGGTTTCTCCAGGATCAGGTGCCGGCCGGCCTGCGCGGCGTGCAGCGCGAGCGGGGCCTGGATCGCGGGCGGGACCGCGAACGAGACCGCCTCGACGGTGGACATCAGCTCCTTGAAGGAGCGCGCCACCGTGGCCCCGTACGGCGCGGCCACCTCGGCGGCCGCGCTCTCCCGCCGCGCCCACACCGCGACCAGCTTGGTGCGCGGGTGCGCGGCCAGCGCGGGTGCGTGCACGGCTCGTGCCCACGGTCCGGCGCCGACCAGCCCGACCCTGAGGGGGGTGTCCCCGCGCTCCGCCATTTAGGCCAGCACCTCGCAAGCTCGGTAGGTGGCAAAACCCAGCAAGGGGTTCGCTCGCAGGCTCGGCGACGGTGCAGTGCCCGATGGTTCGCTCGCAAGCTCGCTCACAGGCACATCCTGCACCGTCCTAGCCCCCGCGTCTGTAGAACGTGAGCGCCTTTGGTAACGGCGTGTTGCCGCATAGGCTCGACGGGTGCGTGAGCTGCCCAAGGAGATCGAGCTGCCGGAAGGGTTCGTCCCGCCGGAGATCCCGGACCCGCCGGCGACGCCCCGCGACTCGGCGACGGTGATGCTGGTCCGGGACGGCGCCCGCGGCCTCGAGGTGTTTCTGATCCGGCGGGTGGCCGGGATGGCCTTCGCCGGCGGCATGACCGCGTTCCCCGGCGGATCGGTGGATCTGCGGGACGCCGACGCGAGCGTGGCCTGGCACGGCCCCGAGGCGGGCTGGTGGGGTGAGCGGTTCGGGGTCGCCCCCGGGATGGCCCGGGCGCTGGTCTGCGCGGCGGTGCGGGAGACCTTCGAGGAGTCCGGCGTGCTGCTGGCCGGTCCGGACGCGGAGAGCGTGGTGTCCGACACCCTGCCGTACGCCGGCGCGCGGCAGGCGCTGGTGGACCGGGAGGTGTCGCTCGCCGGGTTCCTGGCCGACGCAGGCCTGGTGCTGCGGGCGGACCTGCTGCGGCCGTGGGCGAACTGGGTGACGCCGGTGGCCGAGCGGCGCCGGTTCGACACCCGGTTCTTCCTGGCCGCGGTGCCGTCCGGGCAGCGGGCCGACGGCGCCACCTCGGAGGCCGCGGACGTCGCCTGGTGTGGGCCGACCGAGGCGCTGGACGACTGGAAGCAGGGCCGGCGCGGGCTGCTGCCGCCGACCTGGACGACACTGGCCGAGCTGGAGGACTGCGGCTCGGTGGCCGCGGCGATGACGGCCGAGCGCGCCATCAGCAAACAGATGCCCAGGGTGATCCGGGAGGGTGGGGTGCTGCGTCTGGTGGTGAACGGCGATCCGGACTACGACCGGGCGGCCGACCATCTCGACCCCGGCCCGGACGACCGGCTGGAGCCGCGATGACGCTGGCGCACCCGGCCTACGGGATTCCGCGCGTGGTCACGCCGTTCGCGTCGGTCGTGCTCGAGGACAACCCGTCGTCGATGACCCTGGACGGCACGAACACCTGGGTGCTGCGCGCGCCCGGCTCGGAAGACTGCGTGCTCGTCGACCCCGGCACCCAGGACGTCGCCCACCTGGAGCGGGTGGTCGCGGCGGCCGGGCCGGTGGCGCTGATCCTGATCACGCACGAGCATCCCGATCACGTCGGTGGCGCACCGTGGACCGCGGAGCGGACCGGAGCACCGGTCCGGGCCTTCGACGACCGGTTCTGTGTGAACGCGGATCCGTTGCGGGACAAGGAGATCATCGCCGCGGGCGGGCTGTCGCTGACGGTGCTGCACACGCCCGGCCACACCGGGGACTCGGTCTGCCTCGAGGTGGCGCACGACGGCGTGGCCGCGACGCTGACCGGCGACACCGTGCTGGGCCGCGGCACCACGGTGGTGTTCGACCTCGGCGCCTACCTGGACTCGCTGCGCACCCTGGCCGCCACCGAACCCGGCACGGTCGTGCTGCCCGGACACGGCCCGGACCTGCCGGACCTGGCGGTGACCGCGGCCGAGTACCTGGCGCACCGCGAGGCGCGGCTCGACCAGGTCCGGGCGGCACTGCGCCAGCTCGGCGGCGACGCCACCCCGCGCCAGGTCGTGGAGATCGTCTACGCCGACGTGGACAGGTCGCTGTGGGGGCCGGCCGAGTGGTCGGTGCAAGCCCAGCTCGACTACCTGCGCAGCCGCTAGCCCGGGGTGTGTTGGCCTCTGGCGTCGCCATGTTTGCGCGTGGCGTCGCCGTGTTGGCCGCTGGCGTTGTCATGTTGGCCGCCGGCGTCCGGATGAGCTCGTGCGCGATTCGCGCCGCCCGCCTACCCGGCTACGTCAGATGCCAACACGGCGACGTGAGACGCCAACACATCAACGCAGCTGGCCAACATGGCGAGCTAGGCGCCCTTCGGCGGGAGCATGGGCATCACGATGTACCGGAGGTCGACGTCGCCCGGCTCGGCGGCGCTGAAGATGGTGGCGCGCATGCCGGGCTGGATGCCGATCCCGACCCGGCCGCCCGCGAACGGGCGTAAGGCGTCGGTGAGGTAGCGGGCCTGGAACGCCTGACCGGTGCGCCCACCGTCCACAGCGGACTTTACGGACTCCTCGGCCTCGCCGGACTGCCGGTCTGCGCCGCGCAGCCGGATCTCGCCGTCCCCGACTTCCAGCAACAGCACGCCGCGGGCGTCGGTGTAGAGGCCGACCCGGCGAACGGCGCCGGCCAGGGCGTCGGCGTCCAGCTCGAGCCGAGTGTCCACTTCGGACACGATGACCTTGGACTCGTGGATGAACGTGCCGTCGAGCACCGCGGTGGTGACCAGGGTCCGGCCCCAGGCGAGGCCGAGCTGGTCGCGGCCGGCGTGCACGGTCACCGCGCCGGTGGCCGGGAGCTGGCGGGCGGTCTCCACCAGCAGCGCGGCCGGCACCAGCGCGTCCAACTCGCCGTCCGGCCGCCAGGGTAAGGACGCCACGGCCATCCGGAACCGGTCGGTGGCGAGCAGCACGAGACGGTCCTCTTCGGACCGCATCCGCACCCCGGTGTAGAGGGGTAACGCGTCGTCCCGGGACGCGGTCGCGGCCACCGTGGTGAGCGCCGACGCGAGCGGTGCGGCGGCCACCTCGCCGACCGCCGGTGCCCGGGCCGGTATGCCCGGGTGCACGTCCACGTCCAGCAACGGTAAGGCGTAACGGGCGCCGGGCACCCGGATCGCCAGCCGGCTGCCCTCGACCACCAGCCGGATCTGGGGTTCCTCCACCGCGCGCAAGGTCTCGGCGAACGGCTTCGCCGGCACGAGCACCCGGCCCTCGGTGTGCACGACGGCCGGGCAGCGCAACCGGGCCGACCGTTCGCGGTCGTTGCCGGCGAGCAGCACCCCGTCGCGGTCGGCGCTGAGCAGCAGGCCGGAGAGCACGGGGTCGACCAGCCGTCCCGGCACGAGCCGAACAAGATCCGACGCGGCGCGGGCAAGCTCGGCAGTGGTCACGGTGAGGTCCATGCCGCGGACGTTAGCCGCGACCACCGACACTCCGCCGCATCGTGCCGCGGCTTCGGGCCGGATGCCGGCCGGCAGCGCAGCCAGGACGGCGGGAGCTGGCAATCGGGATCTGCGTGCCGCACATCCTGGCCGCGGCCGAGCGGCTCACCACGCAGGCTTGGGTGCCGCCCGGCGACGAGTTGCCGGCCCCGGATCGCTGCCGGCACCGTGACGATCACCCACTCCGGCGCGCACGCCGCCGACCGGCAGCGCCGGGGGATCACCTACGCCGCCGGTGTGGTCCTCGTCGTGATCGCGGTGGCCGGCTGGCCACTTTGGGCGGGACTCGACGGAACGCACGCAGGCCAAGGAGTTCGAGGAGACCGCCCACCGCACCATCCGGGAAGACGCGGGAAAACCGTGCAGCACTGCAACGCCACGTGCGCTGACCTGACCGCCGCGCCTGCATCGACGACGACCTCGCGGCGCTGCCGGCTAGCTTGGCGGGTTGACCTGTTCCGCGGCTTCGGAGTCGGCGGACTCCGGCAGAAACCGCGCCACCTCCTCCGGCACACCTTCATCGAAGGTGGCCGATTCAAAGTAGACATGGCTGGTGAAGGTGGCTGATTCGAAGTCGACGTGGCCAATGAAGGTGGTGCCCACGAAGCGGGCGATATTGATGAAGGTGGCAGCCCGGAAATTGGCGTACATGGTGAAGAGGGCGAACGTAAAGATCGTCTCACCCGTGAAGGTCGCCGACTGGAAGTTCGCGTTGTGGACGGTGCAGCTCGTCAGGTCGAAGTCGATCAGAGCGGCGCCGGTGAGGTCGAGGTCGATGTCCCGCCAGAAGGTGGGCACCGGGGTCTTGCGGTAACCGGTGTAGAGGTGGTTGGCGAGGATGCCTTGGGCGGTGAGGCGCACCTCGCGTTCCTGGATGCGTTCGCGGTGGGTGGCCACGAGCTGCTCGTCCGTGCCCTCGGCCGGTGGGTCACTGGGTAGTTGGTAGGGCATGCGAAGGTAGGCGCAGAGGACGTTCACGATGGTCTGGCGCTGGTCGGGGTTGTTCTGGGCGACCCGCTCGAGGGCGTAGAGGCCGCCGAGGCGGACGGGGGCCTGAGCGGAGCCGAGCTGCTCGACGGCCTTGGTGTAGAGCTCGGTGACGCGTTTCTCCGCGGCATCGAGCTCGGTGGCGGCCGAGCTGAGTTCCTGGTGCCATTGGCGGCGGACCGCGAGCAGGAGCGCGAAGACGCCGGCGGCTCCGGCGGCGGTGCCCAGACCGGTCTTGATCGCCTCGACGCGAGCGGCGGGCGGGTCGGCCGCGCGGTCGGCTTCGCGGAGCAGCCAGGTGGTCGCGGCCCATGCCACCCCGGTGACCACTGCGGCCGCCGCGGCGACCACCCACCAGCTCAAGGCCCGGGCGGGCTTTCGCTCCGGGCCCCGCCGAACCGCCCGGAGCACGGCCTTTGCCAGCAGCGCGGCGGCGACGGCGAACGTGATGATCAACCCGGCGTTCGGGCGCAGCCAGCGGCCCAGCTTGGACCAGTCCAGCCAGCCGGACGCCGTCGCCATCCCGCCGAGCAGGACCACCAGCCCAGCCACCGCGGGGCCGGCAACGCCGCGTCGCAACACCGTCACGCGGACACTGTCGCCCAACGACGTGAAGTCGTCACGCGTCCGGGGATTCTGATCCAGTGGCGTGACCGGCGTCACCAGGGAAGCTTGCCGGCGCCACGACGAGCGAGCAGGAGCGAAAGGATCCGCGCGTAGTGTGCCGTAGCGCGTGAACCTTGGAGTGGTAGTTAGCTGTTCACCTGATAGCGGTTCCTCTGGTCAACTGGCAGCCATAAGTTCGCCTGCATGTGTGAGCAGCCGTGCCAGGACCAGTTCAGCCGCCGGACCCTGCTGGTCACCTCGGGAGTGGTGGCCGCCGGGACGATGCTGCCGGGCGTCGCGTTCGCCGAGCCCGACGACGCCGAGCGGACCGGCGAGGAGACCAGGACCGTCACCGGCACCCTGCCGCCAGACGTGGCGGACTGGTTCTACCTCCCGGTCGACGTGCCGCGCGGGACCCGGGAGCTGGAGGTCGTCTACAGCTACGACCGGCCGCAGGTTCCGCCCGGCGCTAAAGGAAACGCCCTCGACATCGGCATCTTCGCGCCGGCCGGCTTCCAGCTCGGCAACGAGCGCGGCTTCCGCGGCTGGTCCGGCGGCTTCCGCGACAGGTTCACCATCAGCGCCGCCCAAGCCACTCCGGGCTACCTGCCCGGTCCGATCGAACCCGGCCGCTGGCACGTGATCCTCGGGCCGTACACCGTGGCCCAGCAGGGCCTGAACTACAAGGTCGACATCACGCTCCGGTTCGGCCGCCAGGACCCGCGGTTCACGCCGAACCCGGCCCCGGCCACCGCGCCCGCCAGAAACCGCGGCCGGGCCTGGTACCGCGGCGACGGCCACCTGCACACCGTGCACTCCGACGGCCGCCGCACCCCCGCCGAGCTGGCCGCGGCCGCCCGCGCCGCCGGGCTGGACTTCTTCGTGTCCACCGAGCACAACACGCCCAGCGCGTCGCTGCAGTGGGGCGAGCACGCCGGCGACGACCTGCTGATCATCAACGGCGAGGAGGTCACCACCCGCACCGGGCACTGGCCGGCCTGGAACCTCCCGGCCGGCAAGTGGATCGACTGGCGGTACCGGGCCGGCGACCGCCGCGAGTTCCGCCGGTTCGCCGACGACGTGCACCGGGCCGGCGGCCTGGTGGTGGCCGCGCACCCGTTCGCCACCTGCTTCGGCTGCTCGTGGGAGTACAGCTACGAGCTGGCCGACCTGGTCGAGGTGTGGAACGGGCCGTGGACGCTGGACGACGAGGCCGCGGTGACCGCCTGGGACGGGCTGCTGCGCACCGGCACCTGGCTGCCCGCGGTCGGGGACAGCGACGCGCACCATCCGGACCAGGTCGTCGCCTTGCCGCACAACGTGGTTCTGGCCGACGAGCTCACCCCGCGCCGGCTGATGGACGGCTTCAAGGCCGGCCACAACTGGATCGCCGAGTCCTCCGCGGTACGGCTGAGCTTCGAGGCGAGCGGCGGGACCCGCCGGGCCGGCATCGGCGAGCGGCTGACCTCCGGCACCGGCACGCCGGTCACCTTCGAGGTCACGGTCTCCGGCGTGCCGGGCACCACGGTCCGCCTGCTCAACCAGAACGGTCCACAGTGGATTCAAGCGGTGGACGCGTCCGGTGCCGCGACCGTGCGGTTCACCACCCAGAGCCGCTACACGGCGTGGCTGCGGGCGGAGGTGCGCCGGCCGGTGCCGACCGCGACCACCCCGGACACCATGGTGGCGCTCACCAACCCGATCTTCCTGAGCCCGCCGTAGCCGGGCTACGCGACCGGGCGCAGGCGGTCGTCGTCGCCTATGTGAGCGGGTTGGTCAGCCCCGGATCCCTGTCCTGACAACGAGCTCTCCAGGCGGACGGTCTTGCGCCGGGCCCAGACCAGGGCCGCGATGAGCAGGCCGGCGGCGCTGGAGGCCAGGAATGCCGACCGGATGCCGACGTGCTCGACCAGCCACCCGCTGGCCGACTGGCCGAGTGCAAGGCCGAAGGTGGCCGCGGTGATCACCCAGCCGAACGCCTCGGTGGTCGTGCCGCGCGGCGCGATCAGCTCGAGCACCGCGGAGTGCGTGGTCGCCTGCGGGGTGATCAACAGGCCGGGCACCAGCAGCAGCGCACCGAGGCCCAGCAGGCTGGTCGGGATCGCCAGCGGAGCCACCAGCAGTGCGAAAGCGCCCAGCAGCACCGGCTGGCGCAGCCGCATCTCCCGGGGCCACGGCCGCGCCGCGTACGCGATGCCGAAGATGACCGAGCCCAGTGACCACAGCGCCAGCATCAGCCCGCCGGCCGGTGCGTGGCCGGCCCGGGTCGCCGCCGCCGGCACGGCGACCTCGATGAACCCGATGGTCACACCGAAGCCGAGGACCGCGAGCACCACCGTGCGCATGCCGGGGCTGACCAGGGCGCCGAGCAGCCGCCCGCCGCGGCTTGTCGGCGGCTCTGCGCGCGTCGAAATCTCGCCGGCAGGGCCGGCATCCCGATCGGCTGCGGTTTGCCCGTCGGGGCCCTGCCACCTCGATTCCGAGCCTTCGGCGGGGGCGCGCTCGGTTGTCGCCTTGGCTGGAGCCTGCCGGCGCACCACGGGCGCCAGCGCGAAGCCGATCCCCCCGGCCACCATGCAGGCGGAGCCGATCACCACGCCGGTGCCCGGCCACGGCAGGGCGATGAGCACGCCGGCCAGCGCCGGCCCGAGGATGAAGCAGACCTCCAGGCTGATCGCCTCGTAGGCGTATGCGGCCTGGCGGGTCGAACCCGGTGGCAGCAGCCGGGTCCACAGTGCCCGGGAGGCCGAGCTGACGGTCGGCTGGCTCAGCCCGATGCCGAACGCCAGCGCGACCAGCACACCGTCGGGGGCGCGCGACTCGATGGCCAGCATCCCGGCCGTGACGGCCACCGTGAACAGTGAGCTGGTGACCAGCAGCGGGCGGGTCGGCCCGAGCCGGTCCATCAGCCGACCCTGCGCGACCGAGCCGGTGGCCACGCCGGCCAGCACGCCGGCCGAGACGAGCCCGGCCACGGCGAACGACCCGGTCTGGCGCTGTACGTAGAGCAGCAGCGACAGGCCGACCATGGCGATCGGCAGGCGGGCGAGCAGCGCCGTGACCACCGGGGGCAGCGCTCCGGGCGTGGTCAGCACGGCGCGGTAGTCGGTGAACCGGGCGGAGTGGGACATGTGTACCAGTAAAGCAAACTCTGGTACGTCCGTACCACTTAGTTTGCGCCCCCCGGCCGCTGGGTACTCCGCGAACGTCAGTTGTTCCAACGCAGCTGGAATTCCTGGTGAACCCGTACAACGCGGGCGGCCCGCCGAGCGTCCCAAGGAGTGAAAAGAGTTTGATCCACCGGGAGGGATCCGGCCATGGTGACCGTGACCGACGAGGCGGGCCGGCACGACGTGAGCGAGCTTGCGAGCGAACAATTCAATACAGGGTGCCCGCGCGCGGCATCACCGAGCCTGCGAGGGGATGGCGTCAGTGCCTGGGTGGCCATCGTGGCCGCCCTGCTTCCGCTCCTGCTGTTCGCGGGCGTGCTGCTCGTGGTTCTGGGGTAACGATTCGCCGGTGGCGAGCGTTCAACTGAACACAACCGAATAGCACCCTCCGGCATACGGGTCGGGGCCTACACCGGAGGGCGGGGAGCGTGGGTCGTCGGGGGATGGCCCACGCAACATAGGAGGCCGGTGCGCCGCGTCGGGGGCGGCGCCCGGCCTCTTATGTTGCTCAGGTGCTCAGCGGGCCCGGCGGGCCAGTCGCTCCGGATCCATGATCAGCACGCTCTTGCCCTCGAGCCGGAGCCACCCGCGGTGGGCGAAGTCGGCGAGGGCCTTGTTCACCGTCTCCCGGGAGGCGCCGACGTACTGGGCGATCTCTTCCTGGGTGAGGTCGTGGGTGACCCGCAGCAGGCCGGCCTCCTGGCTGCCGAACCGCTGGGCGAGCTGCAGCAGCGCCTTGGCCACCCGGCCGGGCACGTCGGTGAAGATCAGGTCGGCGAGCATGCCGTTGGTCCGGCGCAGTCTCCTGGCCACCACCCGCAGCAGCTGCTCGGCGATCTCCGGCCGGTTCTGGATCCAGCCGCGCAGCGCCGGGCGGTCCATGGTGACCGCGCGGACCTCGGTGACCGTGGTGGCCGTGGACGTCCGCGGGCCGGGGTCGAAGATGGACAGCTCGCCGAACATGTCCGACGGGCCGAGGATGCCGAGCAGGTTCTCCCGCCCGTCCGGAGACTTGCGGCCGAGCTTCACCTTGCCGGCCAGGATGATGTAGAGCCGGTCGCCCGGCTCGCCCTCGGCGAAGATCACGTGTCCCCGAGGGAACTCCACCGACTCCAACGTCGCGGCGAGCGCTTCGGCCGAGGCCGGTTCGACCCCCTGGAATATGCCCGCCCTGGCGAGGGCCTCTTCCACGTCATGCCTCCCGATGTCTACCCGCCACGGAACAGACCGCACGATGAAACATGCCGCCTGATCAGTGCAGTGTAGGACGTGTGCCGTGGATCACACCGGGTGGACTCGCCGGTAACAAACTCGCCGATAACTAGATCCGAATACGGCGGGCGCGCTGGCGGGCCGCCTTGCCGCCGAGGCGGCGCAGCCGGAAGAGCTCGAGCGCGCGGCCGATGCCGTGCCCGTACAGGGCCCGCACCTCATCGGGCTGAGCCTGCTCGAGGAACTGCTCGACCTCGTCCTCCTGGACGGCGACATGCCGCAGCCGGGCTTCGACGCGCTCCATGAACAGCGCGAAGAACATGACCACCAAGGGCACCGCGAACACGAACCAAACGGTCATCGGTCGTCGATCCTCGCTCATCCGGGCTCGGCCTTTGTGGACGCTAGCCCACTCCGGCGTGTCGGGCTGGCTCGCTGTTCTACAGACGTCGTGGGTGCGCATGAGGTTGTCCGATGGGCCCGTAGGCTAGCGGTGTGCCATCCGCCACTCGACGACCACCCCTTCGTGGTACCCCCATCGCGCCCGAGCCAAACGACCCGTCGCTGGTCCGCCGGGCGCGAAGAATGACGAGGGCGCTCGCCGAGGCTTTTCCGGACGCCCACTGTGAGTTGGACTTCACCAACCCGCTGGAGCTCGCGGTGGCCACGATCCTGTCCGCGCAGTCCACCGACGTGCGGGTCAACCTGACCACGCCGGCGCTGTTCGCGAAGTACCGCACGGCCGCCGACTACGCGGGTGCGGACCGGACCGAGCTGGAAGAGATGATCAAGTCGACCGGCTTCTACCGCAACAAGTCCAGCGCGCTGATCGGACTGGGCGCGGCGCTGGTGGAGCGGTACGGCGGCGAGGTGCCGAACAAGCTCGACGACCTGGTGACGCTGCCGGGCATCGGGCGCAAGACCGCGAACGTCATCCTGGGCAACGCCTTCGGGGTTCCGGGCATCACCGTGGACACCCACTTCGGCCGGTTGGCCCGGCGGTGGAAGTGGACCGCGGAGGACGACCCGGTCAAGGTCGAGCACGAGATCGGCCGGCTGATCCCCCGCAAGGACTGGACCATGCTGTCCCACTGGGTGATCTTCCACGGCCGCCGGGTCTGCCATGCCAAGAAGCCCGCCTGCGGGTCCTGCTTCCTGTTCCGGGACTGCCCGTCGTTCGGCCTCGGCCCGACCGATCCGGAGGCCGCGGCCAAGCTGGTCAAGGGCGTCGAGGCGGAGCACCTGCTGGACCTCGCCGAGCGCACCCGCAACGGCTACCGGCCGGGCGGGGTGAAAAACGGCGGATGAGCGTCCGGTCGCGGTGGCTGGTCGCCGGGTTGGTCGTGGTCGCCGCCGCGGTGATCGCGCTCTGGCCGCGCACCCGCGAGCCGGCCGCGAGCCCGCCGGCGCCGGATCTCGGCCCGGCGCGGGCGAAAGCCGCGCTCGCCGCGTGTCCCACCGCGCCTGATGGTCCGGCCGCGCTGGCGGCGGCCCGGGTGGAGTGCCTGGCCGATGGGTCGACGGTCGACCTCGCGTCCGTGGTCGCCGGCCGGGCGGTGCTGGTCAACGTGTGGGCCACCTGGTGCGGGCCGTGCAAGGAGGAGCTGCCGGTGCTGGCCGAGTACACCGCCGGGGCCGGTGCGCTGCCGGTGCTGGGCCTGGCCGTGCAGAGCGACCCGGCCGGTGCGCTGGAGTTGCTTTCCGCGCTGCACCTGCGGTTTCCGAACCTGCTCGACCGGGACGGGGCGGCGCTGCGGGCGCTGCGGGTTCCGGACGCCCTGCCGGCCTCCTTCGTGATCGGATCCGACGGTACGGTTCGGTTCGTCAGCGAACCGAGGCTGTTCCGCTCCGTCGATGAGGTGCGCGAGACCGTCTCCCGCTACCGAGGCGGCCAGTCATGACCAAGCAGTACGGACCGCTGGTCGACCCGGCCCGGGTGCCGGCGTGGCTGCGGACGTTGGTCGAGGCCACCGTGGAGCTCGACCTGGACGTGTTCCGCCGGCTGTCGCTGCCGACCGACGAGGCGCGGGACGCCGCGGTGCTGATCCTGTTCGGGGAGCAGGAGGAGCACGGTCCGGATGTGCTGCTGCAGCTGCGTGCGGACGGCAACAACGCGCACTCCGGCCAGGTCGCCTTTCCGGGCGGCGCGGCCGAACCGGACGATGACGGCCCGGTGGCCACGGCGCTGCGCGAGGCGGTCGAGGAGACCGGGGTGGACCCGTCCGGCGTCCGCCCGGTCGCGGTGCTGCCGCGGTTGCACATCCCGGTGTCGGGCTTCCATGTCACACCGGTGCTGGCGCACTGGGAGCGGCCCAGCCGGGTGTGGGCGGTGGACCCCGCGGAGACCGCGGCGGTGGCCCGGGTGCCGGTGGCCGTGCTGGTGGATCCGGCGAACCGGTTCATGGTGCGGCACCCGTCCGGTTTCACCGGGCCGGCGTTCGGCCTGCCGGGCATGCTTGTCTGGGGCTTTACGGCGGGTGTGCTGACCATGGTGCTCGGCGCCGGTGGCTGGGAGAGACCCTGGGACACCGAGGATGTCCGGGATCTCGAGGCGGCTTGGAGGGCAGCGGGCAGTGAACTGGGTTGATCTGCTGGTGCTGGGGCTGGCCGTGCTGGCGGCGGTGTCCGGCGCGCGCCAGGGCGTGATCATCGCATTGCCCGCGTTCATCGGGGTGCTGCTCGGCGGCATCGCCGGCGTGCTGATCGCGCCGCTGGTGGTCGAGCACATCGACGCCACACCGACCCGGGTGGCGTTCGCCTTCGCGATCTTCGTGCTGTTCATCGCGCTCGGCGAGACGCTGGGCGTGTGGCTCGGCCGGACCATCCGGCAGAAGATCAACTCGCCGCGACTGTCCAGTGTGGACAGCGTGTTGGGCGCGGTGGTGCAGGGTCTGGTCGTGTTCGTGGTGGCCTGGCTGATCGGCTCCGCGCTGAGCACCGTGGGCAACCTGCCGGGGCTGGCCGCGGCGATCAACCGGTCGGTGATCCTCGGCGGCGTCGACGAGGTGATGCCGTCGGCCGCCCAGGACCTGCCCGCGGCGCTGCGCAAGATCCTCGACGACACCGGCTTCCCGGCCGTGGTCGACCCGTTCAACCGGGCGCCCAGCAAGGACGTCGCGCCGCCCGACCCGGCCCTGCAGGCCAGCGCCGTGGTGCAGCGTGTGCACGCCAGCGTGCTCAAGATCCACGCGAAGGCGCCGTCCTGCGAGCGGGCGCTGGAGGGCAGCGGGTTCGTCATCGCCCCGCAGCGGGTGTTGACCAACGCGCACGTGGTGGCCGGCACCAACGAGGTGACCGTCGAGTCGGGTGACCGCCGGCTCCGGGCCCGGGTGGTGCACTACGACCCGGAGACCGACGTCGCGGTGCTCGCGGTGCCCGGACTGACCGCGCCCACGATGCCGTTCGCGGCCCAGGACGGCGAGTCCGGCCAGGACAGCATCGTGCTCGGCTACCCGCTGGACGGCCCGTACACCGCGGCCCCGTCCCGGATCCGGGACCGGATCAACCTGTCCGGCCCCAACATCTACGGCTCGCGCACGGTCACCCGGGACGTGTTCACGCTGCGCGCCACGGTCAAGAGCGGCAACTCCGGCGGCCCGCTGATCGACACCCAGGGCCAGGTGATCGGCGTGGTGTTCGGCGCCGCGGTGGACAACTCCGACACCGGCTTCGCGCTCACGGCCGACGAGGTGCGCGAGGAGGTGGACCGGGCGCCGGACCTGGTCGACGCGGTGAGCACCGGCCGCTGCGCCGACTAGCGCCGGAGTGCGATGAAGGCGTCTTTCCTCGCCCTGGACGTGAGGAAAGACGCCTTCATCGCATTTACGCCGAGCTCAGGAAGCCCTTGAGGATCCGGTTCACTGCGGTCGGCGCCTCCTGGTGCGGGTAGTGTCCGACGCCGTCGAGCGAGACCACTGTCGACCGGCGACCGAGCCACTCCGCGGAGGCGTACACGCTGCCCGGCAGCATGGCTGGGTCCAGTGCGCCGCGCAGTTGGAGCACCGGCAGCTCCACCCGCCGGGACATGGCCTCGGCGAAGCGCCGGCCCTCGGTGCGGATCTGTGCGCGGACCGCCCAGCGGTAGTACTCCAGCGCGCTGTGCGCGGCGCCGGGGACGAGGATGGCTCGGCGGAAATGCGTTACCGCGTCGGCGAAATCCGGTTCGGCCGTCCATTGTGGACCGGAGAGCCGGCGCATCCGGGCCTCCACCGCGGCGCCGCCGTCGCGGGTCCAGCGCCGCTCCGGGGTGATCGGGGGCTGCGCGGTGAACAGCTCGCCCAGCGCCCGGGCCTGGTTGCCGGCGCGGCGGCGCAGCAGCGTGCGGCGGATCTCCCGGCGCAGCGCCAGCGGGTGCGGTGCGGACAGCGCGCTCACCGAACGCACCAGCCGCGGGTGGATGGCGGCCACCGCCCAGGCGAGCAGCCCGCCCCAGCCATGCCCGACCAGGTGCGCCCGCCGCTCGCCGAGCGCCTTGATCAACCCGCCGACGTCGCCGGAGAGCGTCCACGCGTCATAGCCGCGGGGTGGCTTGTCCGAGTCGCCGTAGCCGCGCAGGTCCACCGCGACCGCCCGGAACCCGGCGTCGCCGAGCGCGGTGAGCTGGTGCCGCCAGGTCCACCAGAACTCGCCGAAGCCGTGCAGCATCAGCACCAGCGGGCCCTCACCGGTCTCGGCGACGTGCAGCCGGATGCCGTTGGCGTAGACGTCCCGGTGCGCCCACGGCCCGTCGATCCGCACCGTCGACGGGTCCGGGCGCAGGCGCTGGGCGGTGCTGAGCGACCGCCCGATCACGTCGGCCGAGGCGCGGTGCCGGCCGCCTCGGTGGTGAGGTCCTTGCCTGGTTCGCGGTGAGTGAGCGCGGAGGCGGTGTCCTTGATCGTGCTGATGGTCCGCGCGGGCGCGCGCAGCTTCCGCAACTTGCGGTATCCGAGGAAGGCGAAGAAGCCGGCCATCGCCAGCATGGTGCCGAACACGGTCAGCGAGGCGGCCCAGCGCGGCAGCCACACGTCCAGCAGGTCGGCCAGCCAGAAAAAGAAGAAAAACGAGCTGTACAGCACCACGACCAGCGCGACGATGAAGAAGATGCTGCCGATCAGCGCCTTCTTCACCTCCCGGGTGATCTCGGCCTTGGCCAGCTCCATCTCCGCCCGCACCAGCGTGGACAGGTGCGTGGTCGCGTCCTTGACCAGGTGGCCGATCGACTGGTTGCCGGCCGCGTCGAACGCCGCCTCGTCGGTCAGAGGGATCGACGGAACCCGAGGCAGCCCGTCGCCGTTGGTGTTCTCGCGCGCGCTGGTCACGTGCGCCATCGTGCCATGTGCGGATCAAAGGGGCTGGCCGGGGACTCAACCGACGGCGGTTCCAAACAGGACGCCGACGTAGTAGGTCACCACCATGGTCAGCGCGCCGACCCCGACGTTGCGCAGCACCGCCCGGGCGACGCGGGCGCTCCCCAGCCGTGCGCTGATCACACCGGTCAGCGCCAGACCGACGAGCACCGCCGCCCCGCACAGCCACACCCGCACACTCGTCGGCGGGAACCCGATGGCCAGCAACGGAATCAACCCGCCCACGGTGAACGCCACGAACGACGCCCAGGCCGCCTGCCACGGGCTGGTCAGGTTGTCCGGGTCGATCTGCAACTCGGCCTCGGCGTGCGCGCGCAGCGGATCCTTCTCGGTGAGCTCCTGCGCCACCTGCTCCGCCAACTCCGCGCTCAGGCCCTTCTCCTGGTAGATCTGCGCGAGCTCCCGCTCCTCCACCTCGGGCATCGTGCGCAGCTCGTACTTCTCCAGCTCCAGCGCCGCCCGCTCGGTGTCCCGCTGGGTGCTCACCGACACGTACTCACCGCCGGCCATCGACAACGCGCCCGCCACCAGGCTCGCCACCCCGGCGGTGAGGATCACCAGTCGCTCGGTCGTCGCCCCCGCCACCCCCACCACCAGCCCGGCCACCGACACAATCCCGTCGTTGGCGCCCAACACCCCGGCCCGCAACCAGTTCAACTTCTCCGCGAGGCTGTCGTGGTGCCGCTCGCCCGGATGCGCCAGGTCTTCGGTATCGGTCACGCTGGCATTGAACCCCGCGTCGCCTGCGCCCGCACAAGTGAACGGCCCCGGGCGGAGGGGGTCGCGCCGGGGCCGTTCTTTCCATGGTCGGCGTCTTGCGGGGAACGCCGACGTTCTGATCACCGCAGCGCGCAGGTGGCGAACCGCTCCAGTCCCTGGGGTCGGGTGGCGACCCGGCCGATGGCGATGGCGATGCGGTCCAGGGCGGCGCCGCGTTTGCTGGCCAGTGGGCCGAGGATGGCGTTCTGGACGAAGTTGGGTCCGCCCTGCCCGACGGTGGTGGCCAGCCGGTTGTTGGCCTCGGCGATCTGGCGGTCGAGGTTGGCCAGCTCGCGGGTCACTTCGGCCTGGGCGGCTGCGGGCACGGCCGGGAGGACCGGGGACGGGCAGGCGATCGTCTGCACGGCGCCGCCGCCGTTCGCCGGTGGGGGTGCGGGCGCGGGCTGGGTCTGCTGGGGTGGCTGCGGCGCGGGCTGGCCGGCCTGACCGAGCGAGCAGGTGGCGAAGCGGTCGAGTCCTTGGGGTCGGGTGGCGACCCGGCCGATGGCGATGGCGATGCGGTCCAGGGCGGCGCCGCGTTTGCTCGCGAGTGGGCCGAGGATGGCGTTCTGGACGAAGTTGGGTCCGCCCTGCCCGACGGTGGTGGCCAATCGGTTGTTGGCCTCGGCAATTTGCCGGTCGAGGTTGGCCAGCTCGCGGGTCACCTCGTTCTGGGCGGCCGCGGGGACGGCACCGATGGCACCTGCCGGGTTCGGGCACACGATGGTCTGCGCGGCGCTCGCGGAGGAGTTTCCGCTGGCCAGCGCGTCGATCGCCAGGCCCGTGGACAACGCGGCCGCCCCGATCAGTGCGATCACGATCGTGCGACGCCGTCGGGGCCGCCGTTGGGCATGGGCATGCGCCATATCAATACCTCGCTTTGTCAAGGGATGATGCGAATAGGCGCGCCCGGCCGGGGCTGGAACTGGTTCCAAGGTTAGATACGGAATCGTGACCTTGGCGGTTCAAACTGATTTCGGGGTGTCCTGCTCCTCGGCGTAGAGCAGGTCCATCTCCTTCAGCGCCCTGGTCCCGACCAGCACGAGTTGGCGCAATGCCTCCGACTCGATCGTGAATCCCACGACTTCCTCCTCGTCCGAGACGACGAGCTCGGTCCGGCCGCTGCCCTGCACCGAGTGCTTGATCGTGCATCCATCGTCGATCCGGATGTCGGTGTTGACGGCCAACCGCCTGTGCATGATCGACTCCTCTGAGTGGCCGAGTTGGGATGGTTGCCCCAAGCTAATTGCCGTGCGCAAGGCCTGCTCGGGCTTGCCAAGGTGGAAAGGGTCGGGCCGCATGCCCAATCAGCGACGAGCGCCGCAGGCCAGGGACCGCGCGCTGGGCGCACAGCTCAAAGCCATCCGGACGCAGCAGACCGAGCTGTCGCTGGAGGCGGCGGCCGAGATGATGCGGTGGTCATCGGCGACCATGAGCCGAATCGAGAACGGCAAGCGGCACATCAGCGCCGAGGACGTGGCGAGCATACTTGCCGTCTACCGCATCCCCATGGACCAACGCGGCGCGCTTATCCGGCGAGCCAAAGCAATCGACGAA
The DNA here is from genome assembly GCF_036002505.1 of Actinophytocola sp. GTDB lineage: Bacteria > Actinomycetota > Actinomycetes > Mycobacteriales > Pseudonocardiaceae > DASYTH01. The sequence continues at coordinate 7,208 of NZ_DASYTH010000030.1, read as the reverse complement.
CCGGGTTGGTGGTCCCGCCCGTTGCCCGGCGTTCCCGAAGAACTCGGCGTGCTGGCCAGCTACGAGTCCGAGGCCAATGTGCTCACCGACTGGTCGGTCAACATCGTCCCCGGGCTCCTCCAGACCTACGAATACGCCAAGGCGTACATGCTCGACAAGGGCACGTCGATCGAGGACATCGAGATGGCCTGGATGGCCCGGCTGCGGCGACAGCAAGGCCTCTCGAAGGTCGAGTACACGGCTTACATCGGCGAGGCCGCGATTCGAACTCCCTTTGGCAGCGCCGAAATTCTGACCGAACAACTCCGGCAGCTCATCGAACTGACCAAGCGTGGGCTAGGGATTCGGCTGGTATCCCAGCATGCACCCTGCGCGGGCCTGTACCACTCGTGGCTGTTGCTGGAGTTTCCCGACTCGCCTCCGATCGCGCATATCGAACTGCTCAGAGGCGGGGTCTTCCTGCATGATCCCGAGGTGGAGCACTACGTCCACCAACGCGCCAAGCTGCACAAGATCGCGCTTTCCACCACGGAAAGCCGCGATACCCTGAGGAAACTCATCGAGCGACGAGAGGGCAAGCGATGACCGTCACCTGGCGCAAGGCGTCCAGGTCCGACACGACCAACTGCGTCGAGCTGGCCAACACGGGCGCCGTGCGTGACAGTAAGAACCCGGCCGGTCCCGCCCTGGTCGTGGACATTCCTACCTTCCTGGCCGCGATCAAGGCTGGCCAAGGGCGGTGATCACCGTTTCGGAACGGAAGTGCTCGAATTTCGAGCAGTTCCGTTCCCGAACGGTGATCATGCGGCGGCGGCCCGGCGGAGAGCGGAGCGGATCGTGGTGATCACCCGGTTCGCGTCCTGGGTGAGGTCGTGCCAGGTGAACCGCAAGACGGTCCACCCGCTGAGCACCAGGTTGTTCTGCCGCTCCCGGTCACGCCGGAACCGAGCCGGGTCGGAGTGCCAGGCCCACCCGTCGACTTCGATGGCCACCTGCTCCTCGACAAACGCGAAGTCAACCTCGTAGCCGCCCACTCGGTGGGCGCGCTGCCACCCACTCAGCCGTGCCTGCCGCAGCAGGCCCTTCAGCACTCGCTCAGCCTGTGAGTCCGCCCGGTCGCCGGCCACCGTCAACAGCATCCACGCCGCCCTCGAGCCACGCCGACCGATGTTGCGATGGTGCGCCCGCACTACCGCACCGAACGAGACATGCCGCTGCAACGCCCTGTCCAGCAACCGAACACCGTCGTCGCCCAGCGCAACCGCGGCCTCCAGCGCGGTCAGTTCCGGCGCGGTCACCGCCACGCTCTGATGCTCAGCGCGATCCCGACTGTTCAGGTCCCGCCGCCTGACCCGCACCCCGGACCTGGCCCGTGGCCACCGCGCACGCGGCACCGTAACCTCCACAATGGACGGGCAGGACTCCCACATTCCGTACCACCACGCCGCGGCAACCCCGCTGACCGTCGCGTCCGGTCCAGCCCACAACAACGCTGCGCGCACCCGCGCCTCGTCGGTGACCTGGTAGTGGCTGTCCAGGTAAACGCCAGGATGCAGTGTTCGCCAGCGCCCCTTGGCAACCCGCGCCGAGATCGCCGCCGAGCTCATCCCAGCCGCCAAAGCCTGATCACGGCCAACCACACCAGCCTGCCGCCGCAACACGTCCTCGACATCCACAACCACGGACGTACCATCCGCCGCCACGCCGCCGCCCCAACAACCTTCACCAGCGGCCACTTATCCCCATGCCACCCAGTTATCCACAACCACCCCGTTTCTGATCTTCGCCGACGTTTCCGCAGGTAGAATGGCCGGCAGGGCCCCCACCCGGAACTGGGGTGGGGGGTGGGTTCGTGGGGCTCCTGGGTTCTGGAGTTTGGGATTGGGATTGGAGTTGGAGCGGGGTTGCGGTGCGGGTGCGGGGGTCAGTCCTCGCTGGCGCCCGCCTTCAGGCCCGCGGAGATCAGGTCCATGACCGAGGAGTCGGCGAGCGTGGTCACATCGCCGACCTGGCGGTTCTCGGCGACATCCCGGAGCAGGCGGCGCATGATCTTGCCGGACCTCGTCTTGGGGAGCTCCGGGACGACCATGATCTGGCGGGGCTTGGCGATGGGGCCGATCTCCTTGGCGACGTGGTCGCGGAGGGCCTTGATGGCGTCCGCACCCTTGGCCTCGTCCTGGGCAACGCCGCTGCGGAGGATCACGAAGGCGACGATGCCTTGGCCGGTAGTGGGATCCGTGGCGCCGACGACCGCCGCCTCGGCCACCGTAGGGTGGGAGACGAGGGCGGACTCGACCTCGGTGGTGGAGATCCGGTGGCCGGACACGTTCATCACGTCGTCGACGCGGCCGAGAAGCCAGATGTCGCCGTCGTTGTCGTACTTGGCGCCGTCGCCGGCGAAGTAGTAGCCCTGGTCGGCGAAGCGGGACCAGTAGGTGTCGCGGTAGCGCTCGTCGTCGCCCCAGATACCGCGGAGCATGGCGGGCCAGGGCTGGTCGAGGACCAGGTAACCGCCGCCGCCCTTGCCGACCTCGGTGCCGGTGTCGTCCACGACCTTCGCCGACAAGCCGGGAAGCGCGGCCTGGGCGGAGCCGGGCTTGGTGGACGTGACACCTGGCAGCGGGGAGACCATGATCGCGCCGGTTTCGGTCTGCCACCAGGTGTCCACGATCGGGCAGCGGTCGTCGCCGATGTGCTCGCGGTACCACATCCAGGCCTCGGGGTTGATCGGCTCGCCGACGCTGCCCAGCAGGCGCAGCGAGGAGCGGTCGAACTTGGCCGGGATGTCGTTGCCCCACTTCATGAACGTGCGGATCAGGGTCGGCGCGGTGTAGTAGATGGTGACGCCATACTTCTGCACGATCTCCCAGTGCCGGCCTTCGTGCGGGGTGTTCGGGGTGCCCTCGTACAAGACGCTGGTGGCGCGGTTGGCCAGCGGGCCGTAGACGATGTAACTGTGGCCGGTGACCCAGCCGATGTCCGCGGTGCACCAGTAGACGTCGCTGGCCGGCTTGATGTCGAAGACGTACTTGTGCGTGTAGGCGACCTGGGCCAGGTAGCCGCCGGTGGTGTGCAGGATGCCCTTGGGCTTCGCGGTCGTGCCGGAGGTGTAGAGAATGAACAGCGGGTGCTCGGCGTCGTGCGGCTCCGCGGTGTGCGCCTCGCTCTGCCGGTCGACCAGCTCATGCCACCAGACGTCGCGCTCGGAGTTCCACCCGACGTCCTGCCCGGTGCGGCGGACCACGAGCACCTTCTCCACGCTCGGGTTCTTCGCCACGGCCTCGTCGACGGTCGGCTTCAGGGCACTCGGCGCGCCCCGCCGGTAGCCGCCGTCCGCGGTGATCACGAGCTTGGCCTGGGCGTCGTCGATCCGCCCGCCGAGCGCCTCGGCGGAGAAACCGCCGAACACCACCGAGTGTGTGGCCCCGAGCCGGGCGCAGGCCAGCAGCGCCACCGGCAGCTCCGGGATCATCGGCATGTAGATCGCCACCCGGTCGCCCTTCTGCACCCCCAGCTCGATCAGCGCGTTGGTGGCCTTGCACACGTCGCGCAGCAGGTGGCCGTAGGTGATCGTGCGGGTGTCGCCCAGCTCGCCCTCCCAGTGGAACGCGACCTGGTCGCCGTGCCCTGACTGGACGTGCCGGTCCACGCAGTTGTACGCGACGTTGAGCTTGCCGCCGACGAACCACTTCGCGAACGGCTTGTCGGACCAGTCCAGCACCTGGCTCCACGGTTCGTCCCAGTTGAGCAGCTCCTCGGCCTGCCGCGCCCAGAACGCGTCCCGGTCCGCGGCCGCCTCCTGGTGGAGCTCCGCGCTTCCGTTGGCCGCCGCGGCGAACTCCGCGCTCGGCGGGAACGTCCGGCTCTCCGTCAGCAGGTTGTCCAGAATGGGGTTCTGCTGCTCGGACATGGTGCGTGACCTCCTGAAAGCTGCTCTGCCCTTGGTGCCAGTGTGAACCGTAGTGGGCGGGGTCGCTCCGCAACAACGGCCACAGAGGTTTAGACCAATCGTCACCCGATAGGGTCGCCGGCGTGACAGACCCGCTGGCGCCGCTGGTCACGCTGACCGGCGTGGAGGACGCGGTCCGGGCAGCTCGGGACGCTGTCGACGCCGTGCACCGCCACCCGGCCAACCGCCGCGGCTGGCCGGCCACCGCGGCCGAGGCCTCGGTCCGCGCCGCCCGGGCGTCGGCCGCGCTGGACGGCGGCGAAGCGTCGATTCCCACGTCCGGCGAGGTGACCGATCCGGTGCTGGCCGGCGCGCTGCGGATCGCCGAGTCGATCGGCCCGCTGCTGCCCGTCTGGCAACGCGCTCCCCTGCAGGCGTTGGCCCGGTTGCACGTCCTGGCCGCGGCGGACCTGCTGCCGGACGAGGAGCTGGGCCGCCCGCGCGCGGTTCGCGGTGTGTCCGGGCGGCTCGACCTGCTCGCCCGCCTGGTCGCCGGCGGCACCTCGGTGCCCGGCCCGATCCTGGTCGCCGTCGTGCACGGTGAACTGCTCACCCTCGCCCCGTTCACCGCCGCCAACGGCGTCGTGGCCCGGGCCGCCGCCCGGCTCACCGCGGTCAGCACCGGACTCGACCCGAAGAGCCTCACCGTCCCCGAGGTCTTCTACCTCCGCCACCTCTCCCGATACCGCGAGGCCGCCGGCGGCTTCGGCGCCGGCGACCGGGACGCCGTCGCCGCCTGGCTCCACCTGTGCTGCGCCGCAATCGAAAGCGGCGCCCGCGAAGCCGTCAGCATCGCGGACGCCGCCCTCACACCGTGATCACCAGCGGTGCGCCACGTCGATCACCACCCGCCCCGGGTTCTGCAGGGTGAACACCCGGAACGGCAGCCGCGCCCGCACCCCGAGCCCGATCGTCGTGTACCCCTCGAAGCTGCCGCCGAACGCGGCCTGCCGGAACGTCCGCCAGCCGCGGACCTTCACCAACTCGTTGGGGTTGCGCGGGTTGTAGGTGGACGCGCCGGTGTTCGGGTTGTTGGTCCCGGCCTCGATCACGACCTCCAGGAACGCCCCGCCGCGCAGCCGCAGCGCGTCGCCCTTGGCCTGGGTGAGCACTTGAGGCACATATCTGACGTGGTACCCCGCGATGTTGCTGCCGGCCAAGTCCACCACGAGCCGGTCATAGCAGGTGTGTCTGCCCGCCCGCACGTTGACGATCGACGTCGGCGCACCCTCGTACCCCTCCGACGACTTCTCCAGCGACCCCCACGTCACCTTGCACGACGCGGTCGTCGCCTGTGCCACGCTCGACCCGGTCAGCGCCAGTCCCGCCGCCACCGCGACCATCGTCAGCGCGCTCAACCATTTCCTCATCGCCATCCTCCTTCGTTCGGGCTGATGGCTGCACAGACGTCTGACCAGCCCCGACACGCCGTCCGACACCCGACCGTTACCCGAGGATTGAGCGCGTCGTTATCTGTGGTCTAGGTCACGTCGCACGCGATCACTGACTGAGTCTGTCCAGCCACGCATCGAGGTGAGGGCACTGGAGGCGAAGCGCCTCGAGGCCGAGATCCGAGATGGCCAATGGGCCATCCGTGGTCTTCAGATATCCGGGGCAATGCCGGACAAGCCGTTTCGACGGAGCTGTGGCCGGATTGTCATTGACCATCTCCACGCCACCGGCGAGATCGATGTCCGCCTGCAGTTTGGCCGCGATGGTTGGGTTGCCATATAGTTCGGCCAGTTGATTACGAGCGGCGAACACCCACGCTTCTGTCTCGTGGAGCGTCAGGTGCGGGAGGAATCGTTGGTCATCGAAGTGCTGGCGGAGAGCGCCCTCGACATGCCCACCCGATCGCCCGGCCTCCCGGCTGGCCGGGTATTCATTCCAGGCGCTTCTGGGGGGAAGGCGTAGTAGTCGAGCATCGTCGTCAGAACTAGCAGGCCTGAATCTCTGAGCAGCAGGCGGATTTCTCGCTGCACCTGGTCCCAATTGATCACCCCCGCCCTTGTGGGCTGGGCCACCTGCCGGGCGCTTCGTCGTGACAATCGAGTACGTGACCCACCATCCCACCGAGGTTAAGTAAGGCGCGATGGTTTCCCGGGCGATGGTCTCCTCAGTCTGGCCTTCCACCAAGATGTGCAGGCGTCCGCGCTCAGGCATGTTTCCCAGCATCGCCAGGTCGACCGCCGATGAGGTTCTTCTCCCAGAGTTCGCCCAGCGAGTACTCATCGAGCCAGGCATGAAGGCTATCCGGTTCCGGCCTGTCAAACGTTGACGCACCATTCGCCCGCTCGACGACAATCAGGTCGTCGATCTGGAACTGATTCATCAACGTGACAGATTGAGTGGCGATGAGAACCTGGCTGCGAACGGACGCCTGCCGCAGAAGTTCAGAGAGTTGTACGATGGCGTACGGGTGCAGGCCCAGCTCCGGTTCGTCCAGCACGATCAACGCTGGAGTTGCGGGATGTAGCAACAATGTCGCAAGACAGACGAATCGAAGGGTGCCATCTGACATCTGATTGGCTGAGAATATGGCGTCGGAATCCATTTGTCGCCAGCGCAACCGAATGTGGTCACTGACCTCGGGCTGGAGTACGAAATCCCTGAAGAACGGAGCTACCTGTCGGATCGCACCTACGATGCGTTTGTAGGTGGCAGTATTGCGCTATTTCAACGAGAGTAGAATTGCGGCGAGGTTGCCAGCATCCTGCCGGAGGGTGAGATTATCTGCTGTCGATACCGTTTGTTTGACCGGCGCGTCTGCGCTCGTGTCATGGAAGTGGAAAACGCGGCAGCCTCTGAGCAGATCCACGATGTGTGACGCGACCGAAGGCTGCCCTCGTTGCTCGACAACTTCATGTAGCCGGGTCTCTCGATGGCCACGCCCGATCACACCCTGCCATGGCTGCGTGTAACCCGGACCGTGGTAGGTGATCATCTCATCAGTGAATATCAGCTCATCGTTGGCAGCCGCGCCAAGTACCGCTTCGTAGCTGTTTGGCGGCGCGTCCAGCTTGAGCCGGATGCGGGCTGGCCCGGCCGAGGTGTGCAGCAGCGCTGATGCGCCGCCATTGAACCCCACGAACAGGTTCAACTCGCTATCGGCGATTCGGCCTAGCGGGAGTTTCCCCCTTAGTTTGATCTTGAGGCGGGTCGACGCCTGTCGGATGGTTGTTGATCTGGGACGACACGCTTGTCGGGGAGCTTGACTTTCCTTGATCAAGTGTATTACCTAAATTATATGGCGTCGGTG